>DASPTH010000025.1:0-8373 GCA_035623515.1 Acidimicrobiia bacterium
ACGCCCCAGGCTCCGCCCGCATCCGTGACGGCCCGTGCCCGACCGGATCTCGTGCTCGACGGCCCCGCCCTCGCGACCAAGGAGGTCTCGGTGAGATTCGGCGGGCTGGTGGCCGTCGACCAGGTCTCGCTCCAGGTGCACGCGAACGAGATCGTCGGGCTCATCGGCACGAACGGCGCCGGCAAGTCGACCCTGATGAACGCGATCGGCGGCTTCGTCCCGAGCAGCGGAGCCGTCGAGCTGTTGGGGGAGGACGTGTCACACGTGCGCGCAGCCAAGCGCGCTGCCCGCGGCCTCGGCCGGACGTTCCAAGCCGCCGCGCTGTTCCCCGAGCTCACCGTCCGCGAGACGGTCGAGGTCGCGCTCGAGGCCCGGGGAAAGACCGGCCTTCTCACGGCCACGGTGCTCCTGACCCGCTCGCGCCGGCTCGAGAGCGCCAAGCGGAGGCAGGCGGACGAGCTCATCGACTTCCTCGGGCTCGGGCGGTACGCCGACACGTACATCGGCGAGCTCTCCACCGGCACCCGGCGGATCGTGGAGCTCGCGGGGCTGCTCGCGCTCGGCGCACGCGTCCTGTGTCTCGACGAGCCGACCGCCGGGATCGCGCAGCGTGAGACGGAGGCGTTCGGCCCTCTCGTCGTCGAGATCCGTCGCGAGCTCGGCGCGTCGATGCTCGTGATCGAACACGACATGCCGCTCATCATGTCGATCAGCGATCGTGTCTACTGCCTCGAAGCCGGACGCATCATCGCGGAAGGGATGCCCGCCGCCGTGCGGAACGACCCTCGGGTGATCGCGTCGTACCTCGGTACCGACGAGCGCGCCATCGTGCGCAGCGGAACCGCCCCCGACGACCACTTCGCGCTGGACACCGCGCCGCCAACAATGTAACATCGCTATTATCTACGGTGTCGTCGGCGGCCTGTCGCAGGCCGGGAGAGGTGAGGATCCGTGCCCGTCATCGACGTCGACTCCCACTTCGAGCCCGGTGCGGCCTGGCTCGACCGGTACCCGGCGCTCGCCGGGCGTCTCCCCGCGTTCGACGTCGCCGACGCCACGACGAAGGCGGTTGTCGGTGACATCCTTGCCGACGTCCCACGCGAGGAGTGGCCGTCCACGGAGCAGCTCCTGCCACCGGGCATCGCGGCGATCCTCGG
This sequence comes from Acidimicrobiia bacterium, assembly GCA_035623515.1. Taxonomy (GTDB): domain Bacteria; phylum Actinomycetota; class Acidimicrobiia; order IMCC26256; family DASPTH01; genus DASPTH01. The sequence goes on from DASPTH010000025.1 coordinate 1,158, forward strand.
GCAGGAGCAGCGCGACGGCTACGGCTACGAGGGGTCCTCGATGCACGGCGAGGCCGACGCGGGCGTGCGGGTCGCGTGGCTCGACGACAACGGGATCGACCTCGAGAGCGTGATCTGCCTGGAGGGGATGTTCGCGGCGCGGTTCCTCGACGACCGCGCGCTGGCGCGCGACGTGATCCATACCTGCAACTCCTGGCTCGCCGACGCGGTGTCGGCGCGCACCGACCGCCTGCTGCCGGTGACGTGCCTCGACTACACCGACGTCGCCACCGCAGTGCGCGAGTTGCAGCGCATGCGTGCGCGCGGGAGCCGGTGCTTCCTCGTGGGCACGATCCCCGCCGCGGGCGTGCCGCCGATGCACCCGTCGTTCGAACCACTCTGGTCGGCCGCCGAGGACCTGGGGATGATCGCGTTGCTGCACGTGGGCTACAACCCGGCTCGGTTCGACCCCGCGTGGGCCAACACCGCGGGCGACATGATGCTGCTGCGACAATTGAGCGTCTCGCAGGGGCACCAGTCGGTGGAGCTCATGATCAACGGCATGGTGTTCGGAGGTGTCTTCGACCGGCATCCCACCCTCACGGTGCTGATCGCCGAGATCGGGCTGCACTGGTTCTCGGGGATGGTCGAGCACATGGACACCCGCGACTCGCGGCAGGTCGTCGAGGCGGGCCTCTACATGGGTCCGTACCCCTTCGACCTCTCGCCGGGTGAGTTCGTACGACGAAACGTCCGGATCACGCCGCTTCCTCGCCGGCACCAGTCCCCGGTGAGGTTGCTCGCCGAGTTCCCGGAGTGCGTCGTGTTCTCGAGCGACTACGCGCACAACGAGGGCTCTGGCGCGCCGACCGCGTACTACGCCGACCTGCTGCAGGGTCTCGACGCTTCCAGCAAGGCCTGGTTCATGGGGGACAACATCGCCGACTGCTACGCGCGCATGGGCGACCCACTTCCCGTGCACGCTTTCGCCGGGTAGCCCGGTGGGTACTTCCTGCGCCGGCCGGGTCGCACTCGTCACCGGCGCGAGCCGCGGGATCGGGAAAGCGATCGCCGTGCGCCTCGCCGCGGAGGGCGCCGACGTCGCGATCTGCTCGCGCCCCACGCCCGCGCTCGCCGACCTCGGGACGCTCGAGCGCGCCGCGGCCGAGATCTCCGCGCTCGGCGGGCGCGTGCTCGCGGTTCCGTTCGACCTGAGCGACCCGTCCCTCGACCGCGCGGAGCTGGTCGACCGGGTCGAGGCGGAGCTGGGCGCGGTCGACATCCTCGTGAACAATGCGGCCGGTGGGGGCTTCCGTCGCTTCCTCGACTGGACCGACGAACAGATGGCGACCGTGCTGGAGCTCAACTTCTGGGCGCCGTGGCAGCTCGTCCGGCGCGTGCTCCCTGGGATGCGCGAGCGGGGCGAGGGCTGGATCCTGAACGTTTCGTCGCAGACCGCCCAACACCCACCCGGCCCGCCGTTTCCCCCGACCCAGCCCGCGTCGAAGGGCACCATCTACGGAGGGTCGAAGGCGTTCCTCGATCGGTGGACGGTGAGCCTCGGGGCCGAGACCTACGGCGAGGGGATCGCGGTCAACACCGTCGCGCCGCAGGCAGCGGCCGAGACCGAGGTGTTGGTCGAGTACTCCAACCTCCCCGCCTACCTCTACGAGCCGCTCGACACCATGGCGGAGGCCGCACTGGCGCTGTGCACCGCCGACCCCGCGCGGCTCACCGGGCAGGTCACCACGAGCCTGCAGCTACTCGCCGACCTCGCCCGCCCGGTGTACGACCTCGTGGGCAAGGAGCTGCTCCCCGAGTGGCAGCCCGCCTCCCTTCCCGCGCGCATCGACAAGATGACGCAACACGCGCGCGGCGAGATCGTCGGGCCCGCCAGCAACGTCGACGCACTCCCCGGCCGCGCGCGACCGCGCCCATGATCGATCCCGCCGCAATCCAGGACCTCGTCGGTCGCTGGTGGTTCCACTACGACGAAGGTGACTTCGACCGGTTCCCCGAGATGGTCACCCGCGACGTCCACTTCACCTGCCGGACCGACAGCGGCACCACCGACTACGAGGACTTCGTGCGCGCCGACGTCCGCGGGCGCGACGACTTCGTCGCCTGGCAGACCGACCACCGGAGCAACAGCCCCTACCCGCTCCGGCACAACGGCACCAACATCCACGTCGTGGAACACGGCGGGGATTCCGCATCGTTCGCCTCGTACATCTTCGTGACCCAGGTCGCCGGCGGGATCGCCCCGCTCTCCACCGGGATCGTCCGTGGGCGGGTCCGGGTCGAGGACGGGTCGCTCCGGATCGCCGAGCTCCACGTCGTCCTCGACACGCGCACGTCGGTCGTCTTCCGCGATCGCTGACCGCCGCAACGACCACGACCGGCGCCCACCCGATCGCCTGAGGCACTGTTGCACGATGGAGCGCATCTTCTACTCGAGCAGTGTCCACGACGAGCGGGAGATCGCCGCGGTGGTCGAGGTCCTGCGGTCCGGCCCGCAGGGCCTCTGGCCCGGCCGGCGCGTGACGGCGATGGAACGCCAGGTCGCGTCGCTCTTCGGCAAGGCCCGCGGGGTGATGTGCAACTCCGGGTCGTCGGCGCTCTACCTCGCGCTCGAGCTACTGGAGCTCCCGCCGGGTGCCGAAGTCGTCACGTGCGCGCTGACCTTCTCGACCGACGTCGCACCGATCGTGCGGGGCGGCTGGGTGCCCGCGTTCGTCGACGTCGAGCCCGACACGTACTGCGTCGACGTCGAACAGATCGAGGAGATGATCTCACCACGGACCACGGCGCTACTGTTCCCGAACCTCATCGGGAACGCGCCCGACTGGGACCGGATACGCGACATCGCCGATCGACACGGCCTGGCGGTCGTGGAGGACTCGTGCGACACGCTCGGCGCGAGGCTGCGCGGCCGACCGACGGGCGAACGGTCGACGCTCTCGGTCACGAGCTTCGCGAACTCGCACGTCATCACCTGTGCCGGCAACGGCGGCATGGTGATGACCGACGACGACGACCTCCGCGACCGCGCCGTCGTGCTCCGCCGTTGGGGCCGTCGTTCCGAGTTGCACTTCTTCGGATCGAAGAAGCGCGATCGGAACTTCTGGGAAGACCTCGACGGCATCCAATACGACAACCAGTTCATCTTCGACGAGCTCGGGTGGAACTTCGAACCATCCGAGATCGGAGCTGCATTCGGGCTCGAACAATTGAAGAAGCTGCCGGAAAACCTGGCGCGCCGCCGCCGCAACTTCGACCGCTACACCGAGTTCTTCGGCGGTCACACGGATCGATTCGTGCTCCCGCGACCGCTCGCCGACCTCGAGACCGCGTGGCTCGGCTACCCGCTCGTGATCCGACCCGACGCCGGCTTCGCGCGGGCCGACCTGCAACGCTTCCTCGACGAGCGGGGCGTCGACACCCGGACGATCTGGACGGGGAACGTGACGCGGCAGCCGATGCTGCGCGGCACCGAGGTGCGGGTCCCGCCCAACGGCCTGCCGAACGCCGACGAGGTGATGGCGCGCGGTGTGCTCCTCCCGTTGAGCCACGCGCTCGACGACGCCGCCATGGACGACGTCTGCGCCCACGTCGACGAGTTCCTCCGGCTCCCGGGCTGACGACCGACTCGGACCGGCTCGTAGGCTGGCCCGTGCCAGACCTGCTCACCCGGGGGCGGCCAGACCGGGACCCGAGGAGCTCAGTGCGTCGAGGAGGATCGGATTTGGAGCTCACCAGCGAGCAATCGGACCATCTCAGCGGGCACCAGTGGGCGACGCTCGCAACCGGCCGCAAGGACGGCTCACCACAGGTGTCGCTGATCGGTTACTCGTGGACCGGCCGCGAGGTCCTCGTGACGTTCCGTCGCTCCAGCGCGAAGCGCCACAACATCGCGCGGCAGCCGCGTGTCGCGCTCCTCGTGGCCGACGGGCGCCGCGCCTTGACGCTCTACGGTGACGCCGAGCTCCTCGAACAGGATCCCGAACGCGTCGAGGTGTTCGAGCAGATCCTCGCGAGGTTCGGGGCTCCGGCGACTCCGCGCGACGAGCTGGCCCGTCGGCTCGACGAGGAAGGACGCGTCGTCGCTCGCATCAGCCCCACCGGCGCCGACCTCCACGAGTGACGGCACCGGCCGTCCGCGTCACGGTGGGTGCAGGGTGGATCCTTGCGCGTTCCTGACGCACGCAGCACGACTTCCTGAGTTACGGTGGCGGCGCCTCGCGTCGTTGATGCGTCGGAAGCGCATCGCAAGCCGCTGATCGGGAGGAGGTGATCGCATGAGTCCCGGCGAACCTCCGAGTCGTCTCGTGCAGTCCGTCTCCCGGATCGCGCGCTGACCCGAGCCCACCGCGCCGTCCAGCACGTCGGACCCGAACCGGGTCCTGCCGCGCATCCGGGATCTCTTCGAGGGGAGGTGATTCCCGGTGGCGGTCCGTCAGTCGTTCCCCACACGCGGCGTGTTGCGGCGCCCCGCGTTGCGCTGGGTCGACGTCGTGGTGGCCGCGGCGATCCTCGCCCTGCTGTACGCGGTGGTGCGATTGGGGCAGTCGGTCACTGTGCCCTTCGAGCCGAGCCACGCGGTCCGGAACTTCTCGACGGACCCGGCCCGCCTCCCCGGGTACGCCCTGCGCTCGCTGTCGCGCATGTTCCTGGCGCTCGGCCTGTCGGTGGGCTTCACCTTCGTGTACGGCACCGCCGCAGCGCGGTCGCGCCGGGCGGAGAAGGTGTTGATCCCAGCACTCGACGTCTTGCAGTCGGTGCCGGTGCTGGGGTTCCTGTCGATCACCGTGGCCGGGTTCATCGCGTTGTTCCCGCACTCGCTCCTCGGTCTGGAGTGTGCGTCGATCTTCGCGATCTTCACGTCGCAGGCGTGGAACATGACGTTCAGCTTCTACCACTCGCTCGTCACCCAACCGCGCGAGTTGGACGAGGCAGCACGCGTGTTGCGGCTGAGCAAGTGGCAGCGGTTCTGGAAGCTCGACGTGCCGAGCTCGATGATCGGCTTGGTCTGGAACGGCATGATGAGCTTCGGCGGCGCCTGGTTCTTCCTGACCGCGTCGGAGGCGATCACCGTCAACAAGCGCTCCTACGCGTTGCCGGGCATCGGGAGCTACGTGGCCGCCGCGAGCCGCGACGCCGATCTCGGCAAGGTGTTGCTGGCGATCGTCGTGATGATCGTGATGGTGCTGGCCGTGAACTTCTTGTTCTGGCGGCCGATGGTGGCGTGGTCGGAACGCTTCCGCAACGAGCAGACCGAGGCGATCGAGCAGCCTCGGAGTGTGGTGCTCGACACCCTGCGTCGGTCGCGGGTTCCGACCCTGCTCGGCCGCCCGCTCCGGCCGGTGACCGTGGGCCTCGATCGCGCCACGCGCGTGTTCGGTACCGCAGATCGGCCGCTCACGACGAGTCCGGCGCGCCGGCGGGCGGGCGACACCCTCTTCGGGCTCGCGGTGGCCGCGCTCGCCATTTGGGGGGCGTCGACCGCGCTCGGCTACGTGTCGCGCACGGTCGGACTGGACCAGTTCCCCCACGCGTTCTGGTTGGGATTCGTCACGTTCCTGCGCGTCGTGATCGTGGTCGTCGTGTCGACGCTGATCTGGGTCCCGGTCGGTGTGAAGATCGGGATGTCACCGCGATTGGCGCGCTACGCGCAGCCCGTCGTGCAGATCCTCGCGAGCTTCCCCGCGAACTTCCTCTTCCCGTTCGCCGCCGCATTCTTCATCGCGACGAGCATCAGTCTCGACGTCGGCGGTATTGCCCTCATGGCTCTCGGGGCGCAGTGGTACATCCTGTTCAACACGATCGCCGGCGCGATGTCGATCCCTTCCGACTTGCGGGAGGCGATGGACAACTTCGGTATCCGCGGCTGGCAGCGCTGGCGGCGCCTGATCCTCCCTGCCATCTTTCCCTTCTACGTCACGGGGGGCATCACCGCCGCGGGCGGAGCGTGGAATGCGTCGATCGTCGCCGAGATCGTGACGTACGGGCACCACGTCCTGATCGCCACCGGCCTCGGCGCCTACATCGCGCAGTCGACCGCCACCGGTGATTTCGCCAAGACGTTGACCGGGATCATCGTCATGAGCGTCTACGTCGTCGCGGTCAACCGACTCGTGTGGCGTCGCCTCTTCCGCCTCGCCGAAACCAGGTTCTCGCTGTGAACCGGGCGCATCTGGAGGTCCGGCCATGAACCCACGCACCCTCGCCGGCACGGACGGTGCCATCGTCGCGGCCGAGCACGTGACCAAGAGCTTCTCGACCCCCGACGGCGGCCAACTCCCTGTCCTCGAGGACGTCAGCTTCGAGCTGCGCGAGGGCGAGATCGTCGCGCTGCTCGGCAAGTCGGGTTCCGGGAAGTCGACGTTGTTGCGCACGCTTGCCGGCCTCATCGCCCCCACCTCGGGCCTCGCCCTCTACCGGGGGCGACCGCTTCAGGTCCCGACCCGGGGAGTGGCGATGGTGTTCCAGACCTTCGCGCTGCTCCCGTGGCTCACGGTCCGCCAGAACGTCGAGCTCGGTCTCGAGGCCCGGGGCGTCGACCCGGTCGAGCGACGCGACCGCGCCGAACGTGCCATCGACCTCATCGGCCTCGACGGCTTCGAATCCGCCTATCCCAAGGAGCTCTCCGGTGGCATGCGCCAGCGCGTCGGCTTCGCTCGCGCGCTGGTCGTCGAACCCGACGCGCTGTTCATGGACGAGCCCTTCTCCGCTCTCGACGTGCTCACCGCCGAGAATTTGCGCACCGAGCTGCTGTCGCTCTGGAGCCGCGACGACTTCCCGACCCGCGCCATGCTCATCGTCACCCACAACATCGAAGAAGCCGTCCTGCTCGCCGACCGTGTGCTCGTCCTGTCATCGAACCCGGGACGCATCCGGGCCGAACTGATCATTGACCTCGCACGACCGCGGGACCGGCGTGCCTCGTCCTTCGAGGCGCTCGTCGACGAGATCTACGGGATCATGACCGACCGCGACCAACGAGCTGTCGCTCCCGTCGCCGCCGCGCTCGACCGCCCCTCGCCGACGGAGCTGCCACTTCCGCCGGCCAGCGTCGGCGGGATGGCCGGGCTGCTGGAGATCGTGGTCGCACGAGGTGGCACGGAGGACCTCCCCGAGCTCGCGCACGACCTCAACCTCGAGGTCGACGACCTCCTGCCGCTCGTGGACGGCGCGGTGATGCTCGGGCTCGCCGCCGTGGACAACGCCGATTTCGGCG
>DASPTH010000031.1:0-9843 GCA_035623515.1 Acidimicrobiia bacterium
GGCGACGACATCCGCGGGTACCGCGCCTCGCCGCGCGGCGGGTCGAACACGCGGCCCCAGAGGTGCTCGACGAGCCCAAACGCGGTGAGGGTCTCGGCCATCGGTACCTCCACGGTCGCGCCGACCCCGGTGGTCGTCCGCCCGTGGAGCGCGGCCACGATCGCGAACGCTGCGGTCAGGCCCGACACCTTGTCGCCGACCGCGCTCGCGACGTATTGCGGTTCCCCCGCCATCCACTCCTGCTGCGCGGCGAGCCCCGACACCGCCTGGGCGATGTCGTCGTACGCGGGCAGGTCAGCGTAGGGACCGTCGGACCCGAAGCCCCGCACCGAGCAGTGGACGAGCTCGGGATGGTCGGCGCGGAGCGTCTCGGCGTCGGCACCGCACTTGGCGAGCGCATCGGGCCGCATGTTCGTCACGAAGACGTCGGCACGGCCGGTCAGCGCCTTCAGTGCGCGCCGCCCGTCGTCGGTCGCGAGGTCGAGCACCACGCTCCGCTTGTTGCGGTTGCAGTTGAGGTATACCGCGCCCATACCTCGGTTCACGCAGGGTCCGAGGTGGCGGGCGATGTCTCCGGCGGGTGCTTCGATCTTGACGACGTCGGCGCCGAGGTCGGCAAGGAGCAGCGTGGCGTACGGGCCCGATACGACGGTGGTGAGGTCGACGATCCGAACGCCCTCGAGCGGCAGTCGCGGCAATGGCATCCCTTGTTCCGGTCACTTCGGTCGGCGAATCTTACGACGCGTACCCTGAGCCCCCGTGAGCGACGACATGGGCGGCAAGGTCGTGCTGATCACCGGCGGCAACGCCGGCATCGGCAAGGAGACCGCGATCGGGCTCGCGAAGCTCGGCGCGACGGTCGTGATCACGTCACGCAACGCCGAGCGCGGGCGCGACGCGCTCGCCGAGATCAAGCAACGCAGCGGCAGCGATCGCGTCGACGTGATGCAACTCGACCTGGCGAGCCTCGCGTCCGTACGCTCGTTCGCCGACGCCTTCCTGGCCCGCTACGACCGCCTCGACGTGCTGGTCGAGAACGCCGGCCTCGTGCTCGGATCACGGAACGTCACCGAAGACGGCTTCGAGACCACGTTCCAGGTGAACCATCTCGGGCACTTCCTGCTCACCGAGTTGTTGCGCGACCGGCTCGTCGCGAGCGCACCGTCGCGCGTCGTCGTGGTTGCGTCCGACGCGCACAAGTCCGCTCGCAGGGGCCTCGATTTCGACGACCTGCAGAGCAGCCGGTACCGGAGCTTCAACGTGTACGCGAAGTCGAAGCTCGCCAACATCCTGTTCACACGCGAGCTCGCGCGCCGGCTGGACGGCACCGGCGTCACCGCGAACGTGGTCCACCCGGGTTTCGTGGCGAGCCGCTTCGGCCGTGACGGCGACCTCGGCATGCTGGGCAAGGTCACGATGCCGCTCATGCGCCCGTTCGCGCTCAACGCCGAGCAGGGCGCCCGGACGTCGGTCTACGTCGCGTCCGATCCCGCGCTCGAGGGTGTCACCGGCACCTACTGGGTCAGGTGCGCACCGGTATCACCGAGTGACGCCGCCCTCGACGACGACGCCGCGCGCGAGCTCTGGGAACGAAGCGTCGCGATGGTCTCCCCCTGACCCCCTGACCCCCTGACACCCTGACACCGAACTTGCGTCACTCACCGACGTAGAGGGTCGGTGAGTGACGCAACTTCGGGGTTGTGCTCGTCTCCGTCACTGCTCGGGGCGCAGGGTCGGGAACAGGATCACCTCGCGGATGGAGGTGACGCCGGCGAGGACCATCGCCAGGCGGTCGATGCCGAGACCCATGCCGCCGGTGGGTGGGAGCCCGTACTCGAGCGCGCGCAGGTAGTCCTCGTCGACCGTGCCCGCTTCGACGTCGCCCGCAGCGCGCGCCCGCGCCTCGGCCTCGAACCGCTCGCGCTGGTCGACGGGATCGTTGAGCTCGCTGTACGCGTTGCCGAGCTCCGTGCCATCGACCACCGGCTCGAACCGCTCGACCAGCGTGGGGTCGTCGCGGTGTGCGCGCGCGAGCGGTGATGTCTCGCGCGGATGGTCGAGCACGAACGTGGGGCGGACGATCTCCTGCTCCACCAGCCGGTCGTACACCTCGTGCGTGAGCCGCCCCGCTCCCCAGCGTGCCTCGTACTCGAGCCCGAGCTTGTCGAGCACGGCGCGCGCGTCCTCGACCGTCATCGACGGCCTGATGTCGACACCGACGTGCTCGCGGATCAGATCGACCATCGTGACACGGGGCCACGGCTCGGCGAGGTCGATGGCCTGCCCGCGCAGCTCGACGACGGTGGTGCCGTCGAGTGCGGCGCGCGCGGCACCGACCACGAGTGATTCGGTGAGCTCCATCATGTCGTGGTAGTCGGCAAACGCTTGATACGCCTCGAGCATCGTGAACTCGGGATTGTGCGTCGTGTCGATACCCTCGTTGCGGAACACCCGGCCGATCTCGAACACCCGCTCGAAGCCGCCGACGACAAGTCGCTTCAGGTGCAGCTCCGTGGCGATGCGCAGGTAGAGGTCGAGGTCGAGCGCGTTGTGGTGGGTACCGAACGGGCGCGCGGTCGCGCCGCCGAGCTCGTGGCTCAGCGTGGGCGTCTCGACCTCGACGAAGCCGCGCTCTTCGAGCATCCGCCGGATCGCGCTCACTGCCTTGAACCGGACCTCGAACACGCGGCGGACGTCGGGGTTCACGACGAGGTCGACGTAGCGCTGTCGGAATCGGGTGTCGACGTCGGACAAACCGTGCCACTTGTCGGGGAGCGGCCGCAGTGCCTTGGCGAGCAACCGGAACGACTCGACCCTCACCGACAGCTCGCCGCGCCGCGTCGTCATCACCGTGCCCTCGACACCGATCCAGTCGCCGAGGTCGAGACGGTCGAACCGCGTGTGTTGCTCGGCACCGAGCGTGTCGCTCGACACGAAGAGCTGCACGCTGCCTGACTGATCACGCACAGTGGCGAAGGTCAGCTTTCCCTGCCGACGGATGAGCAGGATCCGGCCGGCCACCCGGACCCGTGTGTCCGCCTCGGTGCCGGCCGGCAGGGCGCCGAACTCGGCGCGCAGCTCGCCGAGCGTACGATCACGATCGAAGCGCACGGGGTAGGGGTCGACGCCCGCGGCGCGCAGCTCCTCGACGTCGCGCAGGCGGCGCGCGCGCTCGGCGGGCACGTCGACCAGCGCGCGGTCGTCGGGAGCGTCGGGCATGACAGAGGATCGTAGGGTCACGTCCCGGTGGGACCGGGCACGTTACGCGCGCTCCTCCCACCACCACGCGAGGCCCAGGAGACCCGGGCCCGTGTGCACGACCATCACCGGCCCGAATTCGCTCACGAACGCCTCGGCGAGGTCGGCGCCGGTCTCGTCTTCCACGCGTCGCAACAGTGCCGCCGCACCGTCGGGTGCGAGGGCGTGCAACGCGGACACGTGCGCACGACCACCGGGTACCCGCGACCGGCGGAAACGCCCGAGCATGCGATCGACGGCGGCTTCCGACCCGATCGCGGGACGGAGCGGCTTGGCGCGCCCGTCGCGGAGCTCGAACAACGGGTTGATGCCGAGCGCGCGCCCGGCGCGACCGGCGATCCCGGGAACCCGGCCGCTGCGCACCAGGTGCTCGAGGTGCGGCACCATCCCGAGCAGTCGCACGCGTGTCGCGACGTCGCGCGCCGCCGCGGCGACCTCGGCGATCGGCGCGCCGCGGCGCGCGCGAGCGGCCGCCGCGAGCACGACGAGCGCCTCGCCACCGGCTGCCGTCGTCGTGTCGACGACCTCGACGCGGTCGCCGATGTCTCTCGCCGCGACCGAGGCCGAGCGGTGCGAGGCGCTCATCGCCGACGTGATCGTGAGCACGACGGCGCCCTCGGCGCCCGCGTCGAGGCGACCTCGGATCGAGTCCTCGAAATCGCCCGGCGTCGGTGCCGACGTGGTGACACTCTCGTCACCCAGCAACTCGCCCAGCGGCCGCACGCCCTCCGCCATCGTCGTCCCACCGACGTGGATCCACATCGGCACCACCGTGATCTCGTCGCGGGCAACGAGGTCGGCCGGGATCGCGGCGGCGCTGTCGGTGACGATGGCGACGGTCATGCCGTGCTGCCCGGCTCGCGCGCCTCGGCCGCTTCGCCACGCGGGAGGCGGACGAGGAGGGAGCTGAGAACGACGAAGATTCCCGCGCACAACAGCACGAGGCGCGACGGTTCGAGGGTGCCGACCAGCGGCCACTTGACGTCGGCCACGAGGTCGCCGGCGACACCGGCTCCGATTGCGCTGAGACCGAGGCCGACGCGCAGCACCACGTGGAAGGCGGCGAACGCCAGCACGCGCGACCGGCCGTCGAGGCGCGACTGGATCGCACCCATGCCCGCGGCCAGGGCGTAGGCGGCGCCGGCACCGAACGCAGCGGCGCCGAACCACGCCAGCCAGAGCTGCGACGCGATGCTGAACACGGCGATCACGGCCCCGATGTACGCGACGCCGAATCGGGTGCGCGCGAGCAGGTCCCCGTGCGGCATCCGTTGCAGAGCAACGAGTCCGACCACGGCGCCGACGCCGAACAGCGCGATGAGCACGCCGAATTCGGCGTCCGACGCGTGCAGCACGTCGTGCACGAACACGATGCCGAGCGAGAAGAGCGCACCGAGGCCGAGGGACACCGCGAAGGCAGCCGGCATCACAGCACGGACGAGTGGGATGCGGAACGCGTCGAGGAAGCGCGCCTCGGGTTCACCGTCGTCGGCCGGGGCGTGCGCGGGACCGAGTTGGGTGAGACGGGCGATGCAGAAGAACGACACGAGGAACGTGAGCGCGTCGATGAAGAACACGAGCGCGAACGGCCGGCTGTCGATCTCGAACGGCAACGCAGCGACAGCTGCGAACAGTGCGGCGCCGAGCGGGATGCTCCCGTAGGACGTCCCGAGGATCAGGCCGTTCGCGAGGGGCAGCTCGTCGTCGCCGGCGACGAGATCCGGGATCGACGCGTCGCGCGCGGGCAGGAACACGATGCTCGCGACCTCGACGAGGAAGCCCCACAGGTACACCCACCACAGCGCGCGCACGAGCGGGATGAGCGCGATCATCAGCGCGCGGGACGCGTCCATGGTGAGCATCGTGCGGCGGCGGTCCCACCGACCGGCTGCCCGCGCCGCGAGCGGACCGCCGATCGCCGCCGGCAGCAGCCGGAGCGTGAGGATCCCGCCCACCGCGATCGGCGAGTTCGTGAGCTCGAGCACCAGCGCCATGAGCGCGACGGTCCCCATCCAATCGCCGAGCGCCGAGACGCCCTGGCCCACGAGGAGGTCGCGGTAGCCCCGCTGGCGTACCAACGTGACCAGACTCACGGACCGTCCATCCCCGTGTCGGTGTCGTAGAGGAGCCGGTGCAGGTACACCCGGCGCCGGTTCCCGGCGGGGCGCGAGTTGCCGAGCACGCGCTTCACGACCATCGGCACCGCGATCGCGGCGCCGGCGAGCGCGGCGTCGGCGCCCATGACCAGCCCGAGCACCGGCGCGAGCGCCAGCTCGGCCGCCAGCGCGCCGACCGCGGTCTCGTGGAACAGCTTGCCGCCGAGCATCCCGAGCACGAGGATCACCGCGCCCGGCCACGCGTTCACGAGCAACGCGCCGAGCGCGGGCGCGATGCCGCGACCGCCCGCACCTCGCAGGAAGGGCGACCAGTTGTGACCGGCCACCGCGAGCCCCCCCGCGAGCGCGGCGACGACGGCGTGGTCACCGGCGAGCAACGGGCCGACGGCGCCCTTCGCGACGTCGAAGCAACCCGCGACCGCCAGTGGGACGAAGCCCGCGATCCGGTACAGCGACGTGCCCGACACGGTGCCGCCCCCGACGTCGCGCAGGTCGACACCGCGCACCCGGTGGGCCGCGATGTTCATCACCGGCACGGAGCCGAGCAAGAAGGAGAGCAGTAGGATGCCCGCCGCACTCACAGCAAAGAGTCTGCCCCGATAGGGGGGAGGAAGCTCACATGGAAGCCGTCATCGTCGCGACCGCCCGGACACCCATCGGGCGGGCCGGGAAGGGATCCTTGATCGACTGCCGGCCCGACGACCTCAGCGCCACCATCGTCGGGGCGCTGCTCGCCAAGGTGCCCGCGCTCGACCCCGCCGACGTCGAGGACGTGATCTGGGGCACCGCCCAGCCCGCCGGCGAGGGCGGCTACAACATGGCACGCGTCGTGGCGCTGCTCGCCGGACTCGACACGACGCCCGGCACCACCGTCAACCGCTACTGCTCGTCGTCGCTGCAGACCATCCGCATGGCCGCGCACGCGATCAAGGCCGGCGAGGGCGACGTGTTCGTGTCGGGCGGCGTGGAGACGGTGAGCCGCTTCGGCCACGGTTCGGCCGACGGCCTCCCGGGCACGCACAACGACAAGTTCGCGCCGGCCCACGAGCGCACCAGCGCTCGGAAGGACGGCGGCGTGCCCCCGTGGACGCCGTTCGACGGCGGCCTCCCCGACATCTACATCGCCATGGGCCAGACCGCCGAGAACGTCGCCGACTACTGCGACGTCACGCGGGAGGAGATGGACCGGTTCGCCTGCCTGTCGCAGAACCGGGCCGTCGAATCGCAGGAGAACGGCTTCTTCGAGCGCGAGATCACGCCGGTCACGGCACCTGATGGCACCGTCGTGAGCAAGGACGACGGGCCGCGCCCCGAGACCACGATGGAGAAGCTCGCCGCGCTCAAGCCGGCGTTCCGCCCCGACGGTCGGGTCACGGCCGGGAACGCGTGCCCGTTGAACGACGGCGCGGCCGCGGTACTCGTGATGAGCGAGGAACGCGCCAACGCGCTCGACCTGAAGCCGCTCGCGCGCATCGTCGCGTCGGGCGTGACGGCGCTCGACCCCGAGATCATGGGGCTCGGGCCCATCGAGGCCTGCCGCCAGGCCATGGCCCGGGCGAAGATGACGATCGACGACATCGACCTCGTCGAGATCAACGAGGCGTTCGCCGCGCAGGTCGTGCCGTCGGCCAAGGAGCTGAACATCCCGTGGGAGAAGCTCAACGTCCACGGGGGCGCGATCGCGCTGGGCCACCCCTTCGGCATGACCGGCGCGCGGATCATGACCACGCTGCTCAACGGCCTCGAGGACGGTAACCACCGCTACGGGATGGAGAGCATGTGCGTCGGCGGCGGCCAAGGCATGGCCATGATCGTCGAACGCCTCTAGGCGAGGCTCCCCCGCGGGCTTCTCGACCCCGCTCGGTCAAGGATCGGTGAACGCGGCGGTGAGCACGTCGACGTAGCCGTCGGTGAACGTCAGCTTGGCGGTGAGGGTGTGGTTCCCCGGCGGGAACGTCGCCAGCTTGGCGGTGCCGTTGTTCTTGGTGCCGGCGTAGTCGAAGGGCGCATTGCCGTCTCCGCCCACGTGGGGTCCGAGCATCTGCGGGTCGTCGAGGTAGAAGTCGACCCGGCGCAGGTCGGGCTCCGAGGGGACGAAGATCGCGACGGGGCCGCTCAGGTGGGCGCCCGCGAGTGGCTGCGGGTTGGTGCGATTGGGCGCGGTGCTCACCATCAGGACGCGGCTCGCCGGCCGTGGGTTCGCGGTGACGAAGGTCGCGTCCTGTACCTCGACCGTGCGGTTGGCGAGCACGACGCGCGCTTCCACCGTGTGCGAGCCATCGGGAAGCAACCGCGTCGAGAACAGGCGGGCGGTGCCGTTGCCGAGCGTGCCGTCGAAGTCGAACGGCGCGGTGGCGTCGTCACGCACCTGCGCACCGTCGAGGAAGAACTTGACCGACCGGACGTCGGCGTTCGTGCCCGGCACGAAGATCGCGACCTCCCCGGAGAGCGTGGCTCCCTGGAGCACGGCGCTGTTGCCTCGGTCGGCTCGGGCACTCCAGTGCAGCGCGTGGACACTGATCACCGCGACCGAACCGTTGAGCACGGTCACTCCGCCGTCACCGTCGTCGAGCCGAGCCCGTACCGTGATGGTCCCGCCGACGGCGGGCGCGGTGCAGGTCGTCGACGTGGTGGCCTGGAGTGCGCCGAAACCGGAGCCGCAGTCGAAGGCGACACGCAGGGCCACGAGGTCGGGGGCGACGTCGACGAGGTCGCTGACCGACAGCGCGAACGACTGGCCGGTGACGACGCTGGCCGGGCCGTGGAGCACCCCGGTCGGGGCGACGTTGGCGACGGTGACGACCGCGCTCGCGCTCGTGCTGCGTCCGCCCGCATCCTGCACCCGGACGGTGACGGTCCGGGTGAGCGGACCGTCGAGAGATGCGGCCGAGAACACGGGCGAGGGTCCCGCCGTTTCGAAGGTGCCGTCGCCGTCGAGGTCCCACGTGTAGGAGTAGGGTCCCGACCCGCCCGACGCGGTGGCGCCCAGTGTGACGGTCGCGCCCTCGGCGACGTCGTAGGGGCCGCCCGCGCCCGCAGTCAGCGGCGCGCACTGCACCGTCACGGTCACGACGGCGTCGGCGGTCGAGTTGCCGTCGCCGACGCTGTACCCGAAGGTGACGTCGCCGCACACGCCGGGCGCCGGCGTGAAATCGACGGCCTGAGCCCCAGGGGCGATCGCGGTCACGCCCTGGACGGTGGACCCGACCGCGACCACGGCCAACGTCGGGCTGTCGACGTCGGTGTCGTTGGCGAGCACGGGCACGGTCACGGTGTGGCCCGGCGTGGTGCTCGCGGTGTCGTCGTGTGCGATCGGCGGGTCGTCGACACACGTGACGGTGACGACGACGTCGGCCCGGTCGGTCTGCGCGGTCGGGTCGCTCGCCGTGTAGGTGAACCCGGCGTGGAGCAGTGGCCCGCAGGCATCCGCGGCGGGCGTGAACCGCGCCTTGGTCCGGAGGTCCACCGGGTCGACGAACGTCTCGACCATGCCACCCCGCACAGAGAGTGGGTCGATCGTGAACGTGAGCGCGTCACCTTCCGGGTCGGTGTCGTTGGCGAGGACGTCGACGACGATCGGGGTGTCCTCGGGCGTGGTCACGATGTCGTCCACCGCGTTCGGCGCGTGATCGACGCAGGCGACGTCGACGTTCACGACCGCGTCGTCGGTCAACTGCCCGTCCGACGCGGTGTAACCGAAGGTCACCGGTGTCGGCGCGCACACACCCGTGGGCGGTGTGAAGTGCACGACACCCGCGACGGTGTCGAGCACCGCGCCCGGGCCGCTCACCGAGGTCACGTGCAGCTGATCGCCGTCGACGTCTACGTCGTTGCCCAGGAGCGTGGCGAGCGGGACGTCGAGCGGGGTGTCCTCGGTAGCGGAGACAGCGTCGTCGCGCGCCACGGGCGGGTCGTTCACGCACGTGATCGTGACGGTCACGTCCGCCTCGTCGGTCGCGCCGGCAGGATCGCTCGCCGTGTAGCGGAACGACCCACCATCCGGCGCGCAGCGGTCGGCGGCCGGTGTGAACGTGATGGTGCCGTCGCCGTGGTCGACAATCGTGCCGCCGACGACGTCGGTCACGTCGGTCACCGTGAGCGCGTCGCCGTCGGGATCGGTGTCGTTCTTCAGGACGTCGATGACGACGGGCGTGTCCTCGGCGGTCGACGCCGAGTCGTCACCGGCCACCGGCGGGTGGTTCGGGCACGTGACCGTCACGACCGCGTTCGCGGTCGCGGTGCCGCCGTGCCCGTCGTCGATCGAGTACACGAACCCCGTGCTACCGCACGCGCTCGGCGTGAACTGCACCTGGTCGTGCCCGTCGGCCGCGGTCGTGACGACCGCGTGGCCGCCCGACTCCGAGACGATCCCTACCGCGAGGGGGTCGCCGTCGGGATCGCTGTCGTTGCCGAGCACGTCGACCACCACCGGCGCGGCCTCGGTGGTGGTGGCCGCGTCGTCGACCGC
>DASPTH010000047.1:0-3334 GCA_035623515.1 Acidimicrobiia bacterium
AACTTCTTCCGCGACCACTCGATCGACATCCGGACCGGCGAGCTGATCGGTCGCTACATCGCCGAAGAGCGCGACACGCTGCGGTTGGTCTCGGGCTGCGCGTCGATCCTGAAGTCGCGGGCGAACGCAACCACCGCAACAGACCAGTTGTCGAGCCTCGAGAACAAGGTCGACGCGGTGTGCCGCGCGGTCGAGGAGCTCCGCCAGATCGTCTGCGCACAGACGATGCCGGCCGGCACCGCGTAGGTCACGACGACGATCCAGGTCGAGCCCCTGTCGGCCGCGCTCGGAGCGGTCGTCACCGGCATCGACCTGCGCGCGCCGAGCGACGGCGACATCGGCGCGATCCACCGCGCGCTCCTCGGCCACGGCGTGCTCTTCTTTCGCGGTCAGCCGCTGAGCGACGACGAGCACCTCTCGTTGGCTGCGCGCTTCGGCGATCCGGCCGTCTTCCCGCTGGTCGAGCGGTTCGCCGGCGCGGGGAACCCGCTCGGCTACATCACCGACACCGCGGAGAGCCCGCCCGACGCCGACGGTTGGCACACCGACATCACGTGGATCGAGACGCCGCCGAAGATGGCCTTCCTCCAAGCCGTGGCCATCCCCGAACGCGGCGGCGACACCATGTGGGCCGACCTCTACGCCGCCTACGACGCACTCTCGGATCCGATGCAGGCGCTCTGCCGCCACCTCCACGTCGTGCACACCGTCAGCCCGGTGATCGTGGAGGCGTTCCGCGCCCGCGCCGGCGACGACCTGGCCGACAAGATCGCGACCGAGTTCCCGCCGGTCGTCCACCCGCTCGTGCGCACGCACCCGGAGACGGGGCGCGACGCGCTGTTCGTGTCGGGCGCGTTCATGACCGGCATCGACGGCATGCACGAGGACGAGAGCGCGACGGTGCTCGGCTTCCTCAACCGTCACGTGGAGGACCCGAACCTGCACGTGCGGTGGAGCTGGACCCCGGGCGATCTCGCGATCTGGGACGAGCGGTGCACGAATCACCGTGCGCTCTCCGATCACTACCCGCAGTTCCGCCAGATGCGCCGCTGCACCGTGCGAGGCGACCGCCCCTTCGGCCCGAGCGCGTGACAGCGGCCGACGAGATCCGCAACCTGATGTTCCGCTACTGCGAGCTGATCGACGACGGCGACGTCGAAGGCCTCGCCGATCTCTTCGCCGACGCGTCGATCGTCGGGCAGGACGCGACCGTGCTCGCGAGCGGGAGCGCGGAGGTGCGGGCGATGTACGGCGGCAGCGACCGGCGCGCACGCACGAGCGGAGGACGCGCCACCAAGCACATCACCACGAACGTGCTCGTCGAGGTCGACGAACGAGCGGGCGCTGCGACCGCCCGCTCGTACTGGGTGCTGCTCCTCAGCACGTCGCCCGACGAGCCCGTCCGCCCGGTGCTGGCGGGCCGGTACCACGACCGGTTCGCCTGCGTCGACGGCGTCTGGCGGTTCGCGGAGCGTGCCTACCTCGTCGACCTCACCGGCGCCGAGAGCGCCGCACTCCTGGGCACGCGCTGACCGGAGCGGCGCGGGGTCGCTCGGCGCTGCGCGCCGCGGCGAGGCGAGTCAGTTCCGGGTGTCGGGCAGCCAGTCGGGCATGTCGATGGGTGGGTTCGGGAGCGGTTGCACACCCTGGTCGGCGAGGAATTTCTCGTAGTCCTCGAGGTCTCCGGGAAACGACCGCGGGTCGCCCATCATCACCTCGAACAGCACGCAACCGGCGGGCCCGGCCACGATCGGGCCGAACACGTCGCCCTGGTCGAGCGCGATGTGCGTCCCCGCGGGGCAGTGGTGGTCGCCGCACATGATGTCGCCCTCGATGACGAACACGACGTGGTCGCTGTTGTGCCCGTGCGGCTGGACGATCATCCCCGGGTCGTAGCGCGCGTACACGGTGAGGTAGCGCTCCGAGAACTCCGGCCACTTCTCCCAGACCGACGTGGTGTGGTCGCCGTGCTGCTGGCGCCGGACCTCCTGCCAGGGCAGGTCGTCGAGATGGGTGAACCGTGGGCTGCTACCTGCCATCACCACCTGCCATCACCACCTGCCGTCGGATCGGTCGATTCTCCCTTGCCCAAGAATCTTAGAGGCGAGAGAATACCCACGTCCATGGCTGCGATCGAGATCACGCCGGTCACCGCGGTGATCGGCGGCGAGGTGCGCGGCGTCGACCTGTGCGACGAGTTGAGCGACGCCGACGTGCAGGTCCTGCGCCGGGGCCTCCTCGACCACCTCGTGCTGTTCTTCCGCGACCAGCACATCACCGACGAGCAGCACCTCGCGTTCGCGCTGCGCTTCGGACCCATGCACGTCTCGCCGCTCCAGACGGTGCACCAGGACAAACCCGAGATCGTCGTGCTCGACCAGGTGCACCCGAAGGGCGAGGGCGCCGACGAGTGGCACAGCGACAACACCTTCCTCGCCGAACCGCCGATGGCCTCGATCCTGCGCGCGGTGCGGTTGCCCGCGGTCGGGGGCGACACCTGCTTCGCGAGCATGTACGCGGCCTACGACGGTCTCTCGCCCGCGATGCGGGGGTTCGTCGACGGCCTGCGCGCGGTGCACGACATCACGAACCCGTTGAAGAAGGCGATCCGCGACGGGAACACCACCCTCGACCTCGCCGCCATGCAGGCGCAGTGCCCGCCCGTC
The DNA here is from genome assembly GCA_035623515.1 of Acidimicrobiia bacterium. GTDB lineage: Bacteria > Actinomycetota > Acidimicrobiia > IMCC26256 > DASPTH01 > DASPTH01. Next base: position 2,667 of record DASPTH010000047.1, read on the forward strand.
GAGCACAACGTCGTCGTCACGCACCCCGAAACCGGACGCCGCGCGTTGTTCGTGAACCGCAACTCCACCACGGACATCGTCGGCCTGAGCGACCGCGAGCAGGACGCGTTGCTGCCGTTCCTGTTCGACCACGTGCGCTCGCCCGAGTACCAGTGCCGGTTCCACTGGGAGGAGGGCTCCATCGCGTTCTGGGACAACCGATCGGTGCAGCACTATGCGGTGGCCGACTACCACGAGCGCCGGGTCATGCACCGCGCCACGATCGCGGGGCCGATCGCCCGGTGAGCACGCCAGTGGAAGCGCAGTACTTGTCGGAGCCGGGCGCGGTCGGACTCTTCACGCGCCTGGCCCGTGTGGGCCTGCTCGTCGACGCGTTCCAGCACCGCTCCCTCGACCGGTACGACCTCCTGTTCATCGACTACTCGGTACTGCGCGTCCTCGAGTTGGCGGGGCCGCCCCATCGGATGTCCCCCACCGCCCTGGCCGAGATCGTCCTGCGGTCGAGCGGCGGCATGACCCAGATCCTCGACCGGCTCGAGCGCGGCGGGCTGGTGGCACGCGCACCGGATCCCGACGATCGGCGCAAGGTCGTCGTGCAGCTCAGCGCGGTCGGGCTCCGCACGGCACGAGCCGCCAACGCCACCTACGCGCGCGAGCGCGAGCACGTG
>DASPTH010000050.1:0-7150 GCA_035623515.1 Acidimicrobiia bacterium
TACTTCTGGTCGACCATGTGCTGATAGAGCAGCTCCAAGAGCCCGTCGCTCTCGCGACGTGAGAATCCCTCGAGGTGCGAGGTGAACTCGGGGTTCACGAAGAGGCTCCGCTTGCCGGTCTCGGGATGCGTGCGGACCACGGGGTGCTCGACGGGATGGAGCTCGGTGAACCGCTCGCCGTCCCACTCACCGAAACCCGCGGCACGGATCTGCGCCCCGAACGCCGCTTCACCGTCGTGCACCGCGACGAGCCCGTCGAGGAATTGCCGGAACGGAGCCGACAGTCCTTCGTAGGCGGCTTGCGTGTTGGCGAACACGGTGGCGCCACCACGATCGGGCATGGCGATCGCATTGAGGATCGACGCAGCGGGCGGTCTCTCGACGAAGGTCACATCGGTGTGCCAGCCCTCGCGTCGAGGCTTGCGGGTCGGATCCGGACCCGCGCCGCGCGCCTTGAAGAGCTCGGTGTAGTTGATCTCGTTCAGTCCCCAGCGACCCTTGTCGGCGGCCGACGTGGGGTGGCCTTCGGTGATCTCGCCCAGTTGCGCGGCGAACGCGAAGTGCTCGTCCGTCGAGAGGTGCTGCCCGGGGAAGAAGACGACCTTGTACTCGAAGAGGGCCTGCCGGATCTCGGCCAAGGTCGCCGGAGCCAGCGGCTCACGAAGGTTGACGCCGCGGATCTCGGCGCCCGTGGTGCCGGTAAGCGGAGTGATTCCGAGCTCGCTCCGAGTGATGGTCGTCACGGCCTGACCTCCTTGGTGATCCACGCAAGTGCGGCGGCGCTCGAACTGGACTCCGACACGCCCACCATCACCACAAACCGTACTGGATTGATCAGGATTGCAGTTCGGCCCGACAACCGTTCGGCGAAGTCGTGCACTGCAGCCGCTGGTGACCTGGGCGGCCAAATCCCGACGAGTCGAGAGTCGCCTCATGGGTGAGGTCCTGGCACCGCCAGAACGACGAAGGCCCGGGGCCTCGAGGTTCCGCGCCTTCGTGCGGCGATCGTGGCAGGGGCGGATTGACCCGCGACCTTCGGGTTTTGAGCCGTTCACCGGCGATGCGGCAGCTGACGGCGCCTGCCGGTTCCGGGCGCTGACCAGCGATTTTCGTGGCCCGACGCCATTGGCGCGACATTCGGGGAGAAGTTCGGTAGAAGCCGCCGTCCGGAACGGCCGCCTCGGCTTCTCGATTCTAATCGAGCTATCTCGACTATCTTCGATGTACCTGTAAGATTGTCGAGAGATGCAGCTCCAGCACCCCTTCCGTGTGGTCACTCCGACCATTGACGGCGACGTGCTCGCCATGTTGGCGCGCGCGGAAGCTGAGTTCACTCCCCCCCAGGTGCATACGGTGCTCGGGCGCTTTTCCGAGGACGGCGTTCGTCGAGTGCTCGGGCGTCTCGCCGAACAGGGCATCGTCGAGCAACGACGGGCCGGCCAGGCCGTGCTCTACCGGCTCAACCGCGCACACCTCGCCGCACCCGCGGTGATCGCGCTGGCGTCCTTGTTCGACACTCTCGTCGAGCGGCTGCGAGCGCAGATCGAAGCCTGGCCGGTCGCGTGCAGCTACGCGGCGATGTTCGGCTCCGCGGTGCGCCGCGAGATGCGGCCCGACAGCGACCTCGACTTGTTCGTGGTCCGCGCGGACGACACCGACGTCGACGACGAGCAGTGGCGCGAGCAGCTTGACACCCTCACCCGTGACGTGACTGGCTGGACCGGCAACGACGCGCGTGTCCTCGAGTACTCCGCCTCCGAGGTGCGGCGAGGTCTGCGCGTGCGAGAGGGCGTGCTCGCAGACATCCGCGCCGAAGGGCTCGGGCTCGCCGGACCCAGCAGCTACCTCAAGCGTGCGACACGACGGGGCCCATGATGGCGAAGCCAACCGCGCAATCGAAGCGTTGCTCGGAATCGACGCGTGCCGGCCGGCTCGACAAGGCGCGCCAGTTCTGCGACGCCGCCGACATACTGGACACCCTGGTGTCAGACGGCGATCCGGATGTCGTCGACGCCTACGTCACGCTGTGCGTACACGCGGGCATCGCCGCGGCCGACGTCATCTGCTGTGCACGGCTGGGCGTCCACGCCCAGGGGCAGGACCACAACGAGGCAACCTTATTGCTCGCAACTGCCGACAAGGCGGCATCACGGCACCTGGCGACGCTGCTCGCCTTGAAGACACGCTCCGGCTATGGCGCACTCAAGTCCTCACGCTCCGATCGGACGCGTGCCAAGCGCGCTGCTCACGCCCTTGTCGATGCCGCGGAACGGATCACCTGAATGACAGGTCGCGGCTCACCAGTCCTTCTGGTCGAGGAGCGCCATCAGGTTGCGCTTCGGTCTGCGCGTCACGTCACAGGAGCAAGGGTGTCGCCTACCCGGACTCACACGCGGGGACCAGACGGGGCCACGGTGTTCATCACCAACCGGTCCGCACACCGGCGCTCATGCCGGCGCTCATGCCAGTTGGGTGGAAAAGTGGTAGAAGTCCCGGATGCAGCGAGGCCCCGAGCTTGACGCTCAGGGCCTCTGACCTGCTTCTTCGATGGTGGCGGGGGCGGGATTTGAACCCGCGACCTTCGGGTTATGAGCCCGACGAGCTACCAGACTGCTCCACCCCGCGGCGGACCAACGAGGATAGCAAACCCGCCTCGACGCGTCCCGTGGGCGGCACCGGTAGGGTCCGTTCGTGCACGATCTCGCCAGTAGGACTGCGGTGATCACCGGGGCCGCGAGCGGGATCGGTCTCGGGATCGCCCACGCGCTGGGCGAGGTGGGGATGGACCTCGTCCTCGCCGACATCGAGGACGGCCCGCTGGCGACGGCCGTCGACGCGATGGGCACCTACGGCACCCGCGCGCTCGGCGTGCCGACCGACGTCACCGACCGAGCCGCGGTCGCCGCCCTCGCCGACGCCGCGTACGCCGCGACCGGACGCGTCGACGTGCTGTGCTCGAACGCCGGCGTGGGCGCGTTCCCGCCCATCGCCGACGCGACGGGGACCGACTGGGACTGGGTGCTGGCGGTGAACGTCGGCGGCGCGGTGAACTGCCTCCTCGCGTTCCTGCCGCGCATGAAGGAGCAGGCGGGCGAGAAGCACGTCGTGCTCACCGCGTCCATCGCCGGGTTGGCGCCGCTGAACATGACGATCTACGCGACCACGAAGTACGCGATCGTCGGGATGGGCGAGTCGCTGGCGCAGGAGTCGGAGACGTACGGCTACGGCATCGGCGTGAGCATCCTCTGTCCCGGCGGCGTCGCCACCAACTTCGGCACCTCGGACCGCAACCGTCCGGGCGGTCCGGCGGGGCACCAGGTGTCGCCGGAGGGCCGGCGCGGCTCCAACCCCGACCGCGTCCACGAGGCGATGGACCCGGGCGACGTGGGCGCGTGCGTTCGGGAGGCGATCGTCGACGGCGACCTCTACGTGGTGCCGCACGCGTACACGCGGGAGTACGTCGACAGCCGGCACGCGCGCCTGAGCGCCGCGTTCGACAAGTCGGCGCAGCGCCAGGCGACGCCTCGCTGAGTCAGACGGTGGCGGCGCGCTTCCGGCGAGCCTGCGCGCCTCCCGTATAGCTGCTGATGTCGAAGACGAAGCCCAGGATCACGATGAACCACCCGAAACCGGTGACGCCCTGGATCGGCGCGTAGGCGACCGCCCACGCGAGCGTGGTCCACGGCAGGAACAAGAAGCCGAGGAACCCGATCCAGAACGAGTTGAACGCGACGTCCATCCGGTCGCCGAACAACCAGACGAGGAAGATCGCGAGGCGCGGCGACAGCATCGCGGCCAGTGCAACCAGGCATCCGCACATGGCGAGAGGCTAACCGAGTTCGCCGAAGACGTCCCGGGCGTGCGCGGTGTCGGCGTACTCCTTGACGACGGCGATCTTGCCGTCGCGGAGCACGAACAACATGTGGTAGTGGTTGTTGTAGACCTTCCCGTTCACGAGAGGCGCGTAGCTCTCGACCTCGGCCGCGACGCGATCGTCTTCGGCCGTGAGCTGGTGCACGGTGAAGTGGATCCCGCCGTCGACGAACACGGGCATGGGGTCCACCATGATCGCCCGCATCCCGTCGATGCTGCCGAAGTCGTCGGTGGACGAGCGGCCGCCGCCCCACTTCGCGTCGGGGAGGAAGAGCTCCCACATCTCCTCGTACTGCCGCGCGTTCATCAGCTCGTACATCCGCATGACGAGTGCCTTGTTCTCCGTGGTACTCACGTGTCACCTCACTCCGGCTTCCGGCTGCCGACGAACGACCGGATCCGCACCACCTACCGGTGCCCCCACCGAGCAGCCGTGGTTCAACGTCGTCCCGTCCCGGCCTGGCCCCGGCAAGGCGCGCCGATCAGGTGCTCCGGTCCACGAGGAACGGGTAGCGCTCGCGCGTCGTGCGGACGACGGACGGTTCCACGTCGGCGAACAACACGGTCTCACCGCAACCGGCGCCGTCGGCGAGCTCCTGGCCGAACGGGCCGACGATCGCGCTGTCGCCGACGTAGCTCGTGCCGCCTCCGCGCCCGACGCGGTTCGTGCCGACGACGTAGGCGAGGTTCTCGATGGCCCGGGCGCGCAGCAACGTGCGCCAGTGGTCCCGCCGTTGCTCGGGCCAGTTGGCCGGCACGACGTAACAGTCGGTATCCGGTGCGACGGCCCAGAAGTCGTCGGCGAAGCGGAGGTCGTAGCACACGAACAGGCTGACGCGGACGTCGTCGACTGCGACGGTGACGAGCCGGTCGCCGGGTGCGTAGCACTCGTGCTCACCGGAGTACGTGAACGGGTGCAGCTTCCGGTACCGGTGCACCGTACCGTCCGGACCGGCGAGCACGAGGCAGTTCGACGGTAACTCCTCGCCCGGGGCGCGTTCCGGCACGGAGCCGCACACCCAGGCACCGTGCGCGCACGCCTGCTCCTGGAGGAAGCGCGCGCTCGGGCCGTCGAACGGTTCCGCGATCTTCTCCGTGTCCATCGAGAAGCCGGTCGTGCACATCTCGGTGAGGACCACGAGGCGTGCGCCCTCCCCCACCGAAGCCTCGATCATCGGCGCGAGCCGGCCGAAGTTCGCGGGTGGGTCCTCCCACACGATGTCGTGCTGGACCGCGGCGACCTTCACGCGCGCAACCCCTTGAGGCGGGCGACGGCCTCGTCGATGACGTCGAGCCGCTTGCAGAACGCAAACCGCACGAGCGGGAGCCCGGCGTCGCGGTCGTCGTAGAAGACGACGTTCGGGACGGCGACGACGCCGCACCGCTCCGGCAATGCGCGGCAGAACGCGAGACCGTCGTGGGCGCCGAGCGGCCGGATGTCGGCGGTGACGAAGTACGTGCCGTGCGAGGGGAACACCGTGAGCCCCGCGTCGGCCAGCCCCTGCGACAGCCGGTCGCGCTTTTCGCGCAAGTCGGACGCGAGCGCGCGGAACGTGGCGTCGGGCAGGCCGAGCCCCACCGCGATCCCGTACTGGAACGGCCCGGCGTTCACATAGGTGAGGAACTGCTTGGCCGTGCGCACCGCGTTCACGAGCGCGGGCGTCGCGCACACCCACCCGACCTTCCAACCCGTGCAGGAGAAGGTCTTGCCGCCCGACGAGATCGTGACGGTGCGCTCGCGCATGCCTGGCAGCGTGGCGAGCGGGACGTGCTCGCCGTCGTACACGAGGTGCTCGTACACCTCGTCGGTGACCGCGAGCACGTCGTGGTGCACGCACTGCGCCGCGATCGCCTCGAGCTCGGGGCGCGTGAACACCTTCCCGGTCGGGTTGTGCGGCGAGTTCAGGAGCACGAGTCGCGTGCGCGGAGAGAACGCGGCCGCGAGCGCGTCACCGTCGAACGCGTAGTCGGGCGGGTGGAGTTGCACCACGCGGCGCTCCGCACCTGCCATCGCGATGCACGCGGCGTACGAGTCGTAGTAGGGCTCGAAGGCGACGACCTCGTCACCCGGTTCGCACAGCGCGAGCAGCGCCGCCGCGATCCCCTCGGTGGCGCCCGCGGTGACGAGCACCTCGGTGTCGGTGTCGTACTCGAGCCCGTACCAGTGCTGCTGGTGGGCGACGATCGCGGCGCGCAGCTCGGGGATGCCGATCCCGGGCGGGTACTGGTTGCGACCGCCGCGGATCGCCTCGACCGCTGCTTCGAGCACGGGCTGCGGGCCGTCGGTGTCGGGGAAGCCCTGCCCGAGATTGATGGAGCCCGTTTCCACCGCGAGCGCCGACATCTCGGCGAAGATCGTGGTGCCGAAGCCCTGCAGCCGGGACGCCAAGTACGGCTCGCGGTCGGTCATCCTCACCCGGCCACGAAGCTCACGCGCACGTGACGGCGCGGGTTGTCACGATTCAGGTCGAGGGGCACGACCCTCTGCCACGTATCGAGGAGCGGCTCGCGCGACGTGTCGACGTCGAGCAGAGGTGTCTCCACACCGACGAGCCTAGGCTCGCGCGATGCGGAGGCGCTTCCTGCTCGTCGTGGCGGCAGTGGTGCTCGCGAAGCTGTTCGTGTTCGAGCGGTACGTCCACCCGTGGATGGCCCGGTGGGGCGCGAGCGACGCGGAAGTGGACGGCACGCTCCAAGCAGACGCGCTGGTCCGGCCGGATGTTCGCCGCACGACGCGCGCGATCACCGTCGACGCGCCCGTGAGCGCGGTGTGGCCCTGGCTGGTGCAGATCGGTGAGGACCAGGCCGGCTTCTACAGCTACTCGTGGCTCGAGCGGCTCGCGCGCACCGACATGCACAACGCCGACACCGTGCACGAGGAATGGCAACAGCGTGAGCGGGGCGACACCGTGTGGCTCGGGCATCGATGGGGAGAGCTCGGCCGGCAGGTGGCGGCGGTGTGCGAGCCCGGGCGCGCGCTGGTGCTCGTGAGCCCCCGCGACTTCGCCGCCGTCGAGGCCGGACGGCTCGCGAGCGGCTACTGGGGCTTCTTCCTCGAGCCGATCGACGGCGAGCGTACCCGTGTGATCGTGCGCTCGTCGGGGGGCGCGGTGGGCACCGCGTGGTTCGACGTCGTCCACTTTCTGATGGAACAGAAGATGATGCGCGGCCTCGAGCAACGCGCCGAGCACGCCTGGGCCGCGGCATGAGCCGAGCGAACGCGAGCCGGGTACCCCGGCGAGCAGCGAGGCGGGGCCCGAGCGGCCCGGTGCGCAGC
>DASPTH010000083.1:0-16558 GCA_035623515.1 Acidimicrobiia bacterium
CGCGAGCTGACCGATGCGATCACCGCCGCGGTGACACCCGACGTGTGCGGCCTCGTGCTCACGGGGAACGGCGCGTTCTGCGCCGGTGGGAACCTGCGGGGCGCGGTGGACCGGTCGGACCTCTCACCGGGCGAACGCCGCCAGGTCGTCTACGCCGCCTACCAGGGCGTCGTGCGCGCGCTCGTCGACTGTCCCGTCCCCACCGTCGCCGCCGTCGACGGCCCGGCGGTCGGCATGGGCTTCGACCTCGCGCTCGCCTGCGACAGCCGCTTCGTCGGTCCGGAGGGCTGGTGCCAGCAGGGCTGGGGGCGCGTCGGCCTCGTTCCCGGTACGGGCGGCGAGTTGTTGTTGCGGCTGCGGGCGCCCGGTGCGCTCTGGCCATTGCTCGAGGAGCAGCCCCGCCTCGACGCGGCGGCTCTCGCGGCCATGGGACTCGCGGAGCCGGTGACCGAGGGGACCGCGCGCGGGCGCGCCATCGCGAGAGTCGAGCGACTGTCGACGATGTCGCGCGAAGCCCTCGAGGCCTACGTCGCGCTGCACCGCGCCGAGCTGCGTGTGCTGCTCCCGTCGCACCTCGAGCGCGCGGTCGAGCGACAGCTCGCGCTCCTCGCGAGCCCCGACTTCGCAGCGCGCGTCGCGAAGGTGCTCGGTTGACGAGCCACAGTTCGCGGTGACCTTCTCCGGATTCGACCTCGACGACGACCTGCGCGAGCTCGCGGCGCTCGTTGCGGACTTCGTCGCTCGGGAGATCGTTCCCGCGGAGTCCGCGCTCGATCCCGAAGCCCGTCGCCTTCCCGATGACGTCCTCGCGCGGCTGCGCGGCCGCGCGCGCGCCATCGGGCTCTGGTGCCTCGACGCCCCGCTCGAGTACGGCGGTGGCGGCCTCGGCGCGTTCGCATCGGTCGTGGTGTGGGAGCAGGCGTGCAAGCACCGCTTCTGCTTCCCGATCGCGGGCGGAGGGGTCTTCGGGCACTCGCCGCCGGTGGTGCTCTACGCGGGAACGCCCGAGCAGATCGAACGATGGGTGCGCCCCGCCATCGCCGAGGGCTGGACCGGGTTCAGCGCGGTCGCGGAGCCGTCGGGCGGCACCGACCCCGCCCGCGCGATCCGGACGACCGCCACGAGGACGGACGACGGTTGGGTCCTCGACGGGACCAAGCTCTGGATCACGCACGCCGACCACGCGCACTATGGCGTGATCTACGCGCGCACTGAGTCCGGGATCAGCGCGTTCGTCCTCGAGACCGCGACGCCGGGCGTGAGCGTCAGTCCCATCCCGATGATGCGCGACAGCTGGCCGTCGGAGGTGCGACTCGACCACTGCTTGCTGCCCCACGACTCGCTCATCGGCGAAGAGGGGCGGGGTCTCGCGCTGGCAGGGGCGTGGCTGAACAAGGGCCGTCTGTCGTACGCGGCGCGCTCGATCGGCGTGGCCGAGGAAGCGATTCGCGTCGCGGCGGCGTGGGCCCGCGAGCGCGAGACGTTCGGCGCCCCGCTCGCCACCCGTCAAGCGATCCAGGTGGCGTTCGCCGATGCGCGCGTCGCGGTGGACGCGGCGCGCCTGCTCACGTGGCGTGCAGCATGGCTCGCCGACGAACAGCGCCCGGAGGCGCGCGACGCGACCGCGATGGCGAAGCTGTCCGCGACCGAGACCGCGTTCCGCGTGGTGGATCAGATGATGCAGGTGCTCGGCGCGATGGGCCTCGCACGCGAGCTCCCGCTCGAGAGCTGGTTCCGCGACCTACGGGCGGCGCGACTCATCGAGGGCTCGAGCGAGATCCTGCGCGACATGATCGGCCGCCGGGAGTTGCAGCCCGGTTGACCGCGAGGGTCAGCCGGCGCCGTCGTCGGGCGGCACGAGCAGCCGGCGCAGCACCTTGTTGGCCGGGTTGCGTGGTAGCGCGTCGACGACGTGCCAGTTCTGCGGAACCTTGAAGCCCGTGAGTCGCTCCCGGGCGAACGCGGTGATCGCGTCGATGTCCGGCGCCACGCCGGTTGCCGGCACGACGAAGGCGTGCGGCACGTGCCCCAACCTACGGTCGGCCACGCCCACCACCGCGACCTCGGCAACGTCGGGGTGCATCGTCAGCACCTGCTCGACCTCGACCGGGTAGATCTTGTCGCCGCCCCGGTTGATGACGTCGTACCGACGGCCGACGATGTACACGAAGCCGTCGTCGTCGGCGTACCCGAGGTCGCCGGTGCGCAGCCAACCGTCGGGATCCGGCGCGAAGTAGTGGCTGGCTCGGCTGCAGATCTCACCGACACCCTCCGCGTCGGGATCCTCGACGCGCAGCTCGGTGCCCACGATGGGCAGCCCGACGGAACGGAGCCGGTGCGGGGAGTGCGCGACCGCCTCGAGGTGCATGGCGTGGTCCAACGTCGTGATGGGCGAACCCTCGGTCTGGCCGAACTGCTGCACGAGTCCGATCCGGGGATGCTCGATGATCAGGCGCCGAGCCGTGTCGGCGTGGATGGGTGACGACCCGTACTGGACGAACCGCAGGCTCGGCAGGCCGAGCACGCCCGCGGCGAGGAGGGGCTCCATGAGCGCGGGCACGACGGTCGCGTGCGTCGGTGCGAGAGGCTCGAGCGCCTTCCACGTCTCCGGCGAGAAGCCGGGGAGCGGAACGAGCGTCGCGCCCGCGCCCATCGCGACCACGAACATTCCCGCTCCGGCGAGGTGGTGGAACGCCGACGCGGTCGCGTACCGGGACCCCGGTCCGAGCTCGATGGGTTCCGCGCTCCTGACGACGCGATCCACCATCGGGCCCTGCGTCTGGAACACGGCCTTCGGGCGACCCGTGGTCCCGGAGGTGTGGATCACCACGACCACGTCCTCCGGGTCGGGATCCAGGTCGAGCGCACGCCGCGAAGGCGCGAACTCGTCGGGGACGACCGCCACCCGCGCTCCCGTCCGCGCCGCGACGTGCTCGGCCACCCCGCGCGCCTCGGGCGGTGCGACGACGACACCACACCCGACGTCTTCGACGCACGCGACGAGGTCGTCGAAAACGAAGCGCGGGCTGAGCGGAGCGAGCGGCCGGCCCGAGCCTGCTCCGGCGAAGAGCAGGGCGAACGCCGCGATCGTCGACGACACCAACGCCGCCACTGGCAGACCGGGTTCGGCCCCGATCGTGTCGAGCCAGTCGGCTGCGCCGGCGGCGCGCGCGAGCAGCTCGTCGAGACTCCACGACGAACCGTCGGCGTGGATCACCGCAGCGTCGCGCGCGCCGACTCGGCGCGCGACCATCGCCGACCACGTCGTCGGCGCTGCGGGGTCCGTCGTGAGGGGTGGCGTGGCCGACCTCGGTGCCTCAGGCCGGCGGGTCGAGCAGGGCTGCGAGCTCCGACGCGCGTGCGAGCTCGGGGAGGCGCAGCACCGCCTCGGCGATGGCGTCGATCCTGTGGGCACCGAGCGCGGCCGCGCACCAGCGGAACTTCTCGATCTGTTCGTCGACGCTCATCGGGCGCTCGGGATGGCCCGGCGCGCGACGCACCGTCGCCTCGAGCACCTCGCCGTCGGCCAGCTCGACCTCGACGTGGCCGGGCTCGGGCAGCTCGGCGAGCCCGCGTGTGGTGTCGACCATGACCATCTCGACCTTGCCGAGGAGCTCGACGACGCGCGGATCGGTGCGAGCTTCGTCGGTCAGGTCCGCGGTGGTGAGTCCGCCACGGGCGAGGGCACACGCGACCGTGTAGGGGAAGCTGAACTGCGCGAGTGCCCAGCCGCTCGACCCCGCGAACGCAGCCGGGTCCCCCTTCAGCGTGAGCGGCTCGCAGAGCAGGTCCCAGCAGTCGGCGCTGTACACGTGGACCCGCACCCGTTCCACATCGGAGAGCGCGAACCGTGTCACTCGCCGGATCTCGAGCGCGGCCGCGATCGCGGTGTGCGCGTACTTGCAGCACGCGTACGGCTTGATGCTCACGGCGTCGACCTCGAAGCGCTCGCCGAGCCCGGCGAACAGTGGATCGGTGCGGTAGTGCCCGCGCCAGAACGCCGGGAACCAGCCGTACCGGCCTTCGAGCGGCTGCCGGCCGCCGCTGATCCCCGCCGCCGCGAAGTCGAGCGCCTGGATCGCGAGCTGTGCAGCGACTCCTTGGCCGACCCGCACGGTGAGCGCGCCCTCGGCCAGACCCTGCAGGTTGCCGAAACACTGGTTGTAGGCGTTCCCGAGCGTGTCGAGCATGACGTCTCGTCCGGCACCGGCCACTCGCGCCGCGACCATCGAGCCCGCGAGCACGCCGGTCTGGTAGGTGCGCGACATGGCGCGCGGCGCGTAGTCGCGGCCCCCGAGCTCGGTGATGGGCGCCATCGACAGCCGGCATCCGCAATCGATGCCGAGCGCGATCGCCGTGAGCAACGCGAGACCGCTCAGCTCGGGGCGGCGTGCCGCCACGGCCAGTGCGACCGGCACCATCGTCGCCGTGGCGTGGGTGAGTCCCGTCTCGTGTACGTCGTCGATCTCGAGCGCGCGCGCCATCGTCGCGTTCACGAGTGCCGCCTGCGAGGCGGTCGTGCGCTCGCCGGTGGCGATCACTCCCGCTTCGGGTGTGCCGCCCCAGCGTCGCACGATCTCACGCAGCTGGACCACGCCATCGGCGTCGACCGCCGCGATCGCAGCACCCAGGGTGTCGAGCAGGAGCAGGGTCGTGCGGGTGGTGGTGGCAGGCGGGAGCCCGCGAGTGGGGAAGCACAACATGTGGTCGGCCAGCACGACCCCGGCGTCGCGCGCTCCCGTCACCGAGGCTCCCTCGGCAGGCCGAGGACTCGCTCGCCGATCGTGTTGCGCTGGATCTGGTTCGCACCGCCGTAGATCGTCTCGGCGCGCGACAGCAGGAAGGAACGCTGCCGGCCCTCCTGTTGGGACTCGTCGTAGGAGTACAGCATCGCGTCCGCACCGAGGATCTCGAGCTCGAGCTCGCACAGTCGCTGGTGCCACTCCGACCAGTAGATCTTGCCGATCGACGCCTCGGGGCCCAACGTGCCGTCGCCACGCGCGAGGGCGACGAGCTTGCGGCCGTTCGTGAGTCCGAGGATCTTCACGCCGATCCACGCGTCCGCCAGGCGCTGTCGCACCACGGGATCGTGTGTCCGGCCCCGTGAACGGGCGAGCGCAATGACGTCGTCGACTTCGCGCTCGAACGCCATCTGGTGAGGAAGCGTCGCGGTGCCCCGTTCGAAACCGAGGGTCGCGAGGGCGACTCCCCATCCGCCGTTGACCTCTCCCAGCACGAGATCGTCGGCGGTGCGCGCGCCGTCGAAGAACACCTCGCAGAACTCACCGGCGCCGCCGATGTTCACGATCGGGCGCACGTCGACACCCGGCTGGTGCATCGGCACCAGCAGCATCGACAGACCGCGGTGCTTGGGCGCATCGGGATCGGTTCGAGCCAGCACGTAGATCCAATCCGCGTGATGGCCGAACGTCGTCCAGACCTTCTGGCCGTGCAGGACCCACTCGCCGCGCAGGCGCACGGCCGCGGTGCGCAGTGACGCCAGATCCGACCCCGCACCAGGCTCACTGAACCCCTGGCACCAGATCACGTCGGCCCGGACGATCTCGGGAAGGAAGCGCCGCTTCTGCTCGTCGGACCCGAAGGCGACGAGCGTGGGCCCGAGCATCTCGGTTCCCTGGATGCTCAGGCGGTACGGCGCTCGTGCCCGCGCGCACTCGTATGCGAAGACGATCTGCTCGATGACCGAAGCGCCGCGACCCCCGTACTCCTGCGGGAAGCCGAGGCCGAGCCAACCCCCGCGCGCCAGTTCCTTCTCCCAGCGGGCTCGTAGCTCGAAGCCTTCCTCGCTCGCGGCCGCCCCCCGTCCGCCGAACGCCGCATACTCGCCCACGAGGTGCTCGTCGAGCCACGCGATCACCTCGTCACGGAAGTGACTCTCCTCGGGCGACAGCACGAAGGGAAACATCAGCCGGATCGTAGGTGCGGCCGTCGGCGCGGCGAGCGTGGCGGCCGCCGGTGACCACTGCTCCACGAGCCGATCCCCATCGACGAGTTCCGCGCTCACCGCCTCACGCGCACGTTGTACTCCCCGTCGTCAGAAACCGTTCCGGTCCACGGGGAGCGTCGCGTCGTGCCGTCACCGCTGATCGGGTCCGCCGGCGCGCCGTAGCGCGTCCGTCCGGCACGGGTCCGGTCGGCCGTCGCTCCTCGTCGTCGCCCGGCGTACGCTGACGTGGACGCGTCCTGAAGGGAGGACCGATGTCGCTCTTCCGCCGCCATCCTGAGGTCCGGGGCGGTCCGACCGGCGTCCCCGGCCTGCCGGAGCTGGCCGCGAGCCTGGGGCTGCAGCCCGCCGCACCCGAGCACCCGTTCGACGGCCACCTCGAGGACCAGGTCCACCAGGCGTCCCGGATCATGTACGGGGAACCGCATTCCGTCACCACGTTCTCCCACGTCGTGGTCGGCGGGACCACCTACAGCGATGTGTACCGCGGCACGGTCGACGGCCACACGGTGATCGTCGCGAACGCCTGGACCGAGATCGAGAGTGATCCTCGCGTCTACATCGGCCTCAAGGGCAGCGCGGTCTGCGCGGTCGAGCTGCCGACGATGCTGCCCATTGCCGGCATCGAGCCGCGCGGGAAGTTCGAGGTACTGCGCGTCGTCGAGGCGCCCACGGGGAACCCGGATTTCGACGCGCGGTACCGGGTCGGGGCGATGTCGGTCGGGACACTCGACGTCGTCACTCCCGCGGTTCAACAACGGGTGATGGTGCGCGACGACTGGGTCTTCCTTGCCGAGCGTTACCTGCTCGGCTGTGTCAGCCTGCCCGATTTCCGCACGGCCGACGAGGTGTCGCAACGCGTGCGTGACGTCCTCGCCGTCGTCGCGGCCTTCCCCGCGTCGGTCGTCCCCACGACCGTCGACCACTCCTTCGACGACCTGCTCGGGCGCGTCAGCCAGCTGCACAGCGTCGAGGACGCGCTCGCGTTCCTCCAGCAGCTGACGCCGGACGACCGCGAGCGGCTCGCCCGGTCCGACACTCCGCTTGCCGCCTTCGCCGACGTCCAAACGCCGGACGAGGCGATGGCCCGACTCCGTACGCTGGACGAGCAGCAGAAACTGCAACTCTTCGCGATGTTCTCGAAGGCGAAGGACGAACGAGGTCGGTCCTGAGGAGCCGGCGTGCAGTTCAGCGCCGAGCTCCGGGGTCGGGTGGCCGACGGGACCATCACCGTGAGTTACCGGCTCTGGTCGAGACCCAAGGTCAAGGTCGGCGGCGTCTACCCGACCGGATCGGTGGCGATCGAGATCGACGACATCGAGCTGCTGCCGTTCTCGTCGATCACTGCGGACGATCTCGCCCGAACGGGAGAACCGGACCTCGAGGCCCTCCGTCGACGCGCCGCGCACGCCGGGCCGATCGACGACGACACGCTCGTCTTCCGTGTGGAGTTCCATGTCGTCAGGCCGAAGGGTACCGACACGCGCGGCTGAGCCGCTGACTTCACTTCTCGCTTCCGTGTGCCGGGTGCCACACCGGTTCTGCGTCGCACGGCACAGAGCGCTCGAGCAAGGAGACGCACGATCGGTGTGCAAAGACGCCGACGAAGGGAGGCCCCGGATGACTCGGCACGCGTGGATCGACGAGCGGCTCGCCGAGGTGCCGCTGTTCCAAGGACTCTCGAGGAAGGAGCTCCGGCTGGTGTCGACCCTCGCGACACCGCTGAACGCGCCCCCGGGCGCGGTGCTGGTGCAGGAGGGCAAGCAGGGCTACGAGTTCGTCATCATGCTCGAGGGCGAAGTGGAAGTCCGCCGGCACGGTCAATTGGTCGCGACCCTCGGCGCCGGCGACTACTTCGGAGAGATGGCGCTGGTCGACCACCAACCGCGCACCGCGACCGTCCGGACGACGACGCCCGTGCTGATGGAGGTGATCCCTCGGCGCGAGTTCGACGCCATGCTCGCCGAGATGCCCGACGTCGCCGACCGCATCCGCACGACCGTCGCCGAGCGCCGCCACGATCTCGCCGCCAAGCAAGCGATCACAGCGAACGCCTGACCGCGCCTCGTCGACGCCACCCAGCGGCCGGGTCCGTGCCACCGCGGTGATTCGGCGCGCTCGGGAGGACGCCACGCTCGAGCCACGTGCGTGACTCGTGTGCGCCAGGATGTCGGGTGTGAGTTCGCCGCCCGACGTCCCTGATCTGCCGGGGACATCGCCCCGGAAGGCCGCGATGGGGCGCTCGCTCCAGGCGCTCCGGATCCGCAACTTCCGGATCTTCTTCGTCGGCGAGGTCGTGTCGACGGTCGGCTCGTGGATGCAGATGCTGGCCCAGGCGTGGCTGGTGCTGCAGCTGACGGGCAGCGGGGAAGCGCTCGGCGTGACCATGGCGCTCCAGACGCTGCCGATCCTGGTCGTCGGTGCGTGGGCGGGTGTGGTCGCGGATCGTGTCGACAACCGGCGCCTGCTCGTGGCGACCTCGTTGGCGGGCACCGCGCAGGCGATTGCCGTCGGCGTGATGCAGGCAACCGGCTCGATCACGATCCACTGGATCTACTTCTTCGCGTTCGTGCTCGGCGTGGTGACGGCCTTCGACCGGCCGACGATGCAGGCCATGAACTACGAGCTCGCCGGTCCCGACGATCTCCCGAGCGCGATCGGTATCGCCAGCACCATCAATTCGGGAGGCCGGCTGCTCGGCCCTGCGCTCGCCGGCATCCTCATCGGGACGGCCGGGTTGGCACCGGTGTTCTTCTTGAACGCGCTCACGTTCGCGGCAGTCGTCGTCGCGGTCGCGCTGATCCGGCCACAGGAGATGTTCGCGCGCACCGCACACCTCACCCGGGTGCGGCTCCGCGACGGACTCTCGTACGTGTGGCGCCACCCCACGCTGCGCCTCACGATGGCGGTCATGGCCGTGGTGGGCACGTTCGCCTACAACTTCGCCATCATCGTGCCGTCGATGATCCGGTTCGAGTTCCACGCGTCTCCGATCGCGCTCGGTGTCGTGCAGGCCGTCGGCGGCGTCGGCTCGGTGATCGGTGGCCTCGTCGCGGGGTCCTTCTACCGCCCGACCGTCCGGCTGCTCGGGCTCGTCGCCGCGGTGTTCGGCGCGTTCATCGCGCTGTCGGCCCTGGCGCCGGGCCTCGCGCTGTTCGCCCTGCTGTGGTTGCCGCTCGGTATCTCGTCGGCGGTGTTCTCCACGGTGGACCAGACCGTCCTCCAGCGGTCGTCGGCGCCGGAGTTCCAGGGACGGGTGATGAGCCTGTTCACGATCGCGTGGATGGGCACGACCCCCATCGGTGGACTCATCGCCGGCGCGGTGATCGACACGTGGTCGGCGCGCGCGGCCCTCGGTCTCGGAGCCACGGCGACCGTGCTGTCCGGGATCGTCGCGCTCGCGCTCAGCCGGCGGCGCACCTACGAAGGCGAGCTCGACACCGAGGCGGCGCCCGAGCCTGCCTCCGCACCCACCGACCTCGCACCCGACCTCGCGGCGGGCACGTGAGCTATTCGTCCTGTGCGGTTCGCAAACGCTTCGCCAGTGTGTGGAGCATGTTCCATGCGATGGTCGCGTTCTGCTGCACGAGGGGTCGGAACTCCCAGTACGTGAGGCCGTGGCACACGAGGTCGGTCTTGGCGGTGATCGTTGCCGACCGCGCGCCCTCGTCGATGAGCGCCATCTCGCCGAAGTACTCGCCTTCCGACAGGGTCGCGACGTCCTTGCCGCGCACGGACACTGCGACCTCGCCGGATTCGATCACGAAGAACGCCGCTCCACCGGCACCTTCTCTCGTGATCGTCTCACCGGCACGGAAGCGGCGTTCCTTGAACAGCCCGGCGATCTGGTCGATTTCGTCCTGGCCGAGGTCGGCGAACAACGGGACCTTTTCCAGGACCTCCGTGGGCCGTGTCGTGACGGGAGGCTTCGGTCGGGATGACCCTGCGCGCGTCACCGCACGGCACTGCAACAGGTAGAGCTTCCCGCCGGCACACGCCCATTCGATGTCGCGGGCCGGTCCGTACACCTGCTCGCAGCTGTCGGCGAGCGCGTTGAGGCGCGCGAGATGGTCGTCGTCGAGGCACAGTTGTTCGACGAGCTCGGGCGCGACCGTTTCGTCGACCGTGCCGCCGTCGGCGGCCGACCGGATGGCGACCTTCTTGACCCCGCTCGTCCGTTCGAGAACCTGACCGGAACGGTCGAGCCGGAAGTTGTCGGGGATCACGCGGCCCGCGACGACGACCTCGCCGAGCCCCCAGCTCGCTTCGATCACTCGCTCGTCGGCGCCGTTGATCGGGTTCTGGGTGAACATCACACCCGCGATCTCGGGGTCGAGCAGCGACTGTACGACGACACCGACGCTCGGACGCGTGAACAGGCCGACCCGCTTCCGGTAGCTGATCGCGGAGTCCGAGTTCGCCGACCACCAGATCTCCCCGACCGCGGCACTGACGCCGTCGACCGATGCAACGTTGAGCAGCGTGAGGTGTTGGCCGGCGAAGCTCGCGTCGGCGCTGTCCTCGTCGACGGCCGACGAACGGACCGCGAGCGGGGTCGACAGGGAACGGACCAACTCGACGACCTCGGCGATGGCAGCTTCGTCACCGGACGCGACCGCGTCGACCATGTCGCCCGAGACGGCAATGCCGGGTGGGACCGGTAGCCCGGCCCGCATCGCGTCTCCGAGCCCGACCGCCTTCGCGCCGTAGAGCGACTCGTCGTGCGCTTCGGCGAGCGGGACGACGGTCTTCACGCGTGGACCGTCACTTCCCCGGCGTCGCCGTCCACGCGAACGGGCGTGCCGTCGGGAATGCGCTCGGTCGCGTCGCGCGTGCCGACCACGCCCGGGATCCCGTACTCGCGTGCCACGATCGCAGAGTGCGAGAGCAGGCCGCCGGCGTCGGTCACGATCGCACCGAGGAGCGGCAACAAGATGTTGAACGCCTCGGTGGTCGACTCGGTCACGAGTACGTCGCCCTGGACGATCCGGTCGAAGTCGTGTGGACCCGAGACGCGGCGCGCGGGCCCCTCGTAGACGCCGCCGCTGGCCGCCAGACCGTGCAGCACGTTTTCCTCGTGGGGGACCTCGGAGCCGCCGAAGAGCGCGCCGAGCGCGATGCCCATGCTCCCCATCAGCCGGGCCTCCGCCGGTGGGAGACCCGAAGGATCCGGGGGCGGCGTCGGAGGCGGCCCGAGGAACGGAGGGGCGTCCTTCGCGCTGCGCGACGTGCGATCGTCGAACCGATCGCGGAGCTCGGCGCCGGACGGGCCGCCGTGACCCGACACCAGCGAACACATCTCTTCGAACCCGGCGTCGATGAAGTGCTCGGGATCGTCGATGACGCCCTTGTCGGCCACCCGACGGCCCGCGTACAGCGCGGCCCGGCGCATGATCCCCGACGCCCAGATGTCGCTGAACACACCGCGCTCGTCGCGGAGGCGGTACATGAGGCGTGCTTCGTCGAGCAGCTCGTTGAACTCCCCACGGTGCTCGTCGGGTACCTGCTTGCGGATCTCGGCGATCCGTACTTCGACGTCGACGTCTCCCGTGTCCGCGCCGCTGCCGGCCACCATCGACCGGATCGCACGGAGGAGTGCGTCGGGGAGCTCCAGCGCGTACCGACCGGAGATGTCGAAGCCATCGAGCAACCGGTAGCCGACGAGGTCGAGATAGTCGGACAACGCCCTTCCGACGTCGCTGTCGAGCCCGCGCAGCGAATCGAGCACCTGGGCGGGGTCGCCGCCGGACTCGAGGAGATCACGCGCCTCGCGATCCTGCACGATCGTCGCGATCAACCGCTCGAGCTGGGCGGACGCGCCCGCCGACACGGGAGCCGCGCCGCGCATCATGCCCAGCACATCCGAAGGCGGGACTCCCGCCCAGTCGCCGAGGTGGGCGAGCAAGTCCCCGATCGGCAGCACCGCCGCCGCCGTGAACCTCATGTGCTGGTAGATCATCTCGGCGTGGTGCGTACGGCACCGCGTGAGATAGGCCACGAGCTCGTCGGCCAACAGCGAATCGGGATCGACCGCCTGCAGCTCGCGGTGGGTCCTGATCGCGGCCGGCTTCGCCACCTCGTCCCACTCGCGAAGCTGCTCGCGCCACAACTTCCGCGCGAAGACCTCCTCCGCACGCTGGAAACGCTCGGGGATCTGCTCGTCCGCGACGGGGACCATGCACCGGTACGCGATGCCGTTGACATACTCCATGCGCATCGTGTCGAACAGGATTCCGTACTTGCGCGTGAACTCGGCGACGCCACGCCGGAACGGCTCCGGATGCATCTCGGCCCAGTACCGAGTGGCCGGACGTGGAAAGTGGACAGGATCCTGCTCCCACGTACCAGGACCAGGAGGATCGAACTGAAGATGTGCGGTTGCGTCGGAGGAAGTCACGGACGGCATTCTCACCCGTAGCCTGCCGAGCTTCAAGGCAGATGGTCGGATCCGGTGCACGCGGTCGACGCCGAACGCGGTCGGAGCGCGGGCCGGGTTCGTCAGCCGACGTAACGCTCGATCCACGCGTTGAGGGGACGCGCGGCGCGCAGCCCTGTGACCACCCGATCCTTGGCCTTCCTCGTGCTGAGCCACGCACCGACGGGCCACGCCTTCGACATGACGATGCCCTTCTGCTTCAACAGCTCGATGCGGGGATGGTCCTTGGCGTATCCCCGAGGCGCCGTCTTGAGGACGTCGTGAGCGCCCACGTCGTAGCGGTGCTTCTGCAGCGTCGCCACGATCGACTCCAGCTCCGCTCCGGAGCTCGCGCCGTCGACCGCAGCCCGGTAACGCCGGAGGGCGTCCGGGTCGGGCATGTAGAGGCCGCTGCCGACGAAGAGCTCCTCGGCGGAGAAGGAGAGGTATCCGCCCGGCAGGTGCGCGGCGCAGTTGAGCTTGTACGGCGTCTTGTCGTTGCTGAAGCGGACGTCGCGGTAGGGGCGAAAGACGCGGCCGGCGCCGAACTCGTCCTCGAGCTCGGCCAGCAGCTCCTCCATCGGCGCCTTGACGTCCTGCTCGTAGACCGACTTGTGCGCCTGCCAGTACGCCTTCGTGTTGTCGGATTCGAGCCCCTCGAAGAACTCGACCCCTTCGACCGGCCACCCCGTGAACGCCATCGCGAACATCATGCCCGACGCCGCGGGTCCGACGGCCGGTCAGGCGAGGTGACGGCCGGGGAAGTACTCGGCGGCGGGGTCGAGCATCACGTTGACGATCGACGGGTGGCTGCTCGCGAACGCAGCGTCCAGCGCGGGGCCGAGCTCGTCGGACTGTTCCACGAAGAATCCTTCACCGTCGAAGGCTCCGGCCATCCGCTCGTAGTGCCGGACACCGAGCGGCACCCACGCGGCGCTCCACCCTTGGTTGTTCATGACGACGGTGACGACGGGGACGTCGTGACGCGCCGCGGTGTCGAGCTCCATGGCGTTGAACCCGAACGACCCGTCGCCGACCATCCACACTGCACGTGATCCCGGCCGGGCCAGCGCGCCGGCGATCGCGTAGCAGACTCCGTGACCGATCGTCCCGAGGTTGCCCATACCGGGGATGCAGCCCGGCTGCAGCGCCCGGAACGACGCGTCGACCCACATGAGCATGTTCGACGCGTCGCCGACGAGTGTCGTGTCGGGATCGATGCGGGACGCGACCTCCGCGCACAAGCGCATCGGGTGGATCGGCGTGGCGTCCGACCGGGCGAGCTCGGCCTTGGCCGCGGCGATCTCGTCGGCCTGCGCGCGCAGCTGCGCGATCCACCCCTTCGTGTCGAGCGCGGGGACCGCGTCGGCGAGCGCGGCGAGCGCGGGCTTGGCGTCGGCCACCATGCCCACGCTCACGGGCACCCGGTTGCGACCGATCTCGCCGGGCTCGACGTCGATCTGGATGAGCGACGACAGGTGCGGGAACCGCCCGTAGCCGAAGAAGTAGTCGAGCTGCTTGCCGACGACGCACAGGACGTCGGCCTGGAACACCACGTTCTGCCAGTCACGCCCGAAGCACAGGGGGTGGTCGTCGGGAATGACGCCGCGCCCGGCTTGCCGCGTGACGACGGGGATCCCGCGCTCCACCAGGGCGCGCAGCTCCTCGGCCGCACGCGCCCACCAGACGCCGCTGCCGGCGACGATGGCGGGCCGCTCGGCGCCGCGCAGCAAGGCAGCCGCGCGCGCGACCGCATCCGGTGCGGGGGCGCCGATCGCGTCGGCGCGCGGCAACGGCGCGGGCTCTTCGACGGTGGCGTCGTCGATCTCGGAGTGGATCAGGTCGATCGCGATCTCGAGGTAGACGGGACCGGGCGTTCCCGTCGTCGCCTCGGTGAACGCGCGCGTCACGTACTCGGGAATGCGGTCGAGGTGGTAGATGCGCCGCGCCCACTTGCACACCGGCTTCACTGCCTCGAGCTGGTCGAGCACCTCGACTTCGCCACTGTCGGCGCCGCGCAGGGTCGCCGCGCCCGCGAGGACCACGACCGGCGACCGCTGCGCCTGCGCGGTGGCGACGCCCGTCAGCGCATTGGTCAACCCGGGTCCCGCAGTCACGACCGCGACACCCGGCTCACCGGTCGCCAGCGCCCATCCCTCGGCGCAGTGCGCGGCCGCGGCTTCGTGGCGGACGTCGATGATCCTGATCCCGTGACGGGGCGCGGCCCACCACGTCGGGTTGATGTGCCCGCCGCCCAACCCGAACAGGTGCGTGACGCCGTGGCGCGCGAGCGTCCGCGCCACCAGCTCACCCCCATCGACGACGCTCATCCTTGCAACAACGTGTCGAGCGCGCCCCGCACCGCCTCGACGCGCTGATCAGTCGGCGTGGCGTCGTTGAGGCGCGCCAGCGCGACCACCTGTTCGCGCGCCATGCCGTACTCGCGCGCGACGACATCGACTGCGGGGCCCCCGCGCGCGGTCTCGACCACCGCGATCGTGTTCGCGTACATCGTGATCGGGTGGTACCCCAGGACGAACAAGGCCCAGCCGAGGATGCAGAACCCGCCGTCGCCCATCAGGATCCCCGCGTTGAGGTGCCGGGGCAGGGAATCGCGCAGGTGCTGGACTCGCTCACGGTCCATCGCTCGAGTCCACCCGCGCATGTCCGGGCCACCACGCATGTCCATCGTCTTCCCCGACACCACACGCCACGCGTCGGACACGACGGAGAGGATGCCATACCGCGACCGCTTCGGGTCGGGGCGCGTCGCCGCGACGCGGCGGGTTGACGGTCGGTAGGGTGACCGGCACCGGAAGGGAGGTCGAGATGTCGCATCTCATCGTCCGCGGCGGCACGGTCGTCGACGGAACGGGTGGCCCGAGCCGGGTCGCCGACGTCCGAGTACGCGACGGCGTGATCGTGGACGTGGCGCCCGGTCTCGTCCCCGACGGCGAGCGTGAGGTGGACGCTCGTGGCGCGTTGGTGGCGCCGGGACTCATCGACAGCCACACGCATTACGACATCGAGATGTTCTGGGATCCCACGCTCGACCCGCTCCCGGTGTACGGAGTCACCACGATCGTGATGGGGAACTGCGGGCTCGGCATCGCGCCGGTCGCGGCCGACGTCCGCGACGACATCGTCGACCTCCTCTGCTTCATCGAAGAGCTGCCCCCGGTCCTCGCGGCGTCGTACGTGCCCTGGGGTTGGACGAGCTGGGCCGAGTACGCCGAGCGCGCACGCGACACTGCCACCGCGGTCCAGCCCTTCGCGTACACGGCCCACAACGCGCTGCGTGCGGCGGTGATGGGTCGCTCGGCGTGGGAGCGGCCGGCCGCGCCGACCGAGGTCCACCGGATGGCAGAGCTCCTCGACGACGCGCTGCGGGCTGGCTCGCTCGGTCTGTCGTCGAACTGGTTCGACACCGATCGGCGGCGCCAGCTCGTCCCGAGCCGTCTCTCCGACGAGGGCGAGGTCGAGACGCTGCTCGACGTCGTCGCCCGCCACCGCGGGGCGACGTTCCAGGTGATCGCCCGTTCGAGCAGAGATCGTCGTGGCTCGCTGGAACGCTCGTGCGGACGTGGCATCCGGAGTCTGTCACTGGGCGACGGCGTCGGCGGCGCGAAGGTCGAACCCGGCCTCACGACGTGGTACCTCGGCGGCGGGAACGAGCCGTTCACGCCCATGCTCGGATTCCAGACGTCGATCGCCACTGCCGCGATCCCTCCGTGGCACGAGGTGATCAACGGTCCCGCAGAGGACAAGCTCGCCACGCTCGCCGATCCGGAATGGCGGGCCCGGGCCCGCGCCGCGTGGGACGACCCGTTGCCCGAGCAGAACGCGTTCCGCCACGACACGTTGCACCTCGTGATGCTGACCGACTCGGAGAACGGCACCGGTCCCACGGGGATCTCGCTGGCGGAGCTGGCCGCGGAGCGCGACCAGCACCCGTCGGACGCGCTGGCCGACTGGGTGCTCGCCAACGGCATCGGCTCGCGCTACCTGAAGCAGAACAGCACCGCGGTGCCGATGAGCGACGACGACCGCCGGGCCCAAGTCGTGCACGATGCCGAAAACCCCTACGCGCTGATGGGCGGCACCGACGCCGGTGCGCACCTCACCATGTTCTGCGGCGCCGGCTCCAACCTCTACCTCGTCACGCACTGGGCTCGTGA
>DASPTH010000098.1:0-2320 GCA_035623515.1 Acidimicrobiia bacterium
CTACGTGGCGCGCGAGATGGTG
This sequence comes from Acidimicrobiia bacterium, assembly GCA_035623515.1. Classification (GTDB taxonomy): domain Bacteria; phylum Actinomycetota; class Acidimicrobiia; order IMCC26256; family DASPTH01; genus DASPTH01. The sequence continues at coordinate 23 of DASPTH010000098.1, forward strand.
GCGGGGCGCGCGCACGACCTGCGCGCGTCCATGGCGCTCATGGCCAACTGGTACCAGCGGGGATCTCCCACCGTCGCATGACGACGCGGGCGCCGGGCGAGCGCGAGAGTCTCGCCCCATGACCACGGTTGCCGAGGTGCGCGAGCGCGTCCGCCGGTTGCTCGGCGACGTCTTCGGAGCACCCGACGACGTCGACGGTTCGTTGGTGACGGAGGTTGCCGGCACCAAAGTCGTCACGAACGTCGAGGCGCACGGCGATCGCGTCGACGTCGGGCTCTCCACCTCCGTGCTGGACGACGTCGCGAGCAGCGAAGACCTGCTCCGGTACGTCGCGACGCAGCCCGTGCGGCTCGGCAGCCTGCGGGCGGTCGAGCGCGCCGACGGGCGCTGCTCGGTGGGCTTCGTGTACACCCTGCTCGGCGAGACGCTCGACCCCGAGGAGTTGCGGCACGCGGTCGAGGCGTTGGCGGACTCGACGCGGCAGGTGCGCGCCGACCTCGCCTGGATTCTCGGCCCCGGCGCCGCCGGGCCGGCGCCCGACGATGGCGATCCCGTGATCGCCCTCGGGCCTCACCCCCCGCCGGCGGTCCCCCCGCGCATGACGTGGTTCCAGGGGTCGATCGCGGCCGCGCTCCCCGACGGGTGGTACGCCAAGGAGTCGCTGACCGTGCTCGCCCCCGACGGGCAGGCGAACGTGATCCTGTCGAGCGAGCCCCTCGACGCGTCGATCGACGCCCGACGCTACGCCGAGGTGCAGGGCGAGCTCCTCGCGCGCGAGTTCCCTCGGTACACCGAGATCGGTCGCGGTGACACCGCGCTCACCGGCGGCATCCCCGCCGGATGGCGCCAGTTCCGCTGGAGCCCGCCCGACGGGCTACCCGTCACGCAACTCCAGCTCTACGCGGTCCCGGTACCCGGGCGCGGCTACACGGCCACCGCGACGTCGTCGGACGCGCACTGGGCCGGCTACGCGGAGCTGCTGCGCTTCATCGTCTTCCAAGCGGTCCTGCGCCCGCCGCCGGGTGCCGCCTGAGATCCACGGCGCCGCACACCGCGCGCGGACCACCGAGGCGGTCTCCTAGGATCTCGCCACACACACCGGCGGGGGAAGGGCATGTCGGACAACTGGGAGGGCACGACGGCCGCGCGGCGACGCGGTCGCGGTTGGTTCGCGGCGCTCGGAGTCGTGGTGCTGATCGGGGCGATCGTCGCCGCGGGCGCGGTGACCGCGCACAACGCCGCCGACGGTCCGGCCGAGCAACCGCTGCGCGCCTTCGCGACCGTCGTGGGCAATGGCGGCACGAAACCGTCGGAGTTGGCGCTCGCACCGGCGAGCACGGGCGGCGGGCCGGTGATGGAGCAGCGCGGGTGGGCCGACGGCGTCGAGCCGAGGTGGAACACGTGCACGCCGGGGACCGTCACCGGCTACGCCGGCGCGCAGTACCAGCTGTACCCGCAGTTCGTGTTCGCCGGGATGCAGCCGACCACCTCGTGGGGGATGAAAATCTTCGTCCGGAACGGCAACGGCTGGACGCCGTTCACCACGACCCAGCAGATCCCGTGGAACCTGGCCGCGCAATCGGGTTGCGCAGTCATCACGATCCCGTTCGACGAGGCGAGTCCGCCGCCGGACGGCACGTACCTGGTCCAGCCGGTGATCAACGGCGTCGCGTCGCAGGCCCCGGGGCAGGCGATGACCATCGGCGGCTCGAACGACGCCACGTCGCAGAAGGCGCGCTATCGCAACACGTGCGTCGACCTGCCGCCGGCGTACTGGCCGGGAGGCACGCCCGACGACGACACCGCGTTCGGGCGCGCGAGCGTGGGACTCGATCCGGCGTCGCGCGAGGGTGCGGTGGTGTTCTCCGGCGGTCGCGCCGCGATCAAGGCGACGGTCGCGCTCGACGTGGCCACGTTCGCCGCCGCCGATCAAGCGGTGCAGCAGCAGATGAACCCGAACGCGTACTCGTCGCACTACCTGCGTTACATCGTGGTGCAGAACGGCGGCGCGTATCACGCGGTCCTGGCCGAGATCTACCGGCCTCTCTCAGCGGATGCCGAGGTCAACCCCGCGCCACCGCCGTGCCTCCTGTCGAGCAGTCAGGCGACGATCGTCTCGTGGCACGCGATCTACCCGACCTACGAGGTGAACGGCGCCTTCCACACGATTCGGTTCGACTGGTACTCGAACGGGGGCGGCACGTTCACGTTCCCGAACGGGTAGCGAGTGCCCACCGTCGGCGATGTCCGTGCCCGCGTGCGCCGGCTCCTGACCGACCGTCTCGGTGCCGTGACCGT
>DASPTH010000099.1:0-7087 GCA_035623515.1 Acidimicrobiia bacterium
CCGACGCGTTCACGGCGCGCGACGACGGCCTCCCGCTCGTCACGTGGTGCTTCCACTACGACGACGAGCCGCCCGACATGGTCGACCAGGACATGCGGGGCTACCCGTTCCGGGAGCGCACACCGCCGTGGGGCTCGGCGACGGTGCCGCCGTGCACCACGCAGATGCTCGACGCCGGGTGCGTCGCCGACGTCGCCGCGGCGATCACCGTGCCCGTGTTCGTGGGCGTGGGCGAGCGCGACGTGTGCCCCGATCCCCGGATGGAGCCCACCGGCTACCCGAGCTCGGGCGACATCACCGTCGTCGTGTGCCCGCGCATGTCGCACATGCACAACTTCGCAGGCACGCGCGAGCAGCTCTGGTCACGGCTCCACTGGTGGGGCGAGGGTGTCGCGCAGGCGCGTTAGCTCCTCGACGAGCACCGGCACCTCGGCGAGCGCGCGCAGGGCGTCGTTGAGGTGGGTGCAGCAGTCGGTGCCGCGCAGCGTCTCGAGGACCGTCGTGCGGAACTCGGCGAGCGGGAGCCCGAGCAGGCGATCGACGTTGCCCGCGGCCGACGGGCACTCCACGAACGGCAGGACCCGAGGCTCGGCGGTGATCGACGTGAGCACCGCGGCACCAGGATCGACGGTGGCACGCATGGTGTACTCGTGCACGGCCACCTCGACGCCGTCGGGGGTGCGGCAACTGTCGCGGAACATCGCGTCGACGGTCACGTCGCCGCCGGGGCGGTCGAACACGTCGACGCGCCGGCGACGGCGCATCGACGCCACCGGCAGCTCGCCGAGGTCGTGCCACGCGAGCGGGTCGTCGGGCGGCACGAGGTCGGGCGCCACGACGGTCGGGCCGATCGGTGGCCGCCCGGTCGTCATCAGCCGCATCGGGGTGCCGGCGGTCTCCCACCCCGCGCACACGTTCTCCATCGCCACCGCCGACGGTGCGGTCACGTTCGACCCGCGGGGTGGTGACGGCATTTGCGCGCGCTCGCGGCCTTCCGTGTCGAAGCGCGACCACACGTAGCCGCCGATGAGCGCGGCGGCCGGCAGGTCGTCGAGCAGGTAGAAGAGCAGCGAGCCCGCCTCGCGCTCGCCCGGTACGGCGACGTCGATCTGCTTGCGGAAGCCCGAGCCGCCGCGCTGGCCCACGAGGTACTCGAGGCCGTCACGCGTGGGGTCGGCGCGGATCTCCTCGACCACGCGGTTCGCGCCCGTGCGCACGTCGAGACGCGCGGCACCGAGCACGTGCGCCTCGCTGTCGGCCGCGGTGAGGAGATCGCGCGCGCGGCAGCGCAGCCACATCGTGCTCCGGTCGTCGGGATCCGACCACATGTCGAGGTTGCTCGTGCGGCGGATCGACCCCGGCACGCGCGTCGGCGACCACTGCGACGGGTTCCCGAACGGTTCGGTCGGGACGCGGGGGCCCGGCACGCTGCCCGTCACAAGCCGAGGTCGTGGACGGGCTCGTCGATGCCGGTGCACACCAACTCGCCCGCGGCGGCGAGCCGGTCGAGCGGGAGCCCCGCGAGATAGCCGTCGATGAGGCGGTGCGCGTTGCTGACGAGACCCTCCATGTCCTTCGACAACCGCAGGGACTCGAAACCCTGCTGGTGCAACCCGACCTGCTGGCGCGGGATGTTCGAGAAGTCCTGGCCCGGGATCTCGGGCCACCAGGGGTCGTCGTGCGCGATCGGCACCGGCGTCGCGCGCGTCGGCGGCGGTTGGTCGTCGCGCGGGAACAGCGTGGTCGACCACAACTCGTAGAGGCACGTCTCGGGCGTGAGCGGGCGGCAGCGGTAGAGGGTCGCGTTGCCGTACATCGGCAGCAGGAAGAAGTGCGGGAACGCGAAGAACACCGCGTTCCCCGGATGCACCTGGTTCCAGTCCGGCATGTCGATGCCGTGCTCGTGCGACACCCGGTAGATGGCCTCGTTCAGCTCTCGGTGCCACACGCGCACAGCCGCGCCGCGGTCGTCGGGGAGTTCGATCCCGCGGAGCGTGCGCGCGACCTCGACGTCCTTCGGCAGGATCATGCCGTCGCCCATGCCGGTACCGAGCGTGATCATGCCCTCGATCTGGAGCTCGACGAAGTCCTCGTCGGGGCGGTCGGCGCCGGCGCTGTGACGCGTGACGAGCTGCGGGTGCGTCTGCATCACGTGATAGCCCTCGAAGAACGCTTCCATCGCCAGCTTCCAGTTGGCGGGGAGGATCGTCGACTGCCACCACGTCGTGCGCATCTCGGCGACGTTCAGCGGGTCGAGCAGCTCGGGCAGCCGCCCGAGGGTGGCGCGCAACGGGGGCGCGTCGGGATTCATGTTCACGAACGCGCAACCCGCCCACGTGTCGACCCGGCACTCGACGAGACGCAGGTCGTCGGGATCGAGCACCGCCTCGGAGAACAACTCGGGTTGGTAGACGAAGGTGTTGGTGCCGTCGAGGCCCCAGCACCAGCCGTGGAACGGGCAGACGAAGCCGCTCGCCTCGCAATTGCCGCGGTCGTCGACGAGCTTGGTCGCGCGGTGCCGGCACGCGTTGAAGTACGCCTTGATCGTGTGCGGATCGACCCGCACGACGATGATCGACTGGTCCAGGATCCGGTACTCCACGAAGTCGCCGACGTCGGGGATCTCCTCGAGCCGGCACGCCATCTGCCACGTGTGCGGCCAGAGGTGCCGGCGTTCGAGCTCGAAGAACTCCGGGTCGTAGTAGCGCGCCGCGGGGATGCGCTCGGGATCGGTGACCGCCAGCCGGTGCACGCGGTCGATCATGGTGGACACCCCGCCCGGGAGCAAGTGGCGTGCGAGCGAGCCGACGGTCACTCGGGTGTGACGTACGCCGCCGAGATGCCGCCGTCGACGAGGAACGTCGACGCGGTCACGAACGAAGCGTCGTCACTGGCGAGGAACGCGACCGCCGCCGCGATCTCATCAGGCTCGGCGAACCGTCCTGCGGGGATGTGCACGAGGCGCCGGCGAGCCCGGACCGGGTCGCGCGCGAACAGCTCGTCGAGCATCGGCGTGCGCACAGGACCGGGGCAGAGCGCGTTCACCCGGATCCCCTCGCGCGCGAACTGCACGCCGAGCTCCCGGGTCATCGCCAGCACGCCACCCTTCGACGCGGTGTACGAGATCTGCGAGGTGGCCGAGCCCATCGTGGCCACGAACGACGCGACGTTGATGATCGACCCCCGCCCCTGGCGCCGCATGTGCGGGATCACGTGCTTGCAGCACAGGTAGACCGACCGGAGGTTCACGTCCTGGACGTGCTGCCACACCTCCGTGCTCGTCGAGAGGATCGAGTCGTCCTCGGGGGGTGAGATGCCCGCGTTGTGGAACGACACGTCGATGGTCCCGAAGGTCTCGTGTGCAGTTCGGAATGCGCGCACGACGTCGTCCTCGTCCGCCACGTCGGCACGGACGAACAGGCCGTCGAGGTCGCGAGCGACGGCTGCTCCCGCCCCCTCGTCGATGTCGACGGCGACGACGCGCGCGCCCTCCTCGGCGAGCCGGTGCGCGCTGGCGAGACCGATGCCGCTCCCGGCGCCGGTCACCACCACGACGCGGTCGCGCAGACGCTCACACCGCGGCATCACCCCGGGGTCGACTCCGCTCCGGCGTCCCGCCTCCGCTGCATCTCCAGCACCCCGGGTCGACTCCGCTCCGGCGTCCCGGCCTCCGGCCACGCCTCCGCTGCATCTCCAGCACCCGGGTCGACTCCGCTCCGGCGTCCCGGCCTCCGGCCACGCCTCCGCTGCATCTCCATCACTCAGATCTGCTCGAAGCCGCGGCGCCGCTCCCAGTCGGTGACCACACCGCCGAACGCGAGCCACTCCTGGCGCGCGGTGTTCACGAGGTGCTCGTGCACGTCGGCGCCGAAGGCGTCGACCGCCACTTTGCTCCCCTCGAGTGCGGCGATGGCGTCGACGATGCTGTGCGGCACCCGCGGCAGATCCCGTGCGTCGTAGGCGTTCCCGTCGAAGCGCGGCGGCGGGTCGATGGCGTGCTCGATACCGTGCAGGCCGGCGGCGATGGTCGCGGCGAACGCGAGGTACGGGTTGCAGTCGGCACCCGGGACGCGGTTCTCCAACCGGTGGCCGGTGGGGCCGTGCCCCACCACGCGGAAGCCACACGTGCGGTTGTCGCGGCCCCACGCGATCGCGGTGGGAGCCCACGACTCGGGCTGGTACCGCTTGTACGAGTTGACCGTCGGCGCGAACAGCCACGCCAGCTCGCGGCTCAGCGCGAGCGACCCGCCGAGCCAACCACGGAAGACCGGTGACATCTGCTCCGGTGCGCCGGCGTCGTGCATCAACGGCGTCTCACCGCCCGCATCCCACACGCTCGAGTGGATGTGACACGACGAACCCGGCGCATCCATCCCGTACTTCGCCATGAACGTCAGCGATCGGCCGTGGAGCCCGGCGATCTCCTTGGCTGCGTTCTTGTAGACGGCGTGACGATCGGCCATCTCGAGCGCCTCCGCGAATTCGAGGTTGATCTCGTGCTGGCCGCGCCCGGCCTCGCCCTTCGAGAACTCGACCGGGATGCCGGCCCGGTCGACGCCGTTGCGGATGGCGCGGATCACGTACTCGTCGCGCGTGGTCTGCAGCACGTGGTAGTCCTCGACGTAGGCACTGTGGGGCTCGAGTCCCGCGTAGCCCTTGGCGGCTGCCTCCTCGTAGCTGTCACGGAACAGCAGGAACTCGAGCTCCGAGCCGCACTTCACCGTGTAGCCCGCGTCACGGGCGCGCTCGACCTGTCGGCGGAGGATCTGGCGGGGCGCCACCTCCACGGGCTCACCGGTACTCTCGTCGAACAGGTCGCAGAGGACGAGCGCCGTCTTCTCGAGCCACGGGAGGAGCCGCACCGTGGCGGGGTCGGGGCGGCACGACACGTCGCCGTACCCGGTGTCCCACCCGGCAAACGCGTAGCCGGGACGCGGGTCCATGTCGACGTCGACCGCGAGGAGGTAGCTGCACGCGTCGATCCCGTGCTCGAGCACGTGGCGAGCGAAGAAGTGCCCCGTGACGCGCTTGCCCATCAGCCGTCCCTGCAGATCGGGGAACGCGACGACGACCGTGTCGACGTCGTCGGCGTCGATCAGGCGGAGCAGTTCCTGTTGTTTGGTCGCGCTCTCTGCGAGCGGGGATACCCGGCTCGCGGCCGTTCGCTGCTTCTTGGCGCCGGGCACCCGAGCGACGGTAGTCCGTCTCCCACGGCGGCAACCTCGAGAGGGGTTACTGTTCGTGCCACCGAGAGCGAGCCGGGAGAAGCCAGGTCATGCCCGAGAACACGCTGCCGTACAGCATCAACGACGCCGACAACCACTTCAACGAGCCGCTCGACTGCTTCGAGCGCTACATCGACCCGTCGAAGTCGGAGCTGGCCATCCGGTACGTGACCGCGCCCGACGGGTCGCGCATGCAGTTGTTCGCGGGCGCGCCGTCGAAGTTCCACAGCAACCAGGTGACCTTCTCCAAGGAAGAGCTGGTGAAGATGCTCGGCGACACCACGAACATCGGCACCGGCCGGGGGAAGGTCCCGAAGGCCGAGGGCGAGGCCGACCTCGGCGTGATCCCGGGGATGTTCCTCAACCGGCTGAACCCGCTCCGAGGCCTCGACGAGGAGGAGCGCAAGGCGTTCGTCTCGGAGTTCCGGAACAAGTCGGAGGCGTTCGGGGACCGCGACCTGCGGTTGGCGCTGATGGACGAGCAGGGCATCGACAAGGCGCTGATGTTCCCGGCCGCGGCGCACGACATCGAGTACGAGTTCGTCGACAACATCGAGGCCTTGTACGCCAACATCCGCGCCTTCAACCGGTGGATGCACGAGGAGGTCGGGTTCGTCGTCGAGAAGAGGATGTGGCTGCCGCCCTACATCTCCTTCGCCGACCCCGACCTCGCGCTAGAGGAGCTCGAGATCGTGATGGCGCAGGGCGCGACCGCGATCCAGACCAAGTCGGGCCACGCGCACGGCGGGCGCGACAACCCGTACGGCGGCCGGTCGCTCGCCGACCCGGTGTACGACAAGTTCTGGAGCGTCGTGAACGACGCGGGGATGCGCCTCACCGTGCACCTCGGCGGCACCGACTACCAGAAGTACGGAGCCGACTGGTCCGAGGACCCCGAGACGGTCTTCGGCGATTTCGACGCGTTCCAGTGGATGATGTACTGGGGCGACCGCCCGGCGATGGAGCTCACCGCGGGGCTGATCCTGCACAACTTCTTCGGACGGTTCCCCGACATCCGGGTGTGCCTGTCGGAACAGGGCACGGTCTGGTTGCCGTACACGCTGCGCAAGGCCGACCACGCGTTCCTGATGGGTCGCAAGGCGAAGTGGGCGGAGAACGGCCGGCTCGACGCGCGCCCGTCGGAGATCTTCCGCCAGCACTTCATCGTGGCGCCGTTCCCCGAGGAGAACGTGCAGCGCGTCGTCTCCGAGGTCGGGATCGAGCCGATCGTGTTCGGCTCCGACTTCCCGCACGGCGAAGGCCTCGCCCGTCCCGGCGAGTACGCCGCCGCGCAACTCGGCGCCTTCTCCGACGACGACGTCAGGCGCATCATGCGCGACAACTTCGAGGACTTCTTCGTCGCGTCGCTCTAACACGGCGAACTTGCGTCGTTCACCGACGTAGAGCGTCGGTCAGTGACGCAAGTTCGGATCTCTGGGGTCAGATCGCGATGCCCGAGGCGGAGCCCTCGGCGATCACGCGGTAGAGGTCGTCGGCGCCGTGCTCGGCGACGGCGCGGCCGAGGCGCTCGGGCCAGATCCGGTCGCCGTACTCGGCGCGCCACGACCACAACCGGCGGCTGAGCCGGTGCAGCGAGTACTCCTGCGTCATGCCGATGGCGCCGTGCGCCTGGTGAGCGGCGCGCGTCGCAACGCGCGCGGCGTCGCCGGCGAGCAGCTTCGCCGAGGCGACCTCGAAGCGCGCGTCCCCGCGGTCGGCCGCGCGCGCGGCGACCTGCACCGCGAGATCGACGAGCGCGGCTTCCTCGGCGCACCGAACGAGGTGCGCCTGCACCGCCTGGAAGCGCCCGACCGCCTGCCCGAACTGGCGACGCTCGCTCGTGTAGCGCACCGAGAGGTCCG
>DASPTH010000104.1:0-11003 GCA_035623515.1 Acidimicrobiia bacterium
CCACGTTCTGTGTGCCGTACACGACGGCCGCGTCGGGATGGCTCGCGGCGAGCCCGAGCTCGAACGACTCCTTGGCGAGCTCTTCCGCTTCGGAAAAGTTCCCCTCGATCAACGCCAGCGTCGACTGCAACCAGAGCACGAAGTACCGGTGCGACGGTTGGCCGAGCTCGTCCACGAGCTTCGCACAGATCTCTGCCTCGACGCGCGCTTCGTCGACGTGCGCGAGCTCGAGCAGGTCACACGCGCGATGGACATGGCCGGTGAGCTCGAACTCGGGATTCCCGACCCGCGCGCCCACCTCGACGAGCTCCGCGGCGACGTCCATACGGTCGTGGAGGTGGTCGGGATCGAAGATCGCGGTGTGCCGGCAGGCGAGGCAGTAGGCCAGCGCCTCGTCGTCGCCGAGCCGGCGGGCCATCTCGACACCCGCGTTGCTCACCTCGTCGGCTCGCTCGGGCGCGGTCGTGAAGTACACCTCGAGGCCCAGCGCCGCGAGCACGCGCGCGCGCAACGGATCGTCGGCGTCGGGCAAGACCGTCAACGCTTCCTCGAGCAGGTCGATTGCGGGCTCGTGCCATCCCGGGCTCGCGAACACGTGACCGCGGTAGTTCGCGATCGCCGCGCGCGCGAGTCGTTCGGGATCACCGATCGCCCGGGCGATGGCCCCCGCCTCGATGAACGCGTCGCGCGCGCCGGTGACGTCACCCGCGCGTCGCAGCGCCTCGGCGAGCCCGAACAGCAGGTCGCAACGCGTGACGTCGAGCGCGGTGGCGAGCGAGAGGCCCCGCTCGAAATAGCCGGCCGCCTCCTCGTGCGCGAGCCGGCCGAGCGCCTGCTCGCCCGCGCGCTGCGCGTACTCCACCGCCTTCGCGACGTCGGAGCCGGCGGCCGCGTAGTGGTAGGCGAGCAGGCCGAGCTGGTCGTCGAGCCGCGTGGCCCGCATCTCCTCGATCGCGCTCGCGACGCGGAGGTGCAGGCGCGCTCGTCGCGTCGCGCTCAACGAGTCGTGGAGTGTCTCACGCGTCAGCGCGTGCAGGAACGAGAACCGACCGGGGACGAGGGTCTCCTCGACCACGCGCGCCGCCACGGCTTCATCGAGCAGGTCGAGCACGTCGTCCTCGCGTTCACCGGTGACCGCGAGCAGGAGGTCGAGGTCGAACTCGCGGCCGATGACGGCCGCGGTGCTGAGCACACGGCCGGCCGACTCGGGCAGGTGCTCCACGCGTCTGCCGATCACCTGCTTCACGCCTGCCGGCACGCCGAGGGTCTCGAGCGTGAACGGTGCCGACGCGTCGGTGTCACCGATCTCCGCCACGTGGCTGCAGATCTCGCGCACGAAGAACGGGTTGCCCTCCGTCTCTCGCCGCATGCTGTGCACGAAGTCGGGCCCGGGCTCGAACGGGCAGACCACCTCGCAGAGCCGCCCGACCGCTTCCTCGTCGAGGCCGCTCAGGACCATCTCGTCGAGCGTCCCGTCGCGCCGGAACTCGGTGACGACCGATCGGAGTGGATGGTCGCCCACCGTGACCTCGTCGGCGCGGTACGTGCCGAGGATCATGAGCCGCGCCGGATCGAGGCCGCGGGCGAGGTGTGCGAGCAGCGCGAGCGTGGGGCGGTCGGCCCAGTGCAGGTCTTCGACCACGAGCAGCACCGGCGCGGCCGCCGCCAGCGCGCCGAGCAGATCGTTGACGGCCTCGAACATCAGGTAGCGCTGGGTGTCGGGCTCCGCGTGCAGCGGCTCGGGCAGGTCCGGGAAGTCGGCGGCGACGTCGGGCACCAGCCGGGTGAGCAGCGCGCCCGTCCGCACGAGGTCGGCGCGCACCTCTGCGGCGGGTGCCGTGCGCAGGTACCACCCGATCGCCTCGACGAACGGCTGGTACGGCGCGACGTTCTCGGCGTAGCAGCGGCCCGCGAGTACGGCGGCGCGCTCGTCGTAGAGCGCGCGCGCGAGCTCGATGGTGAGCCGCGTCTTGCCCATGCCGGCTTCGCCGCCGAGGAGCACCACCCGGCGACGGTCGCTCGCCACCGTCCGAGACCACATCGAGTGCAGCGCGGCGAGCTCCGACTCGCGGCCCACGAACGGCGCGTCGGTGTCGAGCGTCGACGGGAAGGCGATCGGCGAGCGCTGGAGGTCGTCGTCGGGTGTGGTCCCGGCGGCTTCGGCGGGAGCTGCGGCCGGCGTGACGACGAGGTCGTCGGCGCACAGCTCCGACACGAACTCCTCGCGCGTCAGCCCGGCGAGGGCGAAGCGGCCGACCTCGCGGAGGCGCACGTCGGGCGGCAGCTGGTCGGCGACGAGCTCGGCGGTCGTCTGGGAGACCATCACCTGGCCGCCGCGCCCGAGGGCGCGGATCCGGGCCGCCCGGCTCAACGCCGCGCCGAAGTAGTCGCCCTGCTCCACCTGGGCCTCGCCGGTGTGCAGCCCGGCTCGCACGGCGAGACGGATCCCCGCGGGCCAGGGCTCGGCAGCCAGGGCCCGCTGGAGCTCGATCGCGGCGGAGACGGCGTCGGTGGCGCGAGCGAAGGCCGAGAGCGTGCTGTCGCCCTCCCCCTGCGACCGCGGCATCCGGCCGCTGTGCGCTTCGGCGATCTCCGCGGCGAGCTCGTGGTGCCGCGCGATCACGCCGGCCATCTCCTTCGGGTGCGCCTCCCACAACGGCGTCGAGCCCTCGATGTCGGTGAGCAGGAACGTGACGACGCCGGTGGGGAGGGCGGTCTCCCGCGCGCTCTGCAACCGGTCGACCAACTCGGACGCCGAGGCCGGGCGGCGGGCGGCGTCGGGTTCGAGTGCCCGGCGAATCACACGGTCGAGCCGCTTGGCCAGCTCGGGCGCCACGCCCTCCCACACGAGCGGGGTCCCGGGATGTGCCTCGGAGCCGGTGAGGAGCCAGGCCACGGTGGCGGCCAGCCCGCGGATGTCGTCGGCCACCGACGTGGCGGCGGCGTTTCGCAGCGCGGCGGCGCCGAACACGAGCACGGCGCGCCCGTCGTCGGTGACGATGATGTTCCCGAGGCGCACGTCGCCGTGCACGACGCTCGGGCGCTGCTCGTGCAGGTGGTCGAGCGCCGACGCGAGATCGGGCAGCCAGCCGAGCACCATGGGGACCGGCAGCCCGGGGGCGCCGCGCTCCTCCAGCAGCGCCGCCGACGACCGGCCCTCGATCCAGTCGATCACCAGCACGTACCGGTCGTCGAGCAACACGTCGTCCCGGACGGTGGGCATCGCCGGGTGCGGCTTGAGGCCGAGCAGCAGCCGGCCCTCTTCGAGCAGCGGCGCGGGGTCCTCGCCGGGACCGACCCTCGTGATCTTGAGCGCGACCTTGCGGTGGTGGCGGTGGTCCATGCCCCGGGCGACCTCGGTGCCGCCGCCGGTCCAGAGGACCTCGAGCACCTCGTAGCGGTCGCCGATCAGGTCACCCATCGGGTCGAGTGTACGGAAGCCGTTGCTGCACGATCCCGGCAGCGTTGCCGGAGCCGAGCGGCCGCGCGTGAGCGAGCGCGAACGGGCCGGATCGGATATCCCGGCGAGCAGCGAGGCAGGGCCTCGAGCGGCCCGACGCGAGCGCCGAGAGCGGAGAAGTAGAAGGATGCGGACCGTGACGGGGACCCGTGCCGAGTACCGCCCGTTCGGCAGGGAGACCTGGCGCGACCCCTATCCGCTGTACCGGCGGCTCCGTGACGAGGATCCGGTGCACCGCAGCCCCGGCGGTTACTGGGTCCTCACGCGGTTCCAGCACGTCTTCGACGCGGCGCGCGACACCGCCACGTTCTCCTCGGCGCACGGGCTGACCTTCGACGACGAGAGCGCGAACCTCGGCGTCCAGACGATGGTGTTCATGGACCCGCCCGAGCACACCCGCTACCGCCGCTTGGTGAGCCGCGGGTTCACCCCCCGGAACGTGGAGCGCCTCGAACCCGCGCTCCGCGCTCGCGTGCGCGAGCACGTGGACGCGATGCGCGACGCGGGGAGCGGTGACTTCGTCGCCTCGCTGGCGCGTCCGGTCCCGAGTTGGGTGGTCGCGCACTACCTCGGGGTCCCCGAGTCCGACCGGTTCCGGTTCGACAGGTGGACACAGGCGATCGTGCAGGGACACGACGACGCCGGCTCGGCGGCCGACGCAGTCGCCGACCTCTCCGAGTACTTCGCCGCGTTGGTCGAGGCGAAGCGCGTCGAGCCCGGCGACGACGTGGTCTCCGACCTGATCCGCGCCGACGAGGCCGGTCACGGCATCGGGCCGGCCGGCATCCTCGGCATGGCGTTCGTGATGATCGCCGGGGGCAACGACACCACCACCGGACTGCTCGCCGGCGCCGCCGAGCTGCTCACGAGCTGTCCCGACGAGCGTGCGCGCCTGCTCGACGACCCGTCGCTCGTTCCGAACGCGGTCGACGAGCTGCTGCGCCTCACGTCGCCCGTGCAGGGGCTGTGCCGCGTCGCGCTGAGCGACGCAACCGTCGACGGCGCGACCATCCCGGCCGGCGACCGGGTGCTCTTGTGCTACGGAGCTGCCAATCGCGACCCGCGCGAGTTCGGCGCCGACGCCGAGGAGCTCGACGTCGGCCGGACGTTCGACCGCTTCCTCACGTTCAGCGTGGGTTCCCACTTCTGCCTCGGCGCGGCCGCGACGCGGCTCCAGGGCCGCGTCGTCCTGGAGGAGCTGTTGCGGGCACTCCCGAACTTCACGGTCGACGCCGACGCCGGCGTGTTCGCCGACGGCGGTTTCACACGCCGATACGAGTCGTTGCCCTTCGATGCCGCCTCGCCGTAGCGCGGCCCGTCACGACCACGACGCCGGCGGTGACCCCGGGCTGCTCGCGCGCAAGGCCGCGCTGCGGGAGGAGGTGTGGGCCGACCTCGACCGACCGGGCGTGGCCCGGTTTCCGAAGCCCGCGAACCGGATCCCGAACTTCGTCGGCGCAGAAGCCGCCGCACGCCGTCTCGCCGGGACCGAGGAGTGGAAGGGCGCGGCCACCCTGAAGGCGAACCCCGACTCGCCGCAGTGGCCGGTGCGACAACGGGCTCTGGTCGACGGGAAGGTCGTCTACATGGCGGTGCCGCGCCTCGCCGAGGCCAATCCCTTCTTCCTCCTCGACCCCGCGCACCTCGCCGACGACCCCCGCACGGCCTCGTCGATCAAGGGCGCGGCGCGCAGCGCGCGCACGGTCGACGTCGACGAGCTCGAGCCGGTCGACCTCGTGGTGACCGGTTGCGTCGCGGTCGACGAGTCGGGCGCGCGTCTCGGCAAGGGTGGCGGTTTCAGCGACCTCGAGCTCGCCGTGGCCGCCGGTGCCGGACTCGTGGACGAGCACACCGTCGTCGTCACGACCGTGCACGAACGCCAGGTGCTCGCGCCGGGAACCGTCACCACCACCGACCACGACATCCACGTCGACGTCGTCGTCACGCCCGACCGGGTGTTGCGCTGCAGGCGCGCGCGCGGCTGGCACCTCCCCGCGCTGTGCTGGGACGACCTGACACCCGAGAAGATCGCCGCCATCCCCCTGCTGCAGCGTCTGCGCTCGTGACGCGCCCGACTGGACGGCGGCGACGACACGGATGACGACGGAAGGAGACTTCCTGTCTTCCCGCTTGCTCCTCGATCTCGCTCCCCGCGTCAACGTGCTCACCTTGTGCGCGAGGCACCCGGTCGGGCGCGGGCCGTTCCACGACCGACTCGTCGCGGCGCGCTAGCGTCCCTGTCCGCCGGGCGGAGGGCTTCCACAGCTCGATCACGACGCCAACGGTAAAGGGGAACGAACGATGCGAAGAGTCCTGGGTGCAGGAGCCGCGCTCGCGATGATGCTGGGGGGTCTCCTCGCGATCGGGGCCGGCACCGCGGCGGCGGCGAACTCGATCGTCGTCGGACCCAACGATTCCATCCAGGCGGCTATCAACGCAGTGCCGCCGGGTGGCACGGTGATCGTCCAAGGCGGCGTCCACGCCGAGCACCTCGTGATCACGAAGACCGTGAACCTCGTCGGCAGTGGGAACCCCACCCTGGTGTCGCCCCAAGGCGAGGCGCCGCCGTCGCCGTGCTCCGGCCCCGACCCGAACGAGGACGGGGTCTGCGTCGCCGGCAACTTCACGTTCGACAACCAGGGAAACATCACCATCTACTCGTCCGTACAAGGTGTGCGCATCAGCGGGTTCACGATCCGGGGCTTCGACGGTACGGGTATCGAACAGTTCGCGGGCAGCGGATCCACGTTCACCAGCAACCGCTTGCTCGGCAATGGCGAATACGGCATCGCGGCGTTCTTCTCCACCGGCACCACCGAAGTTTCGAACTTCGCGACCGGGAGCGGCGAGGCCGGCTTCTACATCGGCGACTCCCACCCGGCCAACGCCACGCTGACCGGCAACACGTCGACCGACAACCTGTTCGGCTTCTTCATCCGCGACGCGGAGTACGGACGCCTCGCGTCCAACGACTCGCACGGTAACTGCATCGGCATCCTGTTCGTTGCCGACGCGCCAGGACCCGACGGTGCGTTCAACGTCCAGGGAAACTCCGTGAACCAGAACAACAAGGCGTGCCCGGCGGACCCCGACGAGCAGACCCCGCCGCTGTCGGGGCTCGGTCTCGTGCTCTTCGGCGCCCACGACGTCAACGCGACCGGCAACATCATCAAGGGCAACGTGGCTTCGGGTGATTCGCTCGCGTCGGCCGGGGTGGCCCTGCTGCCCGGCGACCTCGGCACACCGCCCACGAACAACACCGTGCGCGGCAACGTGATCCAGCAGAACTCGCTCGACATCCTCTGGTTCGACCAGATCGGCACCGGCAACGTCCTGCAACCGAACGTGTGCCAGACGAGCGACCCGTCCGGCCTCTGCTCGTCGTAGATCGACTCGTTCCGGCTGCCGGGCGCCCCAGTCCGGCAGCCGGAAACGTTCGACTGCTCGGTCCTCCCTCGACGCTCACTCGTGTCACCGATCTCGGACCGGTTCGGTCTCGTCGACGATTACGCGCCTGCCGAGCTCGGCGAGCAGCGTCGGCGCAGCTTCGCATCACGAATGGTCTCGTGGATGTCAGTGGGTTTCCACGATGAGCTCGTCGAGAATTGCCAGTGCCTCGGGGAGCGCTTCTGCGTACGTCAGCGCTCGGCCATGGGGCGGTCGCGAACGCCGCGTGGAAAACGTCGCCGGTCGTCTTGACGACCAGACCCCCCTGTCCCTCGATCGCACCACGTACGAGCGCGTCGTGGCGCGCCAGCGCTTCGTGCATGGACTCGGGATGCGCCTCCCACAGTCGCGTCGAACTCTCGAGGTCGGTGAACAGGAAGGTCACGGTCCCGGACGGCAACCCGGCCACGCGGCAAAGTCTCGCACCGTCGACGAAGGCCCACATCGGAGACGTCGTGGCCGCCGAGACGGCACGAAGATCAGTCGTCAGTGGCGAGATCCGTGGTTGCCTTCATCGGGTCGGGCTCTTGCCACCAGATGGCGCGCCACACGCTCGGTACGCGGCTCTGGAGTCTCCGAGTGCCGCCGATGAGCACCACTCGTCGTTGAGCATCGAGGGTCTCGGTCCGGTCGATGTTGTACAGGCCGTCGTTTCCGTCGCTGGATCGTCGTCGTTCGAACGCGTGATCACGCGCAACGATCTCCGCATGGATCGTGTCGGAGTGGTTCCACCACTCCGCGTCGAAGGTGTGGTCGTCGGCTCCGGCCGTCCAGTGACCGCGCCAATCCTGTTCGAACTCGTAGAGGAACGAGCTCGCGGACGCGTTCTCCCGAGCGAGCACCTTCTCCGCGGTCGACGACACTGGCCCTTCCGTACGGCCGTGCAGGCGAGCGCCGATCGACACGACATCCGAAGTGGAACTGCCGCTGAACGTGGCGTCCTCGAGATACGCGCCGATGAGAATCGTCCGATCGAATGTGCAGTGTTCGAACCGTGCGCCACGGAGGTTCGAGTAGTGCAGCAACGCGGACGAGAAATTGCAGTTCACGAAGCCGCCTTCGGGTGCCCACAAGCCGGGGTAGAAGGTGTCGGTGAAGTCGACGTCACGGACGGTCCGACCATCGACCAGCCGGGAGACGATCGCTTGGTTGGCCGACAGCTTGTCGAGTTCAGCCGACATGAACTCCTCGTCGGACTCCGCGCCGGCGAGGACGCGTCCGAACCCAGCGAACAGACTGCGCCAAAGGTGCCGATTCAGGTGCACGAGCTCGGCCGTCGCCTCCAGCTCTTGTCCCGAGTGCTTGATCTGGTCGAGGGCGAGCTCGATGACGAGCGGTTCGGTCTCGTAGTGGAGCGCGTTGAGCGCGATTCGACGCGCGGACGCCGCGGTCCCCTTGTGGTCCAGGTGTTCGACGACGGCGGCCATTCCCAACGCACGCTTGGGCGCACTGAAACTGGCGAGTCGCTTCGACGCCTCATGGAGCGCGATCTCCTCCTGCTCCCGGACGGCATCTCGGCGGTTGAGTTGATTGAAGATCGCCGTGACGACGAGGCCGACAACCGCCACGAAGGCCGTCACCAGTGCAGCAATCGCGGGAGTGTCGCTGGCGAGGGTCATGCTTCGACTCGCTTCCCCTTCAGAGGTCCGTGAGAAACCAGGCCGCGAAGCTTGCGGGCGCCTGCCATAGTGGCAGCGTCGCCGTAGGAGGGGGGCACGATGATGATGGCCGCGGTCGCGGTAGCCGTCTTGACCGCGGTCACGCCCACCCCGAGCGCCGACGTTCCGCAGGAGTTCCTCTCGGGGCACACCGATCGGATGCGGGTGCGACCGGTTCTGGCGCAGCTTCGCCCGGCGCAGGTCGATCCGCGTTTGCGCGGCTCCCGACTCGCGGCGGCGAGGGCGGCGATCAATTCGTGCGATCCCGCGAGCGTTGCCGCGCTTCGCGGCGTGCCCTCGACCCCGGGGTCCGGGGACGCACCCGACGCCTGCGTCGTCTTCGGAGACGGTCGCAAGGGTCGATCCGAGACTCGATATCTGCTCGGCCCCGCCGTGGTCACCGGCGGCGACGTCGGATCGGTCTTCGTGGGTCAGGCGAGCAAACGCCGCCCGTCGCTGGAGATGAAGCTGGGCGAGTCGGGATCCGCCGCCTTCGACGGGTTCGCCGCGGGCAACCCGACGAGCACGGTCGCCGTCACCCTCGACGGACAGGTCCGCGCCTCCGCCAGGGTGAACCAGGCGGGAACGGTGCTCGGCGCCGGCGGTCGGTTGTCGATCGCGCTCGCGCCGGGCACTCCGCGCGTGACTGCCCGTGAGCTTGCCACGCGCATCGTCGAGTCTCGTCTCGAGCGGCTCGTCGGCTTTGCGCGCGACGCGACCATGACATTGCGAGCACGCGAGATT
This sequence comes from Acidimicrobiia bacterium, assembly GCA_035623515.1. Lineage (GTDB taxonomy): Bacteria > Actinomycetota > Acidimicrobiia > IMCC26256 > DASPTH01 > DASPTH01. The sequence goes on from DASPTH010000104.1 coordinate 9,310, forward strand.
CTCGGCGCCTCACATCCTCGTCTGGACGACAAGACGGAGTTTCGAGCCGACTGCTCGGTACCCGAGTCGACCGACGAGCTCCTCCTCGGCTGCTACTCCAATCTCGGGCTGTACGTCTTGCGGGTCGACCGGCCCGACTTCTCCTCGGTGATGATGGTCACGACCGCGCACGAGATGCTCCACGCCGCCTATCGCGGGTTGACCGATCGTGAGCGCGAGCGCGTGAACGCAAGGGTCGACTCCTTTTACAGCACGCTCGACGACGCTGCAGTGCGGGAAACGATCGACAGCTACCCGGCCGCCGAGCGGCACAGCGAGCTGCACTCCGTGCTCGCCACGCAGATCCGGGTCCTGAGTCCGCAACTCGAGAAGTACTACCGGAAGTACTTCATCAACCGCCTTGCGATCGTCGACGCCTACGACAACTTCAACCGGCAGTTCGTCGACCTGCGCGGCCGCCTCACCGCGTTCGCGAACGACCTCGACTCGACGAAGACGCAGCTCACGGATCTCCGCCCGAACCTCGACGCCGCGGGTGCCCGCGCCGACTCGTTGAGTGACCAGATCACGAGCTTGCGCAACCAGGGACGGATCGGGGAATCCAACGATCTCGTCCCGGCGCAGAACGCCGCCGTCGACGAGGCCAACGGTCTTCTCGCTCAGTACAACGCGCTCGTCGACCACTTCAACACCACCCTCGACGACTACAACGCGCTCGCCGAGCAAGGACTCGGTCTCGTCAATGCCATCAGCGCGGTACCCATCACACGCGCCTCCGAGTGACCTCGCCTCTACGAGCGCTGACGATGTCCGACCGCTCGTTGGTGATCACGCGACTGCCGCATGGTTGCGATTCGGGCGCCGGCAGCTTCCGCGAGTGAGTCGGGCGAAGCGGCGAGCACGTGCGTCGGTGTGCCCGCGGCCGCCCAGACGACAGGTTGGGAGAGCAGTGCGTCGTCGAGGAAGCACCGCAGTTGCGTGGCATGACCGATCGGAGGAACGCCACCAACCGGAAAGCCCGTGTGGTGCCGCACCTCGTCGGGCGTCGCCCGGCGAACAGTGACGCCTTCCGCGACTGCCGCCAACCTCCCTTCGTCCAACCGGTCCGCGCCGCCGATGAGCACCACGACCGGCTCCTGATCGACGACGAAGACCAGCGACTTCACGATCTGCGAGACGTCGCAGCCGATCGCCGCCGCGGCATCGTCAGCGGTCTTCGTCCCGGCCGGAAAGGCGCGCACGTCGATCTCGATTCCGAGTTCCACTGCAGCGGCCATGACCCGGTCTTGGCCGCTCGACACGACCCGTGTTCGATTCATCACCGCTCCCGCTGGCGCAACCGCTCACATCGCATTCCGCGGGAAGTACGCATGGCTCGGCCCGGAGGATTGACGGATGGACGTCGAGTCGCCTCTCGCCGGCCGAGGCTCGGGCCGGTCGGTGAGGTCTCGACCAGCGACTGCACGGTCGGAACAAAGCTGGTGGAGACGATGGGACTCGAACCCACGACCCCCTGCTTGCAAAGCTATTCGGAACCGTTTCCGTCGTCCCCGCACGTCTCCGGGCGTTCCAGTCTTGGGATCAGTGGTGAGGGCGGGTGACCGCGTGACACTCCTGACATAGCAACCTCTTGGGACTCCATTTGGGAGCTGCGAGCTGGTGGCTACTCGCAGCCGGGCTTGGTCCGCCCCCAC
>DASPTH010000110.1:0-6942 GCA_035623515.1 Acidimicrobiia bacterium
CGCGAGCGCGCCGAACGCCGGCTCGAGGCCACCGAGGGCAACCTGCTGCGCCTCAACGACCTCCTTCGCGAGGTGCGGCGCCAGCTCACGCCCCTCCAGCGCCAGGCCGACGCCGCCCGCCGCCACGGTGGGCTCGTCGCCGAGCTCCGCGCCATCCGCCTCCACCTCGCGGGGCACGAGATCGCCGGCCTCCAAGCCCGCATCGAGCGGCTCCGGGACGCCCGGGCCGACCACGCGCAACGGGAGGCCGACCTGCGCGTCCGCCTCCGTGACCTCGACCTCGCCGTGCTCGAGGCGGAGCGGTCGCTCACCGCGATGGGCGACGACGCGCTCGCCGACTGGCTCGTCCGCGTCGAAGCCGTGCGCGGGCGGGTGCGCGGCCTCGCCGCCCTCCTCACCGAGAAGCACCGGGGGGTCGAACGGGAGCTGGCGGCCGCAGCCGACGCCGGCGTGCTCGAGACGCTCGTGGCCGACGCCGGCATGCTCCGCGCGGAGGTCGCCGAGCTCGACCGTGCTATCGCTGCCGCGCCGCCGCCCGGTGCCCGCGACGTCTCGGCCGCGGAGGCGGGGCTGCACGACGCCGAAGCCGCGTGGCGGAGCGCAGAGGCCGAGGCGGCGCGGTGGCGGGCGCGCGCCGACGCGCTCGAGCTCGGCCTCGGCGCGGCGCGCGCCGACACGGGCGTCGAGCACCTCGGCGGCGTCGACGGCGTGGTCGGGCCCCTCGTCGACGTTCTCGAGATCGAGGCCGGGGCGGAAGCCGCGGTGCTCTCCGCGCTCGGCGAGGCGTTGCGCGCCGTCGTCATCCAGGGCGGCGACGCCGCCGCGCACGCAATCGAGCAGCTCCACGAAGGAGAGTCGAGCGGCTTGCTGCTCGTCATCGACGAGCTCGGGCCCGGCGCGCAACCGTCGCTCACGCCGCCCGGCGCGCGCCCCCTCGCCGACTGCGTGCACACCCGCGTGCCCGGCCTGCACTCCCTGCTCGGCCGCATGCTCGCGCGCATGGTGCTCGTCGACTCCGGCTGGCGCACGGCGCTCGAGCTCGCGCTGGCGCATCCCGAGTTGGTGGTGCTCACGTCGTCGGGTGACCGCCTGGGGGGCGGGGGTCCGTGGCGGATCGGCGGCGACGCCGCGACCGTCACGCAGGGAGCTTTCGAGGAAGCGGTCGCGCACACCGTCGACGCCGAGGCCGCACGCACTCGTGCGGCCGAGCGCGTCGAGGGCGCGCGCGCGAGCCTCGACCGCGCACGCGCGACAGCGACGGACCTGCTCGCGCTCGAGCACCGCCGCACGATGGTGGAGGAACGACTGCAGGCAGTCGTTGCCCGTCTTGCCGCGCGCGATCGTGACGAGCAGGCGCGCGCCGAGCAGGTCCGCGCGTCGTTCCTCGCTCGCGGTGCCGCGTACCGCGAGCTCTCGGCGCGCCTCGATGCCGCGGCGACCCGCGCGGGGGCGCTGCACGACCGGCTGCGCGAACAGCGGCGGCGCCAGTCGGAAGCGGCGCGTGCGTCGGCCGAGCAGCTCGACACGCTGCGTACCGAACGCGGCGGGCTCGAGCACGAGCTCGCCGGGATCCGGGAGCGGGCCCAGCGCGCCGAGATCGACGACGCCGAGGCCCGCTTGCGTTTGGAGACGGCCGTGGAGCGGCTCCGGACCGACTACGAGGTCGAGCCCGGCGTCGCCCTCGACGCCCCGGCTCCGGACGTGCCGGAGGGCACGACGCTCGCAGGCCGCGCGCGCGAGCTCGAACGCGAGCTGCGCCTCATGGGGCCGATCAACCCGCTCGCGCTCGAAGAACACGACGCGCTCCAGGAGCGGCACCGCTTCCTGCAGGAGCAGCTCGAGGACGTCAAGGCGAGCCGGCGCGAGCTCACGCGCGTGATCCGCGCCGTCGACCGCGAGATCGTCACGATCTTCGAGGGTGCCTTCGCCGACGTGAGCGAGCACTTCGAGCGGTTGTTCGCCACGCTCTTCCCCGGGGGAGCCGGCCGGCTGCTCCTCACGGAACCCGACGACCTGCTCAACACCGGGATCGACATGGAAGCGCGCCCGTCGGGCAAGAACGTCCGCCGGCTCTCGCTGCTCTCGGGCGGGGAACGGTCGCTCACTGCGCTCGCGTTCCTGTTCGCGGTGTTCCGCGCTCGGCCGTCACCCTTCTACCTGATGGACGAGGTCGAGGCGGCGCTCGACGACGTGAACCTGCATCGTTTCCTCGACCTCGTGCACGAGTTCCGCGACGACGCGCAACTCGTGATCGTGTCGCACCAGAAGCGCACGATGGAAGCAGCCGACTGCCTCTACGGCGTGTCGATGCCACCCGGGGGTTCGAGCCGCGTGGTGAGCCAGCGCATCCGCGACGAGCTGCCCGTGGTCTGAGCGGGCCGCACGCTGCTGATGACCCCTCCGGCGCTCGCACTCGTCGTGGCCGCCGGTGCCAACTCCCCGGGCCTCGTCGAGGCCTGCGGGCCGAAGGGCAGCCAGTCGTGGCTCTGCTCGAGCGTGTACCGCATCACGGGGGACCAGACCGCGGCAAACGTCGCCGACGCGCTGTCGAAGCCCCTGCGCATCGTCTTCATCCTCGTGGTGGCGTGGCTCCTCGTCGTGCTGTCGCGCGTGCTCATCAACCGCTTCGTGCGCCACCTGAGTGGTGGCGTCGAGCGGCTGAGCACTCTCCGGCCGGGGATCGCCATCGTCGACACCTCGCGCATCTCGCCCGAGCGCAGCGCGCGCCGGGCGGCGACGATCGGAGCGGTGCTGCGGAGCATCGCCGCCTTGTTGATCTGGTCGGTCGCCGTCCTCACGATCCTCGACGACCTCGGCGTGAACCTCGCGCCCCTCCTCGCCGGCGCCGGCGTCGCCGGCCTCGCGCTCGGGTTCGGCGCGCAGTCGCTCGTGCGCGACTTCATCAGCGGGCTCTTCATGCTGATCGAGGACCAGTACGGCGTCGGTGACGTGATCGACACCGGCGTCGCCACCGGTACCGTCGAAGCGCTGACCCTGCGCACGACCCGCTTGCGCGACACCGAGGGAGTCGTCTGGCACGTGCCGAACGGTGAGATCCGGCGGGTGGGGAACATGTCGCAGCAGTGGGCGCGCGCGCTCGTCGATGTGACCATCGGGTACGAGGCCGACGTCGCGCGCGCGACCGACGCGATCACGCGGGCAGTCGCCGGGGTCCGCAGCGACCCGGCGATCGGACGCGCCATCCTCGACGACCCGGAGGTGCTCGGGCTCGAGTCCGTCGCGCCCGATCGAGTCGTCATCCGCGTCGCGGTCCGCACGCGACCACAGGAGCACGAGCGTGTCGCGCGCGCGCTCCGGGCACGTATCAAGCAGACCCTCGACGACGAGGGCATCACCGTCCCGTCCGCCTGACGGGCGAACCACGGGTGCTTGACTGGCCCGCATGGCGGTGACGATCTACGGGGTCTGCGCGTTGACGTTCATGATGGTGATGTACGCGCTGGAACGGCGCGGCCGGAGCTTCGTGCTCGCGTTCGCCGCCGGCTGCGTGTTGTCGAGCGTGTACGGCTTCCTGTCCGGCGCGTGGCCGTTCGGGGTCGTCGAGCTCATCTGGGCCGTCATCGCGGTGCGGCGCTACCGGGAGCCGCTGCCGGCCTGAAGCCCACATAGCATCGCTGGCCTCCCGACCAGAGGTCCATCATGTCGCCCGCCATCGTCGTCGCCCTCATCGCCCTCCTCGCGGTCGCGCTCGTCGCGCTCGGCCTCGGCCTGTCGCGCCGCGCGCAGCGGCGCGGTGAGGTCGCGCCGCCTCCGCCGTCCGGCGCGGTTGCCGTCGAGCAAGCCGAACCCGAGACCCCTGCGCCGCCTGCGCCCGTCGTGGAGGCGCCGGAACCGGGGCCGGCGCCCGCGCCCGTCGCCGAGGTGCCCACCGCGCTCGAAGAAGCGCCCGCGCCGCCGCGGCTCCGGGACCGGCTCGGCAAGACCCGTGCCGCGTTCGCCCGCTCGATCGCGGCCGTGCGCGGGCGCGGCGGGGTGGACGACGAGACGTGGGACGAGCTCGAGGAGACCCTCCTGCTCGCCGACGTCGGGCTCCCCACGACGACCCGCGTGCTCGACGACCTGCGCGAGCGGGCGCGCCAGGAGAAGATCACCGATGCCGACACGCTGGTGGGAGCGCTCCGCACCGAGTTGGTCGCGCTGCTCGACGAGACCGGCGACCGGGCGCTGCTCTCGCACGCGGGCGAGCCGAACGTGTGGATGTTCGTGGGCGTGAACGGCGTGGGCAAGACGACGACCATCGCCAAGGTCGCCCAGCACGAGTCGTCGGAAGGGCACCGCATCGTGCTCGCGGCCGCCGACACGTTCCGAGCCGCGGCCGCCGAGCAGCTCGCCCTGTGGGCCGACCGTGTCGGCGCCGAGCTGGTGCGGGGCCAGGAGGGCGCCGATCCCGGTTCGGTGGTGTTCGACGCCATGAGCGCGGCCACGGGGCGAGGTGCCGATCTGGTGCTCGTCGACACCGCCGGCCGCCTCCACACCAAGGTCAATCTGATGAACGAGCTGGAGAAGCTGCGGCGGATCGTCGAACGGACCCCGGGCGCGCTCAAGGAGGTGCTCCTCGTCCTCGACGCCACCACCGGCCAGAACGGCTTGTCGCAGGCCCGCGAGTTCGCGGATGCCGTCGACGTCACCGGCGTCGTGCTCACCAAGCTCGACGGCACCGCGAAGGGCGGCATCGTCCTCGCGATCGAGGCCGAGCTGCACATCCCGGTGAAGCTCGTGGGCGTGGGCGAGTCCGCCGCCGACCTGCTCCCGTTCGAACCCGAGAACTTCGTCGACGCGTTGCTCGAATAGCCTCTGCTCGAATGTTCGAGGCTCTTTCCGACCGCTTCGAGGGCATCTTCAAGAAGCTGCGGAGCCGCGGCCTCCTCACCGACAAGGAGATCGACGAGGTGGCCCGCGAGCTGCGCGCCGCCCTCCTCGAGGCCGATGTCAACGTCGGCGTCGCGCGCAACTTCATCGCGCGCGTGAAGGAGCGGGCGCGCGGCTCGGCGGTGTCGAAGAGCCTGAGCCCCGCGCAGCAGGTGATCAAGATCGTCGACGAGGAGCTCGTGGAGACCCTCGGCGGCACCACCGGGAAGCTCACGGTGGCTTCGAAGCCGCCGAGCGTCGTCATGATGGCGGGGCTGCAGGGATCGGGGAAGACCACCGCGTCGGCCAAGCTGGCCAAGTACCTCGTGAGTCAGGGACGGCGTCCGATGCTCGTGGCTGCCGACCTGCAACGTCCTGCGGCCGTCGAGCAGTTGCGCGTGCTCGGTGAGCGCGTCGGTGTCCCGGTGTACTCCGCGTCGACCGACCCGGTGTCGGTCGCACGCGGCAGCCTCGACGAGGCGGCGCGCCTCGGGCGCGACGTCGTCATCGTCGACACCGCGGGCCGGTTGCAGGTCGACGCGGATTTGATGGACGAGCTCCGCCACGTCCGCGACGCGGTGCACCCGAACGACACCTTGCTCGTCGTCGACGCGATGACGGGCCAGGAGGCGGTGAACGTCGCCACGGAGTTCGAGAGCTCGGTCGGGCTCACCGGGGTCGTCCTCACGAAGATCGACGGCGACGCGCGCGGCGGAGCCGCGCTCTCGGTGAAGGAGGTGGTGGGCAAGCCCATCTTGTTCGCGGGCACCGGCGAGAAGCTCGACGACTTCGAGCCGTTCCATCCCGACCGCATGGCCAGCCGCATCCTCGGCATGGGCGACGTGCTCACGCTGATCGAGAAGGCCGAGGCCACGTTCGACCAGCAGGAGATGCAGAAGGCCGAGGAGAAGCTGCGCAAGGGTCAGCTCACCCTCGAGGACTTCCTCGACCAGATGCGCCAGGTCAAGAAGATGGGCCCGATCCAGAACGTGCTCGGGATGCTCCCCGGTATGCCCAAGGAGCTGAAGAACGCCGAGATCGACGACCACGAGATCGCGCGGGTCGAGGCGATCATCTGCTCGATGACTCCCGCCGAACGCCGCGACCCGTCGCTCATCAACGGTTCGCGGCGCCAGCGCATCGCGCGCGGCAGCGGCGTGACCACCCAGGACGTCAATGCGCTGCTCAAGCAGTTCAAGATGGTGCAGCAGATGATGCGTGGCGCCGCGAAGGGAAAGATGCCGAAGCTCCCGGTCGGTGACCTCTGATCCGATCGGATACGCTGTCGCCCCGCACCCGGCGCACCCTGCCGCCGCGCCCGGTGCGCTCCCGACGAGAGGAACCTTGTTCGTGGCCGTGAAGATCCGCTTGATGCGGGTGGGGAAGAAGAAGCAACCCACCTACCGGGTGGTCGTCGCCGACGGCCGGTCGCCCCGCGACGGCCGCTTCATCGAGATCATCGGGCAGTACTCGCCCAGGGACGACCCCTCCGCGGTCGACATCGACGCCGACTCGGCGCTCGCGTGGCTGCGCAAGGGCGCACAACCCACGGAGTCGGTGCAGAAGCTGCTCGCGGTCACGGGCGTGTGGGCGCAGTACGAGTCGGAGCGCGCGAATCCCGCGGTCACCAAGCTCGGCCGCCGCGGGTACGTCACTGGCAAGGTCGCGCCCGGCGTGAAGCAGCCGAAGTCGGCGCCGGCCGAGGAGACCGCGACCGCGCCCGAGGCGCCTGCTGCGGGCGTCGAGGACGAGCCGGTGGCGGAGGACGCGGGCGATGCCGCACCCGAGTCCGCGGCGGACGGCGCGGAGGAGGAAGTCTCGGAGTGAGCGACGACGAGCGCTACGACGACGACTACGAGGACGAGATCGGCGGCGAGGGGAACCGCATCGCCGGCGCGCGGGCGCGCGCGGTCACGGAGTACGTCACCCGCACGCTCGCCGAGGACCCCGACGCGATCGATGTCGACGTCGAGGAGCGTCGCGACGAGGTGACGCTGCTCGTGCACGCCAACCCCGACGACATGGGACGCCTCATCGGCCGGCGCGGCCGGGTCATCCAGGCCCTCCGGCAGC
>DASPTH010000119.1:0-13598 GCA_035623515.1 Acidimicrobiia bacterium
AACGCGCCCGCCGGCTTCGTCCCGCCTCCGTACCCTCACGACCGCCTCGACGAGCTCAAGGACATCGCGTCGGCGGTGCCGGGTGGGCTCGTCGACTGTTCGGTCGGCACACCCGTCGACCCGATGCCGCAGGGAGCGCTCGACGCGCTGGTCCACGCCGCCTCGGCCGCCACGGGCTATCCGGCCACGATCGGCAGCGCTGCCTACCGGGCGGCGGCTGCCGCGTGGATCGACCGTCGCTTCGGTTGCCCGATCAGTCCCGACGAGATCGTCGCCTGCATCGGCACGAAGGAGCTCGTGGCGTCCCTCCCGCGCGCGCTGTCGCTGCGCGACCCGTCGCGCGACGTCGTGCTCTACCCGGCCACCTCGTACCCCACGTACGAGATGGGCGCCACGCTCGCGGGCCTGCGGGCGGTCCCGGTCCCGGTCGACGAGCGGTGGCACATCGACCTGGCACGGGTCGCAGCCGCCGACGCCGAACGCGCGCTCGTGCTCTGGCTCAACGACCCGAGCAATCCCACCGGCGTCACCGCGACGCGCGGCGAGATGCGAGCCTCGGTCGCGTGGGCGCGCGAGCGCGGGATCATCGTCGCCAGCGACGAGTGCTACGCGGAGTTCACCTACGACGAGAGCGGCGCACCGGCCGCGGCGGTCACCGCGCTGTCCGCAGGAAGCGACGGCGTGCTGGCCGTGCACTCACTGTCGAAGCGCTCGAACATGGCCGGCCTGCGCGCGGGCTTCGTCGCCGGGGACCGCGAGATCGTCGGCTACCTCGGTGAGGTGCGCAAGCACGGCGGGCTCATGACACCCGCGCCGGTGCAGGCGGCCGCCACTGCCGCGCTCGGCGACGACGAGCACGTACGCGTGCAACAACAACGGTACGCGCGCCGCCGTGCGCTGGCGCTGCCCGCGCTCGAGGCCCGTGATCTGGTGCACGACGGCGGGCCGTCCACCTTCTACTTGTGGCTGCGCACCGTGAACGGGCCGAGCGACGGCTGGGCGATCACGGCCGAGCTCGCGAAAACCGGGCTCCTCGTCGCGCCGGGCGACTTCTACGGCGTCGCAGGCGCCGGGCACGTGCGGCTCGCGCTCACCGTGACCGATGAACGGCTCGCGCTCGCGTGCGAGCGCCTCACCCCCTGAGCCCAAAGGAGCCTCCCGGCCGTGGACGACCTCGAGACCACGATCACCGCCCTCTGGGAGGGCCGCGACGACCTCGAGTCGGTCATGCCCCTCGCCCAGGCCGAGCACGCGGTGCACGACGCCATCGAACAGCTCGACCGCGGGGCGGCACGGGTGGCCGAGGTGGTCGACGACCGGGTCGTCGTCCACGAATGGCTGAAGTACGCGGTTCTGCTCCTGTTCCGCCTGGCGCGCATGGAGACGACGGAGCTCGGGCCCTTCGAGTACGCGGACAAGATCCCCCTGAAGCGCCACTACGAGGCGGCGCGCGTGCGCGTCGTGCCGGGCGCATCGGCGCGCTGGGGCTCCTACCTCGCGCCGGGCGTGATCCTCATGCCGAGCTACGTCAACATCGGCGCGCGCGTCGGCGCCGACACCATGGTCGACACCTGGGCGACGGTCGGTTCGTGCGCGCAGATCGGCGAGCGCGTGCACCTGTCGGGTGGTGTCGGCATCGGTGGCGTGCTCGAGCCCCCGCAGGCGGCACCGGTGATCGTCGGGAACGACGTCACGGTCGGGAGCCGCTGCATGGTCACGCAGGGCGCGCGGATCGGCGACGGGGCGGTCCTCGGCGAGGGCGTGATCCTCAACCCGGGCATCCCGGTGATCGACGCCGAGACGGGCGAGGAGCTGTCCCGCGGCGTCGTCCCGCCCTGGAGCATCGTCGTGCAGGCGGGACGGCCGCGGAAGTTCGCGGGCGGGGAGTTCTCGCTCGCGTGCGCGCTCGTGATCCGGCGGCTGGAGGAGGGCGAGCGCCACGACAAGGCGAAGCTCAACGACATCCTGCGGGACCACGGAATCGCGACGTGAGCGCCGCCGACGTCCTCACGCACGACGCCGCCGACCTGTTCGGTCTCACCGCTGCGCTCGTCGGCGTCCGATCGGAGAGCCACCACGAAGCCGAGCTGGCGGCGACCGTCGAGGAGCGCGTCCGCGCCCGGGCGCCCTCCCTCGCGGTCGACCGCGTGGGGCAGAGCGTGATCGCGCGCACGCAGTTCGGGAGATCGCGCCGGGTCGTCCTCGGCGGCCATCTCGACACCGTGCCGGCGAACGGCAACGAAACGCCACGCGTCGAGGGTGATGTGCTGCACGGGCTCGGCTCGGCCGACATGAAGGGTGGGATTGCGGTGCTCCTGCGCCTCGCCGAGGAGTTGCACGAACGCCCGCAGGATGCTCGCCACGACGTGACGTTCGCCTTCTACGAGTGCGAGGAGGTGGCCGACCGCTACAACGGGCTCCGCCTGATCCTCGAAGCCGCGCCCGACGTGCTGGTGGGTGACTTCGCGGTGCTGCTCGAGCCGACTGACGCGTGGGTCGAGGCCGGCTGCCAGGGTGTGATCGTGCTCGAGGCGAACTTCGAGGGCGAGCGGGCGCACACGGCGCGGCCGTGGATGGGGCGCAACGCCATCCACCGCGCGGCCGAGGTGTTGGGCCGCCTGGCCCTCCACGAGTCCGAGACGGTCGTGGTCGACGGGCTCGAGTACCGTGAGTCGCTCCAGGTCGTGCGCGTCGAGGGCGGGATCGAAGGCAAGCACAACGTCGTCCCGGACTCGTGCCGGATCGTCGTCGGCCGGCGGTTCGCGCCCTCGTACACCATCGGGCAAGCCGAGGCGCAGGTACGAGCGCTCCTCGACGAGGCCGATTCGGTCGCGGTGCTCCAGGCGCAACCGGCGGCGCCGCCGAACCTCGCCGACCCGCTCGTGTCGGAGTTCGTCGACGGGCTCGGGCTCCTCGTGCGGCCCAAGCTCGGGTGGACCGACGTGGCGAGGTTCGCCTCACGAGGGGTCCCGGCGGTGAACTTCGGCCCCGGAGACCCCGAGATCGCGCACACCGCCGGGGAGCTCGTGACGCGTGACTCGATCGAGCGCGCCTACGGCACACTCGCTGCGTTCGTGGGCGTTGGCGCGCTCAGAGCCGGCGGAGGACGGTGACCACCCGGCCGTAGACCGTGACGTCGGCGGGGTCGAAGACCATCTCCTCGAGGTCGGGGTTCTCGGGACGGAGCACGACCTTGCTGCGCCGCCGCAAGTAGGTCTTGACCGTGGCCTCCTCGCCCGGGATCCCGGCGACCACGGTGTCGCCGGGATCGGCGGTCGGCTGCTGGCGCACGACCACGTAGTCGCCGTCGAGGATGCCGGCGTCGATCATCGAATCGCCGCGGACACGCAACATGAAGAGCTGGCCGTCGCCGGTGAAGTCCTCGGGGACCGGCAGCGTCTCCTCCACGTTCTCGGCCGCGAGGACCCCGGTGCCCGCGGCGACGTCCCCGACGAGCGGCACGTGGCGGACGGGGCGACGCTCGACGGCGGCGCCGGACTCGACGTCGAAGCGCACCTCGATCGCCCGTGGCTTCGTGGGGTCGCGGGCGAGGAACCCCTTGTCCTGCAGGGCTGCGAGGTGGGCGTGCACGGTGGAGCTCGAGGAGAGCCCGACCGCCTCGCCGATCTCGCGGACACTCGGCGGGTAGCCCCGCCGGCGGACCTCGGCGTCGACGAACTCGAGCACCTGACGCTGGCGGGGGGTCAAATCGGTCATGTCGGGACGGTACCACGATCGTGCGTTCGGGGCAAACACCTGTTCGAGATTTTCCTTGACGTCGAACGGGCGTTCGTGCAAAGATGCGAACACCAGTTCGGCGGCTTCGGAACCAAGGGTCTCGAGACGAGTCCCGGGACGGTCCTCGGGGGATGGTCCTCGGGGATGAGTGTCACACCCCCGTGCTTTGCTCCGGAGAGCGGGCAACGAACGGCCATCGGAAGCGGATTGCCCGTCCAGGAGAAGAGCACATGGCTGCCGTCACGATCACCCGAGCGCCCCGGTACCGGACGGGACCCACGACCCCTCCGCGTCCTCGGATGGCGCGTGCCGTCTACGTGCGCCGGCGGATCGCCGCCGCGTTGCTCGGGATCGCACTCGTGCTCGTGATGGCGCAGGCGGGTGCCGCGCTCGGGGGCTCCACCCTCGCAGCTCCCGAGCGCCGCCCGGCCCCGCCGGCCCACACGGTGGTGCGCCCAGGTGACTCGCTCTGGTCGATCGCGACGCGGCTCGCGCCGGGCGAGGACCCGCGCCCCGTGGTCGACGCGCTCGAGTCCGCGCGACACGGCGCGCCGCTCGTGCCCGGTGAGAGCGTCGAGTGGGGCGGGTGAGATCGCCCACGGCGGCTCGGTGTTGCGCGCCGGGCCGCCGTGGCTGCGGCGCCGGCTGCGGGCGCGCGCGGTCCGGTCTACGGTGGCGCGCGTGCGCTGCCCGTTCTGCGACGCCGACGACGACAAGGTTGTCGATTCGCGTCCGGCCGAGGAGGGCGCCGCGGTCCGCCGGAGGAGGGAGTGCCTCGCGTGCGGGCGCCGGTACACCACCTACGAGCGCGTCGACGAGCTCCCCGTCATGGTGGTGAAGCGGGCGGGGACGCGCGAGCCGTTCGACGCCGAGAAGGTGCGCGCCGGCATCGAACGGGCGGTCGCGGGGAGTTCGATCGACCCCGCGGCGGTCGACGCGCTCACCGCCGAGGTCGAGGAGGCGGCACGGGCGCGCGGCCAGGAGGTCACGAGCGAGTGGATCGGCCGCACGGTCCTCGAGCGGCTCCGCGTGCTCGACCCGGTTTCCGCGGTGCGGTTCGCGTCCGTCTACAAGGGCTTCGACGACCTCGGCGACTTCGAGCGGGAGGTCGTCGAACTGCAGAAGAGCACCGCGCCCAAGCACCGCCGGGCGTGATCCGCGCCCCTCCTGCACGGAAACCCTTGTGTAGTTACCTGGATGTGATTAAGATGGGCCTTCCGCATCATCTGGGGGCTGAGTTCGCCGCTGACCACAACATCTAGTGGTGCACCTGCGGTGCCGGGCTGGGAACGGCCGGCTGGGAACGGCCGAGGTGGAAGGGGAGAGGACCACGATGGCTATCGCGCCGGAGCAGATCGGGATCGGGATCGGCCGCTACTTCACCCGGCCGGGGACGCATCCCTACGACACGGTCGAATGGGAACGGCGCGAGGCCCGCATCCAGAACTACAAGGACGGCACCGACGCGTTCCTCCAGCCCGACGTCGAATTTCCGATCGCCTGGTCGCAGAACGCCACCAACATCGTCGCCCAGAAGTACTTCCGCGGCACCCTCGGCACTCCGGAGCGCGAGACGTCGCTGCGCCAGGTGATCGACCGCATCGCCGACACGATCACCGCGTGGGGAGTGCGCGACGGCTACTTCGTCGACGACCAGGAAGGCGCTGCGTTCCGCAACGAGCTGAAGCACATCCTCCTCACCCAGCGCGCGGCGTTCAACTCACCGGTGTGGTTCAACATCGGCGTGAAGGGCGAGCGCCAGCAGGCGAGCGCGTGCCAACCGTACGACGCCCTCGTCAGCACGGTCGACGGGCCCGTGCCCATCGGCGAGCTCGTCGACGAGCGAGCGATCGACACGAAGGTGTTCGACGCGCACGGCGTCACGAGGATCGTTGCGGTCAAGGCGAACGGTCACAAGGAAGTGCTGCGTGTGCACACCAAGTCCGCGCTCACGCTCGACGTCACTCCCGACCACCTCGTCTGGCGCGGTCGCCGGGGTGAGGGGAGCGCGTTCGCCGAGGCCGGCACGCTCCGTCCGGGAGACCGGTTGGAATGGCATCGCGTCGAGTCCTGGGGCGTCGATGAGACGTCAGCTCCCGAGATCGACCGGATCGAATCACTCGGCGCGATGGACGTCTTCGACATCCAGACGGAGAGCGGCGAGTACCTCAGCAACAACCTCCGTGTCCACAACTGCTTCATCCTCGCGGTCGAGGACACGATGGACGGGATCCTGAACTGGTACCGAGAAGAGGGCGTCATCTTCAAGGGCGGTTCGGGGTCGGGCATCAACCTCTCGAGCATCCGGTCGTCGCGCGAGAACCTCGCCGGAGGGGGCACCGCGAGCGGCCCGGTCAGCTTCATGCGCGGCGCCGACGCGTCGGCGGGCACGATCAAGAGTGGAGGGAAGACCCGTCGCGCCGCGAAGATGGCCATCCTCAACGCAGACCATCCCGACATCGAGGAGTTCATCTGGTGCAAGGCCGTCGAGGAGCGCAAGGCACGCGCGCTCCGCGATGCCGGTTTCGACATGGATCTCGACGGCAGGGACAGCTACTCGATCCAGTACCAGAACGCGAACAACTCGGTGCGCGTGACCGACGAGTTCATGCAGGCCGTGCTCGACGACCGTGACTGGGCGCTCGCGGCCGTGACCAGCGGCGAGACGATCAAGACGGTCAAGGCTCGGGATCTCATGCGGCAGATCTCGGAGGCAGCGTGGGAGTGCGCCGACCCCGGCATGCAGTTCGACACGACGATCAATCGGTGGCACACGGCGTCGAACACGGGTCGCATCAACGGCAGCAATCCGTGTAGTGAGTACATGCACCTCGACAACTCCGCGTGCAACCTCGCGAGCATCAACCTGCTCAAGTACCTCGACGAGCACGACAACTTCGACGTCGAGGCGTTCAAGCACACCGTCGAGGTGATGTTCACCGCACAGGAGATCCTCGTCGGGAACGCCGACTACCCGACCGAGAAGATCGCCGACACCAGCCGGAAGTTCCGCCAGCTCGGCCTCGGCTACGCGAACGTGGGCGCGCTGCTCATGGCGCTCGGTCTCCCGTACGACTCCGACGGAGGCCGTGCATGGGCCGGCGCGATCACGGCGCTGATGACAGGTCATGCGTACGCGACGAGCGCGAGAACGGCCGGCCGGATGGGCCCGTTCGCCGGTTACGCCGACAACGCCGAGCCGATGATGGACGTGTTGCGGATGCATCGCGCCGAGGCTGCGAAGATCGACGAGGACCTCGTACCGCCCGAGGTGCTCGGCGCCGCGCAACAGGCATGGGACGAGGCGGTCGAGCTCGGCGAGCGGTTCGGGGTGCGCAACTCACAGGCCACGGTTCTGGCGCCCACGGGTACGATCGGGCTGGCGCTCGACTGCGACACCACGGGCATCGAGCCCGACCTCGCGCTCACGAAGGCGAAGAAGCTCGTCGGCGGCGGCACGATGTTCATCGTCAACCAGACGATTCCGCGCGCGCTCCAACGGCTCGGCTACACCGACGACCAGATCGACGCGATCGTCCACTACATCGACGACAACAAGACGATCGTCGGTGCGCCCGACTTCGATCCCGAGCACCTTCCGGTGTTCGCGTGCTCGATGGGTGACAACGCGATCCACTACATGGGCCACGTGACCATGATGGGCGCGGTCCAACCCTTCATCTCGGGAGCGATTTCGAAGACTGTGAACATGCCCGAGGACGTCACAGTTGGTGACGTGGAGCAGCTGCACATCGACGCGTGGGAGCTCGGCATCAAGGCGATCGCCATCTACCGCGACAACTGCAAGGTGGCCCAACCCCTGGCCACGCAGAAGAAGGCCGCCGAGCAGGCCGAAGCGCCCCCCGCCGAGCAGGTCGAGCGCATCGTCGAGCACGTCATCGTGCAGGAGCCGGTGCGCCAGAAGCTGCCGCGCACGCGCAACTCGAAGACCTTCTCGTTCCGCGTGGCCGACTGCCGCGGGTTCGCGACCGTCGCCGAGTACGAGGACGGGCGTCCGGGTGAGCTGTTCCTCAACGTGTCGAAGCAGGGCTCCACGCTCGCCGGGATCATGGACTCGTTCGCGATCGCCGTGAGCCACGGCCTCCAGTACGGCGTGCCGCTCCGTGCGTTCGTGGAGACGTTCACCAACCGCCGCTTCGAGCCCGCGGGCATGACCGACGATCCCGACATCCGGATCGCCACCAGCCTCGTCGACTACATCTTCCGCAAGATGGCGGTGGAATACCTGCCGTACGAGGAACGCGCGGAGATCGGCGTCCTCACCACCGGGGAGCGCATGCAGCCGACCTTGCCCGGCGTGGAGGAAGCGGTCACGTCGAACGAGCCGCTGCACGACGAGCTCCCGCTCGCCGACCAGCCGCCCTCGGCGTCGCTACCACCTCCCGGGGCCGGCGTCATCGGACGCGGCACGCACGAGGTCGTGCTCTGCCACGTCTGCGGCGACATCATGCAGCGAGCCGGCAGCTGCCACGCCTGCCCGAGCTGCGGCGCCACCAGCGGTTGCTCGTAGCGTCGACCACGAGCTCGTGTCAGCCGGCGAACGCGCCGGCGCGCGCGATGCGGGCGCCCCATTCCTCCGCGTGCGCAACCTCGCGCTCGACGAGATGGCTCTGCCTCGTCACGAGGAAGCTCTCGGGTGGCACGACGACGTCGCAGCCGCGCTCCCGAAGCCGCTTGGCGATGCCCTTCGACGCGCGTCCGGTGAGCACGGCGGGCGCGTCGATGCGGGTGTCGAAGGCTGCCGCCATCTTCGGGAGCGCGCCGACGGCCGTGAACCATTCGCGGAGCCCGGGGCCTTCGGCGTCGTCGTCGAGTGTGAGATCGCTGTCCGGCTTCTGGGTCGCCTCGGCTGCCGCTGTGCGCGTGCTCTCGCGCGGCAGTCCGTGGGCGTGTGTCGGCCCACCGACGACGACGAGGTCGCACGCCGCGAGTAACGCGTCACCCGCGTCGCCGACCGGTACGACGGCGACTTCCGCCGCTGCATCGCCGCGCAGGCCGGCGCCGATCGCCTCCGCGATCAGGTGGGTGTTCCCGTACATCGATTCGTAGATCACGACTGCCTTCATGTCGGGCCTCCTTCCCCTCGCGCTCGACCCTCGCCCACGCGGGCCGGGACCAAAAGAGGCGAAGGTCCCCGAGCAGGTACCCGGCCGCCGCCGGGCTGCTGCGGGTGGGGCGCGCGATGATTGGGGTCCCCCGAGGCCGGAGGCCCTGCGTGCGGCGAGCGAGACTCCTGGGTGTCGCCATCCTCGTGACCGCGCTCTCGCTCCTCGCGATCCCGGCCACGGCTGAAGGCGCGGCGAAGCCGAAGAGCGTGTACACGCCCGTGCTGGCACAGCTGCTCGCGCCGAACCATCCGGCGCCGGTGCTCGGGACCGACCACAAGTACCACGTCCTCTACGAGCTACGGCTCTCCAACCGAGGCCCGCTTCCTGCGACCATCCAGCAACTCGTCGTGTTCGACGCCGACTCGCACGCCGTGATCCGCACGTACGAGGGTCCCGACCTCCAGGCCCGGTTCCGCGACATCGGCGGCGTGACGGCGCCCGACACCGTGATCGCCCCCGGTGAGGAGCGAGTGTTCCTCGTCGACCTCGAGTTCGGGCTCAGCTTCAACGTGCCGGCCGCCGTGGGGCACCGGCTGGTGCTCCTCGGGCCCGCCGGCCCGAGCGCGACCGAACCGACCCCGGTGTCGTACTCGATCGCGACCGTGCCCGTCGACGGCCCCACCGCGACCGTCCTGACACCACCGTTGAAGGGGAACGGGTGGGTGGCCACGAACGGCTGTTGCGACATCGCCAGCGCCGACCGCACGACGATCCTGCCCGTGAACGGGGGGTTGTGGAGCCCGTTGCGGTTCTCCATCGATCTCGCGCAGCTCGACGACACCGGACTGTTCGTGCACGACGACCCCGCGCAGCTCCGCAACTACACCGGCTACGGCACCGACGTGCTGGCGGCCGCGCCGGGCCAGGTCGTCGCGGCGCTCGACACGCTGCCCGACCAGCCCGCCGGTCCGCCCCCGGGCTCGGCCGCGAACAACTTCGAGAGCGCGGACGGCAACTACGTCGTCGTCGACCTCGGGAACGGTTCGTTCGTGCTCTACGGCAACCTGCAACCCGGGTCGCTCACGGTCAAGGTCGGTGACCACGTCCAGCGCCGCGAGGTGCTCGGCACGATCGGCAACAGCGGCGACAGTGCCTTCCCGCACCTCGAGTTCCGCTTGATGAGCGGGCCGTCACCGGTCGGGTCCGACGGCCTGCCCTTCGTGCTGTCGGGGTTCGCCTACGAGGGCCAGCTCGACGCCGCGCAGTACCAGTCGCAAGGCGTCGTCGGCAACTACCTGCAGAGCCGCGCCGCGCAGGCCGACCCGCGTCGCCGCGAGCTGCCGCTCGACCTCGCGATCATCGACTTCGGCGAGCCCGGCGGCGCCGGCGCGGTCGGGCGCACGTAGCGGTCTCGACCGAGCATGTCGTCCACCGCACGGCGGCTCCTGGTCGCAACACCGACGCTGCTCGATCCCAACTTCCTCCGCACCGTGGTGTTCATCGTCGAGCACACGCCGGAGGGCGCGCTCGGAGTGGTGCTCAACCGGCCGTCGACCGCAGCCCTCGTCGAGGCCCTGCCGGAGTGGTGCCACCTCGCCGCCGAACCGGCCGTCGCCTTCGTCGGCGGCCCGGTTCAGGCCCGCGAGGCCGTGATCGGCCTCGGACGGGCCTCGTGCGTCGACACGGGAGACGGCTGGGAGCCCCTGCTCGACGCGGTCGGGAGCGTGGACCTCGGGCGCGCGCCGGTGGAGGTCCGGCCCCCGATCGCCGAGGTGCGGGTGTTCGCCGGATACGCGGCATGGGGCCCCGGCCAACTCGACGGCGAGCTGGAGATGAACGGCTGGTACGTGGTCGACGCGGAGCCCGACGACCTGCTGACGTCGACACCCGACGCGCTCTGGCGGGCGGTGCTCCGGCGCCAGGGGGGTGAGCTCGCCATGGCGGCGAATTGCCCGATCGACCCGCGCACGAACTGAGCCGGCTCAGCCGAGCAGGACTCCGAGGAACAGGGCGAGCACCGCGCTGAGCCCGCTGGCGGCGCCGAAGACGGCGAGCCACCGCCGTGACCGCGCACGCGTGTGCAGGTACGCGGTCACGCCCGACACCGTGACCACCACGAGCTTCACGATGAGGGTGGTGCCGTAGCTCGAATGCCAGTCGGGATGGATCGCGGCGATGTTCCAGATGCCCGTCGCGACCACGAGGGCGAACGCGGGCCATGCCAGGGCGTTGAAGCGCCGCGCGACCGCGCGCGGCGCGTCGGGGGACAGCCGGCGCAAGCCCGGGACGAGCCCGGCGAGGGTGAGCTGGCCGCCGACCCAGACCGTGGCGCCGAGGACGTGGAGGAACAGGCGGACGGTGTCTGCCGTCACCGGGAGCATGGCGCGCGGAGGGTACTGCGGTAGCTTCGGGCCGCATGCACGACGACGAGATCGAGCGCATCCTCGTGGTCATCGCGCATCCCGACGACGTCGACTTCGGCGCCGCCGGGAGCATCGCGCGCTGGACGGACGCCGGCATCGACGTCGCGTACTGCGTCGTCACCGACGGGGAAGCCGGCGGCCGGCACCGCGGGATCGGCCCGGCCGAGCTCGCCGAGCTGCGGCGCGTGGAACAGGCGAACGCGGCGAAGGTGGTCGGCGTCACCGACCTCACGTTCCTCGGCTACCCCGACGGGCGCCTGGTCCCGTCGCTGGAGCTCCGGCGCGACATCACTCGTGTGATCCGGCGCGTCCGGCCCGATCGCGTCCTCTGCCAGTCGCCGGATCGCAACTTCGGGCGCATCTACGCCAGTCACCCCGACCATCTCGTGGCCGGCGACGCCACCCTCTGCGCCGTGTACCCCGACGCGCGCAACCCGTTCGCCCATCCCGAGCTCCTCGACGAGGGCTACGAGCCGTGGGTCGCGCCCGAGATCTACGTCATGACCGCGGCCGAGGCCGACGTGTTCGTCGACATCACCGACACCGTCGACCGGAAGGTCGAGGCACTCCGCAGCCACGTGAGCCAGATGCCCGACCCCGAGCGGATCGAGGAGATGATCCGCGGTTGGGCCGAAGCCACGGGCGCGCGCGCGGAGCTCCCCGTCGGCCGCCTCGCCGAGGGTTTCCTCCGCGTCGATTCCGCATGACGCGCCTGGTGCTCGTGCGCCACGGTGAGTCGACGTGGAACGCCGCCGGTCGCTGGCAGGGCCACGCCGACCCGCCGCTGTCGCCGCTCGGCGAGCGCCAAGCCGCGGACGCCGCGGAGCACGCCCAGGGCGTCGAGGCGGTCTGGACGTCCGACCTCGCGCGCGCCCGCCGGTCGGCCGAGATCATCGCCGGGCTGCGCGGCCTCGGTGTGCGCGTCGAGCCCGGGCTCCGGGAGCGCGACGCGGGGGAGTGGCAGGGGCTCACCCGTACCGAGATCGAACAGCTGTGGCCGGGCTACCTGGGGTCGGGCCGGCGACCACCCGGCTTCGAGGGCGACGAAGCGCTGCTCGCCCGCGCGCTGGCCGCGATCACCGAGATCGGGGCCGCCCACCGCGGCGAGTCGGTCCTCGTCGTGACCCACGGCGGTGTCGTCCGGACCCTGGAGCGCCACCTCGGCGCCGAAGACCGCGGCTTGCTGCCGAACCTCGGCGGGCGTGTCCTCGAACTCGGTCGGCCCGGGCGCAACGGGGTGTGGACCCTCGGGCCGCGCGTGCTGCTCCTCGAGGGAGTGACCGTCACCCGCCCCGAGCAGATCTGAACTCGCGCGCACCGTCCTCCAGGGGGCGTAAACTGTCCAGTTCCCCGAACCGGAGACCGCGCGCCTTTGACCCAGCCGGAGCTGCAGGCGGAGCAGCGCCACCTCGATGCTGCGTACGCACGGCTCGACGCGATGCGCCGGGCAGCCCAACGCGTCGCCGAGGGATATTCCGTGCAGGAGGGCGGCACGCTGCAGGCCCGCCTCGAGCGGGAGGCCGCGGAGCTGAACACCCGCCGCCGGCTGGCGTCGCTCGACATCGGTGACGCTCCGCTCTGCTTCGGGCGCCTCGACCTCGCGCCCCGCGAGCACCGCGGCGGCGGCCCCGCCGATCCCGACTCGTCGGGCCCGTTCTACATCGGCCGCATCTCGGTCACCGACGACGACCTGGTGCCCCTCGTGGTGGACTGGCGGGCGCCGGTCGCCGAGCCCTTCTACCGCGCGACCGCGGTCGAGCCGCTCGGAGTCGCCCGAAGGCGGCACTTCCAGACCCACGGCCGGCGTCTCATCGGGATCGACGACGAGGTGTTCGACACCGAGACCGCCGAGGCGTCCGGCCTCACGGTGGTGGGCGAAGGGGCGCTGCTGTCGGCACTCGAGCAGGAACGGACCGGCCGCATGCGCGACATCGTCGCGACGATCCAGGCGGAGCAGGACGAAGCGATCCGGTCGCCGCTCACGGGCATCACGATCGTCGCCGGCGGACCCGGCACCGGCAAGACGGCGGTCGCGCTGCACCGCGCGGCCTATCTCCTCTACTCGTACCGCAAGCGGCTGGGGTCGCAGGGTGTGCTGCTCGTCGGACCGAGCCCGATCTTCCTGCGCTACATCGAGGAGGTCCTCCCGTCGCTGGGCGAGGACGAGGTGGTGCTCGCGACCCCGTCGTCGCTGAAGCCGAGCCTGCGCGCGACGGCGACCGAGCCGCCGGCGGTGTCGGTGGTCAAGGGCGACCGGCGCATGGTGCGGGTGATCGCCGGAGCGCTCGCCGACCGTGAGCGCCCGATGCCTCGCGACGTCGTCGTCCCGGTCGGCGGCTTCCGCTTGCGGCTGCGGCGGCGCGACTCG
>DASPTH010000130.1:0-3882 GCA_035623515.1 Acidimicrobiia bacterium
GACTGGTGTCCCGTGTTCCGCGCGAGGTTGAGCCACCGGACGCGCGGGTCGGGAATCGAGGTGACCACCGCTTCGGACTCGTCGGTGCACGCGTCCCCGATCACGAGCAGCTCGAAGTCCTGGAAGGTCTGGTCGAGCACGCTGCCGATCGCGTACGGCAGCACCGGGGCCCAGTTGTAGGTGGCGATCACCACCGTGACGCGTGGCGACGGCACGCGCCCGCTCACCACCAGCGGAACGGGACGATCTCGGGCGCGTGCGGCGACTCGTAGGGGAGGTCGAGCGCGTCCGGGCCGTCGTACCGGTACTGCGCCGACGGCATGTTCACGATGAACGCCTCGTCGGTGCCGATGTTCTTCCAGCCGTGGTAGAGGAACGGCTCGATCTGGAGCAGCCCCGGGTTGCGCTCGCTCACCCGGAACTCGTTCACCGCACCGAAGGTGGGCGAGTCCTCGCGCCCGTCGTACACGACGATGGACACGAGCCCGGACACGACGAACAACCGGTCGGTCGACCTCCGGTGCAGTCCCCACGCGCGCACACGACCCGGGAAGGTCGTGGTGACGTGCACCTGCACGATCTCCCGGTCGAGGTCGTCCCAGCTCGAGCGCGCGATCTCGGTGACGGAACCGTCCTCGTGCGGCACCGGGCGAGTCGGGCGGAAGCGGACCCCGGCGATCGGCGTCTGGCGGAGCGCGCCGCTCGCGTCGACCGCCGACTGCTTCTCGACGAGGAGCTCCCGGCCGGCGACGGGCACGTCGTCCATCTCACCGCACGCTACTCGTGCGCCGGCCAGGCCCCTTTCAGCTTCTTCCACGTGACGCCGAGCGGCTCCGGCAACACCCGGGCTTCGGCGACCGACGTCATGAAGTTCGTGTCGCCGACCCAGCGCGGGAGCGCGTGCATGTGCACGTGACCAGGGATGCCCGCGCCCGCGGCGCGGCCGAGGTTGGCGCCCACGTTCACACCGTCGGGTGCGTAGGCGCGCTCCAGCGCCACCGTGGCGTCCTGGGTCATCATCATGAGCGCGCCGGCTTCCGCGCGTGACAGTCGCGACAGCGCGCCCTCGTGGCGAACCGGCGCGACCATCAGGTGGCCCGACGTGTACGGGTAGGCGTTGAGCACCGCGAAGACGAGCTCGTTCCGTTGGAGGACGAGCGCCTCTTCGGGGTCCATCGCCAGCAGCCGGCAGAACAGGCAGTCGTCGGTCGGCGGTTGGATCGCGACGCCCTCGATGTAGGTGGAGCGCCATCCCGCCCACAGACGCTCGAGCGTCATGCGATCGTGCGCGTGTCGACCGCGTCGCGCAGGCGTGTGACGAAGACGTCGAGTGGGACGCCGCGTTCGGGATCGTCACTCCCCCGCGCGTTCACGCCGACCGTCCGGCTCGCGACGTCGTCGTCGCCGACGACGAGGACGTACGGCACTTTCTCGAGCTTGGCGCGCCGGATCCGGGCTCCCAGGGTGTCGGCGTGCGCGCCGATCAACTCGGGGCGGAAGCCGCTGGCGCGGAGGCCGTCGGCGACCTCGCGCGCGTACGCGTCGTGACGGTCGGCGACCGGAAGGATCGTGGCCTGAACCGGCGCCAACCAGGGCGGGAACGCGCCGGCGTAGTGCTCCACCAGGATGGCGAAGAAGCGCTCCACCGACCCGAAGAGGGCGCGGTGGATCATCACCGGCTGGTGCCGCTCGTTGTCGGCACCGATGTACTCGAGCCCGAACCGCTGCGGCTCCTGGAAGTCGAGCTGGATCGTCGACATCTGCCAGGTGCGACCGATGGCGTCGCGCGCCTGCACCGAGATCTTCGGCCCGTAGAACGCGCCGCCGCCCTCGTCGAGGACGAGCTCGAGCCCGGCGCCCTCGCCGACCGTCCGCAGCGCCGCGGTCGCCTCCTCCCACTCCGAGTCGGTCCCGACTGCCTTGCCCGGCGGCTTCGTGGAGAGCTCGAGGTAGAAGTCGTCGAGCCCGTAGTCGCGCAGCAACCCGAGCACGAACTCGAGCGCCGCCGTCACCTCCGACACCGCCTGCTCGCGCGTGCAGAAGATGTGCGCGTCGTCCTGGGTCATCCCTCGGACCCGCGTGAGCCCGTGCACCACGCCCGACTTCTCGTACCGGTAGACGGTGCCGAACTCGAACAGCCGCAACGGGAGCTCCCGGTACGACCGCAGGCGACTCCGGTAGATGAGGATGTGGAACGGGCAGTTCATCGGCTTCAGGTAGTAGTCGGTGCCGCCGTCGAGCTCCATCGGCGGGAACATGCCATCGGCGAACCACTCGAGGTGCCCCGACGTCTCGAAGAGGTTCGCCTTCGAGATGTGGGGAGAGTTCACGAACTCGTAGCCGGCGGCCTCGTGGCGCGCGCGCGAGTAGTCCTCCATGATGCGCCGGACGGTGCCGCCCTTCGGGTGGAAGACGGCGAGGCCGGAGCCGATCTCGTCGGGGAACGAGAAGAGGTCGAGCTCGGCGCCCAACTTGCGGTGGTCGCGCTTCTCGGCCTCCTCGAGCCGGTGGAGGTAGTCGTCGAGCGCGGCCTTCGATTCCCACGCGGTGCCGTAGATGCGCTGGAGCACCGGGCGCTTCTCGTCGCCGCGCCAGTACGCACCGGCGACCTTCGTGAGCTTGAACGCGCCGAGCCGTTTGGTGCTCGGGACGTGCGGCCCGCGGCAGAGGTCGACGAAGCTCGACCCGTCGGCGTGCGGGTTGCGGTAGAGCGAGATCGTGGTGCCCTCGCCGACCTCACCGGCGTCTTCGGGATCGACTCGTTCGATGATCTCGCGCTTGAACGGTTGATCGTCGAACACCGCGAGCGCGGTGCCGCGGTCGACCTCCTCACGAACGAACGGCTCGTCGGCCTTCACGATCTCGCGCATCCGCGCCTCGATGCGCTCGAGGTCGGCGTCGGTGAAGTGCCGACCGCCCGGGAGCGCGAAGTCGTAGTAGAAGCCATCCTCGATCGCGGGGCCGATCGCGTACTCGGCACCGGGGAAGAGGTCGGTGACGGCCTGGGCCATCACGTGGGCGGTGGAGTGCCGTAGCACCTCGCGCCCGTCGGGTGTGTCGGGCGTGACGATGGCAAGGTTCGCGTCGTGGTCGATCGGCCGGTCGAGGTCGACCCAGTCACCGTCGACCTTGGCCGCCAGCGCGGCTCGCGCGAGGCCGGCGCCGATCGACGCCGCCACGTCGGCGGGGGTGGTGCCGCTGGGGTACACGCGCGCGTCGCCGTTGGGGAGCGTGATCGTGATGTCAGCAGCCATCGGAGGAAATTACCTGCCGCCCCTCAGGCTCCCGTACCGGTTTCCTGCGGCCGCGTGAGGTCGATGCCGAGGAGCGCCGCCAGCTCGCGCAGCGCGTCGGGCGCGGTCGGATGGTCGCCACCCGACAGCACCGCGCTCGCGAGGTCGTCGAGGGCCTCCAGCGCCTTCGGCGCGTCGAGATCGTCGTCGATGGCAGCTCGCACGCGCGCCGCGAACGGCTGCGGGTCGGCACCGTCGGTGCACTGCGCGGCTGCGAGCAGCCGGTGCAGCAACGCGGTGCCTTCTTCCAGGTCGGTGTCGTGCCACTCGAAGCCCGTGCGGTAGTGATGACGCATGAGGGCGAGCCGGATGGCGCGCGGGTCCGCGATCTTGAGGAGGTCGCTCACGAACACGAGGTTCCCGAGCGACTTCGACATCTTCTCGCCCTCGTAGCGCACCATCTCCGAGTGCACCCAGTACCGCGCGAACGTCTCGTGCGTGCAGCTCTCGCTCTGCGCGATCTCGCACTCGTGGTGCGGAAAGATGAGGTCGGTGCCGCCGCCGTGCAGATCGATGGTCGGACCGTGCTCGTGCAACACCATGCACGAGCACTCGATGTGCCAGCCGGGACGCCCGGCGCCGAACGGGG
>DASPTH010000173.1:0-3259 GCA_035623515.1 Acidimicrobiia bacterium
CAAGTAGAGAACGCTGGAATAACCCACCTGCACGGTCAGGGCGGGCCAAACAGTGGCCCCAACGGTCTCCTGGACCCCCACCGAACTCTCGGGTCGCCATCCCCGGGCCCACCCGCGCCGTACGTCTCGGGAATAGCCGCGGCGCGGCGACCGTTTGGTGCGCGACGACACGCGGGCACGGGTGTAGAGTCCGCGCCCCTCGACCCCCCCGAGAGCCCATGAGCGACGACGACTTCGAAGACACCGAACTCGAGATCGAGGACGAAGCCGAGCTCGGCGAGGAGGACATCGACGCCGACGACCTCGAAGATCTCGACGCCGAAGACCTCGACGCCGACGACCTCGACATCCTCGGCGACGAAGACGAACAGGAAGCCGGCGACCTCGACCCCGAGGTGCCGGTCGCGGTCGTCACCGACGAGACCGCCACCGAGACGAGCGAGGAGGAGGACGACGACGTCCTCGACCTCGACGAGGAGCTCCACCCCGACGACGTCGAGGAACCGCTCGACGTGCTCCTCCGCGACCGCACGGCCAGTGCCACCCTCGAGGACGACGAGGAGGAGCTCGAGGACGAGGAGATCGACGTCGATGAACGGGGGGACGGCTCGACCACGCGTATCGTCCCGCGTCGTGCCGACGAGTTCCTCTGCCAGTCGTGCTTCCTCGTCCTCCCGCTCCGACGTCTCGCCGACAAGGACCGGCAGTTCTGCGACGACTGCGCCTGAAGTCGCCCCACCGGCTCCGCCCGGGCCCGCGCCGGAGGCCCCGGCCTCCCGACCGTCCTGGTTCCGAGCCCGGACCGCGATCTGGAAGCGCCTGACCCTCGCGCTGGGGGCCGGGATCCTCGCCGGCTTCTGCTTCCCTCCCTACGACCTCGGGCCGGTCATCGTCGTCGCCCTCGCCGGCCTGTTGTGGACCTGGCGCGGCGCGCGGGCGCGTCACGCCGCGCTGTACGGCTTCGCGTTCGGCGTCGGCTGCTACGGCGTCGTGCTCGAGTGGGCCCGCTACTTCGGCACCGTCGCGATCGTGCCGTTCGTCGGGACGATGGCCGCGTACGTCGCCCTCGCGGGTGCGGTGGTCGCGCTGCTGGCCGCGCGGCGCGTGTCGTCACCCTGGCTGACAGCCGCCATCTGGGTGGTGATGGAGGGGTGCCGGGGGAGGTTCCCGGTCGGCGGCTTCGCGTGGGCCGACAACGGCATCGCGCTGCACGACCTCGCGGCCGCGCGCGCGGTTGCCAGCTTCGGCGGCGTGCCGCTCGTGAGCTTCGTGTGCGTCGCCGCCGCGGGCTTCCTGCTCGATCTCGCGATCGCGCTGCGCGCGGGTGCAAGCCGATCGCGGGTTCTCGCCGTCGCCGGCCTCGCGGGCATGATCGCCATCGCGCTCCTGGCGAACGTCGCGCGGTACCAGCCGACCGAGACCGGGCACCTGCGGGTCGCGATGCTCCAGGGCGACGACCGCGAGCTGTCGCTCGCCGGTCAGCAACGCCAGCTCCTCACCGGGGCCCATCTGGCGCTCGCCGCCCGCCTGCGCGGCCACTACGACCTCATCGTGTTCCCGGAGAGCGCGCTCGACACCGACCCGCAACTCGATCCCGACCTGCGCGGCCACCTCACCGCGCTCGCCCGCGAGCACAGCAGCAGCATCCTGGTGAACGCGCGCACCCCCGCGGGCGACGACGAGGAGTACAACTCGAACATCCTCTACGGACCGGACGGGAGGTACGAGGGCACGTACTCGAAGCAGCACCTCGTGCCGTTCGGCGAGTACGTGCCGTGGCGCGAGGAGCTCGGCTTCATCGGGCAGCTGCGCGAGATCCCCTACGACTTCAAGGCGGGCAACGGCACGAAGATCTTCCGCGTCGCCGGCCATCCGATCGGCACGGTGATCTGCTTCGAGTCGGCGTTCGCGCCGCTCGTGCGCGAGTACGTGCGCCAGGGGGCACAGGCGATCGTCGTCAGCACCAGCAACCGCTCCTACCATCGCTCCGGGAACGCCGAGCAGCACCTCGCGAACAGCCAGATGCGCGCGGCGGAGACGGCACGCCCGGTGCTGCAGGCGGCCGTGTCCGGGATCAGCGCGGTGATCGACCCCGACGGCACCGTGCACGACACCACGAAGCTCTTCCAGCAGGACATCGTCACGGCGTCGATCGCGACGACCACCGGCGAGACGCCCTTCGTGCGCCTCGGCGACTGGATCGTGTACGTCTCGGCGCTCGGCGTCGCGGTCGCAGCAGTCGTCGCGGTGCGGCGGCGCGGCGCCCGGGCGCGGCCGTGACGGTCAGAAGTCCGCGAGCAGCTTGATCGCCGCGATCAGCCCGACCACGACGATCACCGTGCGGAGCAGGGGCGCGGGCATCCGCCTGCCAACACTGGCGCCGAGCTGCGCGCCTGCGATCGAGCTCACCGCGAGGAGCAGGGCCGGCTCCCATGCCACGTTCGCCGCGAACACGAAGACGATCGCCGCCACGCCGTTGGCGATGGCGGCGAGCACGTTCTTCACGCCGTTCAGCCGCTGGAGGTCTTCGGCGATGAAGATGCCGAGCAGGGCGAGCAGGATCACGCCCTGGGCCGCCCCGAAGTACCCGCCGTACACGCCGGTGAGCAGCACCGCGATCCAGAGCACGGCGCCGCCGTGCTCCACCACCTTCCGGCGGCGCGCCGTCACCATCGCGCTCAGGCGCGGCTGCGCGACGACGAGCGCGCAGGCGACGAGGATCAGCACGGGCACGACGTCGTCGAACACCGAGCTCGGCAGCGTGAGCAGCAGCAACGCGCCGGCGAGCCCACCTGCGAGCGAACCGGTCCCGAGCACGAGCAGTCGCCGTTGCTGGCCCACCAACTCCCGCCGGTAGCCGTACGCGCCGCTCACGGAACCGAACACGAGCCCGACCGTGTTGCTCACGTTCGCCACGACGGGGGAGTAGCCGATCGCGAGCAACGTTGGGAAGGTGACGAGCGAGCCCGAACCCACGATCGTGTTGATCGAGCCCGCGAAGAAGCCGACGCCCAGGACTGCGAGCGCCTCGAGGAGCGACATGGTGAACGGCACCGTAGACTGACGCTCGTGCCCGACGAGAAGCCGCCGCTCGAGCGTGCGCTCGATCTCCTCGTGTACGCGCCCGTCGGTGTGGCGCTGTACGCCCGCGACATGTTCCCCACGGTGATGGGGATCTTCGTCTCGCGTGGCAAGCGCGAGGTGAAGTCGCACCTCGGGCTGCAGGAGCCCGCGCCGCCGGTGCCGCCGCCCATCCCCG
>DASPTH010000190.1:0-22237 GCA_035623515.1 Acidimicrobiia bacterium
GACGTCGGTGAGGAACTGCTCGAGCGCCTTGTGCAGCATCGGGCCGCGCCAGATGACCGCCTGGTCCTCGCGCGCGAAGAAGCCCATCGAGATGAGGCGCACGCCGAAGGCCTCGGGCGGGACGATCACGTCGTCGATGAGTCCCGGCGGGTGCGCGATGCCGAGCATGCGCGGCATCGAGAAGCCCCACACGTCGGCGTCGACGGCCGCGACTCGCTCACCGCGCTGCGCGAGCGCGATCGACAGGTTGGTGGTGACCGACGACTTCCCCACGCCGCCCTTTCCCGACGCGACCGCGAGCACCCGCGTGCGCGTGTCGGTGAACGGGTTCGGCCGCGATTCCGCGGGGCGCGGTGCGGCGGCCTGCGAGGCGTCGACCACCTGCAGCGGGTTCGGAGCCACGCCCTTCAAGACGTCGGCGACGGCGGGGAGCTCGTCCTCGGCCATGTCGCGGAGATCGACGTCGACCCGCTTGACGCCGGGCACGGCCGCGAGCGCGTCGAGCGCGCGGCGGCGGAGCTCGACGCGGGCGGCGTCGCCCGGGAGCGGCAGCGCCAGGCGGACGCGCACCTTCCGCCCGTCGACCGCGACCTCGTCGACCATGCCGAGCTCGACCACGGAGCGCCGCAGCTCGGGCTCCTGCACGCCGGACAGGGCGGCCCGCACGTCGGCGTCGAGGCCGGCCATCGTCAGCTCCTCGTCGGGTCGGCGGATTTCCACTACGTCGATAGGTAGAATATCGGCCATGGCCGAGGAAGCCGTCCCCGACGGGCTCAGCGCCGACGAGTTCAACGCGGTGATCACGGCCGTCACGACCGCCTTCGGCGACCCCACCCGGCGCGAGATCTACCTCTTCGCGCGCGACTCGGCCGACGGCGTCACCGCCGGCGAGGTCGCGGAGCGCTTCGAACTGCACCCCAACGTCGCCCGCCACCACCTCGAGAAGCTCACGGGCGGCGGCTACCTGCTCGTCGAGATCGCGCGGGCCCCCGGCGACGGCGGCGCACGCTCGGCGGGCCGGCCGTCGAAGCGCTACCGCGCGGGGCCGCTCGACGGGACGCTCGCGCTCCCGCTGAAGCACGACGACCTCCTCGGCGACCTGCTCGCTGGCGCGCTCGACGCGCTCGGTCCCGAGCAGGCCGAGATCCTCGCCGACCAGGTCGGGTTCCAGTACGGGCGCCAGCTCGCGGCGCGCATGGACCCCACGGAGAGCCACCGATCGGTGCAGGCCGCGCTCGCCGCCGTCGCCGACGCACTCACCGCGCACGGCTTCGCCGCGCACACCGAGGCGCGCGACGGGAGCCTGGCGATCGTGTCGGAGTGCTGTCCCTTCGGTGACACCGCGCAGCGCTACCCGCACGTCGTGTGCGCGCTCGACCGCGGCATGATCCGCGGCATGCTCTCCGGCCTCTACGGCGAGACGTCGCCGCGGTTCGACCAGAGCCGCCCCGATGGCGACGACCACTGCGTTGCGCGCGTCTGACGTGCCGCGCGCCTATCTCGACCACGCGTCGTCTTCACCTCTCCGGCCCGCGTGCGTCGAGGCGATGCTCCCCTTCCTGCGCGACCACCACGCCGACCCCGGCCGGCTGCACGCGGAGGGGCGAGTCACGCGCGTCGCAATCGAGCA
Source organism: Acidimicrobiia bacterium (assembly GCA_035623515.1). Lineage (GTDB taxonomy): Bacteria > Actinomycetota > Acidimicrobiia > IMCC26256 > DASPTH01 > DASPTH01. The sequence goes on from DASPTH010000190.1 coordinate 1,631, forward strand.
AGCGCGTGAGCGGGTCGCGAACCTGTTCGGCGCCCGGCCACGCGAGGTGGTGTTCACCGCGAGCGGGACGGAAGCGGTCAACAGCGCGGTGTGGGGCGCGCTCGCGCGCGCCGGCCGCGAGCACCAGCACGTGGTGACCACTGCGGTCGAGCACTCGGCGGTGATCGAGTCGTGCACGCGCCTCCCCACCACCGAGGTCACCGTCGTCGGCGTCGACCGCACCGGTCGGTTCGATGCCGACGCGGTGCTCGCGGCCGTCCGCCCGGACACGGCACTCGTCACCGTGCAACTCGCCAACCACGAGGTCGGCACGCTCCAACCGGCGGCCGCGATCGCAACCGGAGCACGGGAACGAGGGGTGGTCGTGCACGTGGACGCGTGCGCGGCGGCGGGCCACGTGGACGTCGACCTCGGTGCGCTCGGCGCCGACCTGTGCTCGGTCACAGCGCACAAGCTGGGCGGGCCGAAGGGCACGGCGGCGTTGCTCGTGCGGCGCGGGCTGCGCTTCCCGCCGTTCGTGGTCGGTGGCGCGCAGGAACGGGCGCGGCGCGGCGGGATCGAGGACGTGCCCGCGATCGTCGGCTTCGGTGCGGCCGCCGCCGAACTGGTCGACGGCGGGCTCGAGCGCGAGGCCGAGGCAGCCCGGGCGCTCACCGACCGGCTGACGGCCGGAACGCTGGAGCGCGTTCCCGGCGTCGAGCGGTTCGGCGACCCCACGGCCTGCCTCCCGCACCTCGTCTGCCTCGGCGTGGGCGGGGTCGAGGCCGAGCCGATCCTGCTCGCGCTCGACCAGCAGGGTGTGGCGGTCCACTCGGGCTCGTCGTGCTCGAGCGAGGCGCTCGAGCCGTCGCCGGTGCTGGCCGCCATGGGCGTCGACGCCGACCACTCGTTGCGCGCCAGCGTGGGCTGGTGCTCGAGTGACGCCGACGTCGACGGGTTCCTCGCGGTCTTCCCGGGAATCGTCGAACGACTCAGGAGGTTGCGAACCACATGATCCCAGTCAAGACCCTGAACCATGCGGTGCTCTACGTTCGCGACGCGCAACGGTCGTCCGCCTTCTACCAGCAGGCGCTCGACTTCGAGGTCGTCGGCGAGATGGGGCGATCAGCCGTCTTCCTGCGCGCGAGCCGGTCCGACAACCACCACGACCTGGCGTTGTTCTCGGTGGGGAGTGACGCACCCGGTCCCCAGCACGGCGGTGTCGGCCTGTACCACCTCGCGTGGGAGGTGGCCACGATCGACGACCTCGTCGACGCACGGGTGCGGCTCCTCGAGATGGGCGCGCTCGTCGGCGAGAGCGACCACGGCGTGAGCAAGTCGCTGTACGCGAAGGACGTCGACGGCATCGAGTTCGAGGTGCTCTGGAGCGTGCCTCGAGAGGAGTGGGGCGAGTACGAGCACAACGCAGTCTCGCAACCGCTCGACCTCGCGGCCGAGCAGGCGAGATTCGGGAGTCGAGCCGCTCGGTAAGCTCCACACATGCCTGAGGTGAACTGGTCCGAGCTCGCGTCCGAGCTCCAGTCGGCGCTCCACCTGGCGGCGCCGCCGCTCGCGATCACTTTCTCGGCGGAGCCCCCTGCCGGTGTCGCGCCGTTCGCGGAACCGATGCCGGACGCACTGCCGGACGGTCGCACCGGTCGCGTGCCCGCCGGGTGCGTGTTCTGGATGAGAGCCGTCGACCAAACGTTCAGCACCGTCGCCGAGGACCACGCCAACTGCAGCGTGGGCAGCGTCACGCACGGCTTCAAGGCCCTCGACGAGGTGGCCGGCAACTCCGACGTCGCCGCCCTGCTCGAGTCGGGCTGGGTCACGATGGACGTCGTCCCGCAGATCCCCGTCGTGCACGAGAAGCCCGGCGCGATCACGTACGGGCCGCTCGCGGTGACGCCGGTCGACCCCGACGTCGTGTTCCTCCGCGTCACCGGGCGCCAGCTCATGGTGCTGTCCGACTCGATCCCGGGACTGCGCATCGAGGGCAAGCCGCAGTGCCACATCGTGGCGGTCGCCAAGGACGAGGGCGTGCCCGCGGCGAGCGTTGGCTGCGCGCTGAGCCGCGTGCGCACCGGCATGCCGCCCGCGGAGATGACGTGCGCGCTCCCCGCGTCGCAACTCCCCGAGATCGTCGAGTCGATCAAGCGCCACGCCGCCGCCGACACCACGGTCGCGCAGTACGCCGCCGAGGACGCCCGCCGCTTCTGACCCACTTTCCGTTTCGGCGTCTTTGAGTGGGGCTATAGCCCCACTCAAAGACGCCGAAACCGGCTATTTCTTGGCCGCCTCGTAGTAGGGATTGGCGCCGGAGGCGTGGTCGGTCACGTCGATCACCTCGGTGATCTCGGGGACGCTGTCGAGGATGGCGACCTCGATTCCCTGGCTGAGGGTGACGGCAGCGAGCCCGCAGCCCTGGCACCCGCCCGAGAGACGCAGGTAGGCGATCGAGCCCTCGACGGCGACGAGCTCGGCGTAGCCGCCGTGCGCCGCGATCGCGGGGTTGATCTCCTGGTCGAGCACCTGGATCACCCGCTGGGGAACCTCACCCGACAGGTCGGCCTGCGGACGGTCGGTGCCGACCGCGGGCGACATGGGCACCGGGCGGTTCGGGTTCTGCATCACCATGCCGCCGCCGCTCAGCGCGAGCGTCGCGCCGCGCAGCGACTCGACGCTCGACTCCGGCACGGCGACCGACAGGTCGTCGTGGTGCTGGACAACGACGTCGTCGTCGAGCTCGGGCTGGGTGCGGAACTCCATGAGGTACGTGTACGCACCTGCCTGCTGGCCGTTCACCTCCACCCAGAGCACGAGCGAATCGGGATCGGCCTCGCCGGCGCGCACCTCGAGCACCTTGGCGAGCGCGTCCGGGTCGATGGTGAGGATCGGGCTCGCGGTCTCCTCGGTCATGCGCGCCATGATAGGTCCGTGGCCCGTGTGCTCCTCCTGCTCCCGACGTCGACATACCGCGCGACGGACTTCGTGCGAGCGGCTGCGCGGCTCGGCGTCGACGTCGTGGTCGGTTCCGAGGAGCGCCAAGCTCTGGCCGACGACATGGGCGATCGCGCGCTCCTCGTCCCAATGGCGAACATCGAAGCGTCGGTCGCAGCCATCCTCGACCTCCACGCGCGTTCGCCGCTCGACGCGGTCGTGGCCGTGGACGACCCGGGCGTCGAAGTTGCCGCGCTCGCAGGTGAGCGCATCGGCTTCCCACACAGCGACCCCGCCGCAGTCGCCGCCACCCGCGACAAGGCAGCCATGCGCGACGAGCTCGCGCGTGCGCACGTGCCCCAGCCGCGCTTCCGGATCGTCGACGACGTCGCCGACGGTCTCGCTGCCGCAACCCGTGACGTGGGCTTCCCGTGCGTCTTGAAACCGGTCGGCCTGTCGGCGAGCCGCGGCGTCATCCGCGCCGACGACGCGGCCGCCGCGCGCGCCGCCGCCGACCGCATCCTCGCGATCACCGCCCCGCCGCTCCTCGTCGAGCAGTACGTGCCCGGCGTCGAGGTCGCGGTCGAGGGACTCCTGCGCGCCGGTGACCTCGAGCCGCTTGCCGTCTTCGACAAGCCCGACCCCCTCGTCGGCCCGTACTTCGAGGAGACGATCTACGTCACGCCGTCGCGCCTGCCGCCGGCGACGATCGCCGCTGTCGTCGACCTCACCGCCCGCGCCGGGCGTGCCGTCGGCCTCACGGAAGGCCCGATCCACGCCGAACTCCGGGTCGGCGGCAACGGCACGGGCGCGATCCGGGTGATCGAGATCGCGGCGCGATCGATCGGCGGACTCTGCGCGCGCACGCTGCGCTTCGGTGCCGGTATCGCGCTCGAGGAGCTCATCCTCCGGCACGCGTTGCGGCTCCCGCTCGACGACCTCGCGCGCGAGGCGGCGGCGTCGGGCGTGATGATGCTCCCCATCCCGCGTGCCGGTGTGCTCGAAGCCGTGCACGGCGAGGACGCCGCACGTGCGGTTCCCGGCGTGACCGGGCTCGAGATCACGGTGCCACGCGGTCGGCGGGTGGTGCCTCTCCCCGAAGGCGACCGCTACCTCGGCTTCCTCTTCGCGCGCGGCGACACGCCCGACGCGGTGGAGACGGCGCTCCGATCCGGTTACGCCGCGCTCGACGTGGTCGTGTCCTCGTAGAGCTCTTCTCCACGGCGCAAGCGCGCCGCGATGTCGACCACGCGTGACATCTCGCGCCGTGTGGGGGTGTGCGCGGCGAGGAAGCGCGCGATGCCGGTGAGCACGAGCTTCCCCTCCTCCGAGCCGGCCGGCCACGCCGCGTGCTGGCGGACGCCGGCCTCGACCACCTGGTACCAGTGGAAGCCACAGTCCTCGCGCAGCAGCGCGTGCCCCAGAGTGGCGACGAGGCGCGCGGGGTCGCCACCGTCGCTGAGGTACCCGTAGGCGATGGCGCCCGCCTCGTTCACTCCGCCCTGCACGTCCCACCACGCCTCGAGGTCGGCGAGGTCGCCCGACTCGGCGGTCGGGAGACGGGCGGCGGGGACGTTGAGGAAGCGGTCGAGGTAGACGCGGAGCGCGCCGTGCACGAGGCCGCGCAGGAGCTCGGGCGTGCTGTTGCGGACGAGGGCCTGGTGCAGGCCATTCGCGGCGGTGAACGCGTGGTGGACGGAGTTCCAGTCGGCGTGGTCGTTCTGGGTGTGGAAGCGCACGATGCGCAACGCGGCGGCGTAGGCAACCGCGCGTCCGAGCTGCTCGCCCGTCGCGCCCTGCACCACGCCTCCGAGCAGCGCGTCGACGACCGCCTCCGGGTCGTCGGTCAGCAACTGCCATCCGAGCTCTGCCACCTGAGGCTCGGCGAAGACCGTGCCCCGCCGCAACAAGGCACCCTCCTCCCACGCGTCGGGGATGCGGTCGTTGGCGCGCCGCACCAGCGCCGCGAGATCGTGCGGGTTGCGCCACTCGCCGCCCTCCTCCGAGCGCGACGCCGACGTGGTCTCGCGCACCAACGTGGGGAGCACGGTGGCCGCCGAGTCGGCACCCACGTAACCCAACGCCTCGAACGCCTTGTTCGTGAAGTCGAGCGTGTGCCCGCCGTCGATGAACACGTGGTCCGTCAGCGCCGCGAACATCATGGTCTCGACCTCGGTGAGAGCGCCCGACGCGATGGCGGTGGTGAGCGAGCGCTCGGCGGCGTCGGACGAGCGCGTCTCGACGAACCGCCGGTACCACTCACCCAGGCGCGCCGGGTCGACACCGTCGTCGAGCGGATCGAGGGCGAACCGGGGAGGTTGGTTGCGCGTGTCGCGCGACACGAACACGAGACCGTGTGTGAGCGCGAGCGCCTGGTCGGCCTCGTCGAGGTGCGGGAGCATGTTGGCCATGGCGACGAGCACGGTGAGGCCCGCGCCCCAGCCGCCCGCCCGGTAGCGAGTGCCGAAGTCGAGGCCGACGCGCACGATGTTGCCCGGCTCCTCGCCGGCGTCGAGCAGCCCGAGCACCGACTTCGCGATCACGAGCGTCAGACCGTCCTCGAGTCCTTGTTCGAGGCGGCGGCGGAGGTGCGGGACGGGGTCACCGGTGTCGCGCGCCGCGACCAGCACGTCGTCGCCGTCGATCGCCACGTCGAAGCCGCGCGCGTCGTCGGCGAAGGGATCGAGGGTGCACCCGCTCGCGAGGTCGAAGCGGGCGTGGTGCCAGTGACACGTGACGAGGCCGCACTCCACCGTCCCCTGGTGGAGCGGGAAGCCCATGTGCGGGCACCGGTCCTCGATCGCGTACGCGCGCTCGCCGTCCCAGAAGACGACGACGGGCAACGACGCGATCTTCGTGAGGAGGCGGCCGGTCTTCTGGAGTTCCTCGAGGGATCCCGCGTGCACGCTCATCGCGCCTCCGAATAAAAGAAGGTTGTACTTGCGATACTCTGCGCCGTGTCGGCGCATTTGTCAAGTTGATACTTGCGAAACCCGCTAGCCTCCGTCAAGTGACCGACGTGCGCATCACCCCCGCACGCCGGCGTGTGCTCGAGCTCCTGAAGCTGCTGGAGCCGGCCACCGCCGCTGCGCTCGCTGCCGATCTCGGTCTCACGGAAGCCGCCGTCCGCCAGCACCTCGGTGCCCTCGAGCGTGGAGGGCTCGTGACTCCGAGCGCGACCGCCCCGGCGCGCCCCGGCCGCCCGGCCGCCCGGTGGTCGCTCACCGACGCAGGGCGACGGCACTTCCCCGACCGCCACGGCGAGCTCACCGTCCAGATCGTCGACGCCATCCGCGACGCCTTCGGCGACGACGGCCTGGCGCGCGTGATCGACGCCCGCACCGACGAGCAGCTGGACGCCTACCGCGCGCTCATGGACCGCGCGCTCATGGGCCGCGGCGCGCCGTCGATCCGGGCGCGCGTCACCGCGCTCGCCACGCTGCGCACCTCCGAGGGGTACATGGCCGAGGTCGTGCCCGACGGTGACGGTTACCTCCTCGTGGAACACCACTGCCCGATCTGCGACGCCGCGAAATCGTGCGCGGGCTTCTGCACGGCCGAGCTGCGCCTCTTCGGCGATGCCCTCGGCCACGACGTGACCGTCGAGCGCACCGAGCACCTCCTCGCGGGCGGGCGGCGCTGCACCTATCGCGTCGCGCCCACGCGATCGTAGGCGTGGAAGCCGTGCGCGTCCTGCTCGTTGCCACGTACGAGCTCGGCCACCAGCCCGGCAACCTCGCGGGTCCCGCGGCTCGACTCCGAGCGCGCGGGCACGACGTGCGCGTGCTCGACACGTCGATCGACCCGTGGGACCCGGCGCTCGCCGCATGGGCCGAACGCGTCGCGTTCTCGGTCCCCATGCACACGGCGACGCGCCTCGCGCGAGACCTCGCGCGCGACGTCCACGCGCCCACCTGTTGCTACGGGCTGTACGCGACCATGTGCCGCGACGTCGTCGACGCCGTGATCGCGGGCGAGTACGAGGACGCGCTGGTCGGATGGGTCGAGGGTGCGCCGATCTCCGTGCCGGTGCACCTCGGCCGGCCGCACCCGGGTCCCGACCGCGCCACGCCGGCCCGCGACCTGCTGCCCCCGCTCGACCGCTACGTGCGCCTCGCCGTCGGCGAGGAGCTGCGGCTGGTGGGCTCGGTTGAGGCCAGCCGAGGGTGCGCCCATCGCTGCCGTCACTGCCCGGTACCGGTCGTCTACGACGGCCGGGTCCGCGTGGCCGACGAGTCCGGGGTGCTCGCCGACGTCGACCAGCTCGTGGACGCCGGCGCGCGACACATCACCTTCGGTGACCCCGACTTCCTCAACGCGCCGCCGCACTCGCGCCGCGTCGTGCATGCGATGCACGAGCGTCACCCATTCCTCACGTTCGACTGCACCACGAAGGTCGAGCACGTGATCGAACACGCCGACCTGTGGGGTGAGCTGCGTGACGCGGGGCTCCTCTTCGTGGTGTCGGCGTTCGAGTCGCTCAACGACGACATCCTCCGGCGACTGAACAAGGGCCACACCGCCGCCGACGCCGCGCGTGCAGTCGCTCTGCTGCGCGCGCACCAGATCGACGTACGACCGTCGTTCCTCCCGTTCACACCGTGGACGGTGCGCGACGACATCGTCGCGCTGCTCGACTTCGTCGCCGAGCACGACCTCGTCGCGAGCGTCGACCCCGTGCAGTACACGATCCGCTTACTGCTCCCGGAGGGATCGCTGCTCCTCGACGATCCGGACCTCACGGCATTCCTCGGCGCGTGGGACGACGACCGGCTCACATACGCGTGGAGGGCGAACGACCCCTCGATCGACGCCTTGCAACGGGAGCTCGCCGCGCTCGTCGAGGCCAGCGTGGAGCGTGACGACAGCATCGGCACCACGTACGCCATGGTGCGGGCTTCGGTCGGGCTCCCCCCGGTCGATCTCGCGAGCTGCACGACCGACCGGCCCCGGCTCACCGCGAGCTGGTTCTGTTGCGCCGAGCCCACCGACACCCAACGGAAAGCGGTATCCCGATGACCGAAGGCAACAATTTCAACCAGCAGATGATCGAGCAGTTCCGGGCGAACGGGAACCGGCTCGAGTTCGGGCCGACGTCACTGCTGCTCCTCACCACGACCGGTGCGAAGACCGGTGTCGAGCGCGTCACGCCGCTCGCAGCGTTCGACGCCGACGGCACGTTGTTCGTGATCGCGTCGTACGCCGGCGCGCCCGCGAACCCGGCTTGGTTCCGGAACCTCGTCGCGCAGCCCACCGTTACAGTCGAGTTCGGCGGTGAGAAGTTCACGGCAACCGCGCACGTCGCACCTCCCGACGAGCGCGATCGGCTGTTCGAATACGCGGTCGAGCGGGTCGCCCAGTTCGGCGAGTACCAGGCCAAGACCAAGCGCACCATCCCGATCGTCACCCTGGAACGCGTGTCGTAGGCAACGGGTCGGGCGCGGTCAGGCCCGGAGTAGTCCTTCCGCGCGGAGGACGTCGGCGAGGAGCAGCGCGTCGACGAAGAGGTAGGAGGCGAGACCCACCTCGCGGGCGCTGTCGACGTGCGACGGTGAGTCGTCGACGAAGAAGATCGAGTCCGGCCGGGTGTCGAGCAGCCGGCACACCATCTCGTACACCGCAGGATCGGGTTTCGCCACGCCGAGGTCGGCGGAGTTGAAGATCACGTCGAACTCGTCGCCGATTCCGAGCCGTTCGAGATCGGCGGCGAGCCGTGACGTACCGTTCGTCAGCAGCCCCACGCGGGCACCGCCGCGAACCTCACGCACGAGCTCCAGGACCGCGTCGTTGACCTCCCCGCACGACGCGGTCCAGGCGGCGACGGACGCTGCCGACTCGCTCCCGAGACGGCGCAGCACCTCGGCCCGCCACTCCTCGTCGGTGATCCGGCCGGTGACGGCCTCGTCGAGCAGCCCGGGCGCGAACGCGACGGCCGGCACCTCCGGCCACGCGGCACTACCGGGGAACCGACGGACAACGCCGTCGAGATCGAAGAGCACGATCGCGACCAGCGGTCACGTCCCCCGGAGCACGTTGAGGGCCGACCCGGCGCGGAACCACGCGATGTGTTCCTCCGACATCGTGTGCGTGGTGCTGATCTCGTACGTGGTCCCGTCGGCGTGGTGCAACACCACCGTGACGGGCTCGCCCGGCGCGAGATCGGCGAGCCCGACGATGTCGACGGTGTCGTCGGCGAACACCCGCTCGTAGTCGGCGGGGTCGGCGAAGGTGAGCGCGAGCACACCCTGCTTCTTGAGGTTGGCCTCGTGGATCCGCGCGAACGAACGCACGATGACTGCCACGCCGTTCATGTAGCGCGGCTCCATGGCCGCGTGCTCACGCGACGAGCCCTCGCCGTAGTTCTCGTCGCCCACCGCCACCCACTGGATGCCGGCCTCCTTGTACTCGCGGGCGAGGTCGGGCAACGGCTTCTCCGATCCGTCGCGCACGTCGATACCGAGGCCGGGCCCGCCGGGGGCGAACGCGTTGTTCACACCGATGAACAGGTTGCCGGAGATGTTGGTGAGGTGCCCTCGGTACCGCAGCCACCGACCGGCCGGCGAGATGTGGTCGGTCGTGCACTTGCCGACCGCCTTCAGGAGCACCCGCACACCCGTGTAGTCGCGACCGTCCCAGACGGGGAACGGTTCGAGCAGCTCGAGCCGTTCGGAGTCGGGCTTCACGATCACCTCGACCGTGGTGGGGTCGTCGGCCGGCGCGAGAAACCCGGACTCGCCGGGGTCGAATCCCTTGGCCGGCAGCTCGTCGGCTTCCGGCGGCTGGAGCAGCACCGGGCTCCCGTCGGCGCCCGTGAGGGGCTCGTGCACGAAATCGATGTCGAGCTTCCCGGTGAGCGCCATCGCGGTGACGGTCTCCGGCGAACCGATGAACGAGAGCGTCGCCGTGTTGCCGTCGTTGCGCGCCGGGAAATTTCGGTTGAACGACGAGACGATGGTGTTGCGTTCGCCCGGCTCGATGTCGTCACGCTGCCACTGTCCGATGCACGGGCCACACGCGTTCGCGAGAACGGTCGCCCCGATCGCCTCGAGGTCTTCGAGCAGCCCGTCACGCTCGATGGTGGCGCGCACCTGCTCGGAGCCGGGCGTGATGAGCAGCGGCGACTTCACGGTGAGCCCTGCCGCGCGTGCCTGCCGCGCGACGTGCGCGGCGCGTCCGATGTCCTCGTACGACGAATTCGTGCACGATCCGACGAGGGCATAGCTGATGTCGACCGGGTAGCCTTCTTCGTGCGCGGCCTTGCCGACGTCGGTGATCGGCCGGTCGAGGTCGGGCGTGTGCGGGCCGACGAGGTGGGGACCGAGCTCGTCGAGGTCGATGTCGATGACCCGGTCGAAGTAGCGCTCGGGCTCGCCGAGGACCTCTTCGTCGACGCGCAGGTGCTCTACGTGCGCGTCGGCCAGGTCGGCCAGCGCCTCGCGTCCGGTGGACTTGAGATACGCGGCCGATCGCTCGTCGTAGCCGAACAGCGAACAGGTGGCGCCGATCTCCGCGCCCATGTTGCAGATGGTCGCCTTACCGGTGGCGGAGATCGACTCGGCGCCGTCGCCGAAGTACTCGACGATCGCGCCCGTTCCGCCCTTCACGGTGAGGATGCCGGCCACCTTCAGAATGACGTCCTTGGCGGCCGCCCAACCCGAGAGCGAGCCACGCAGGTGGACGCCGATGAGCAACGGCACGCGAGTGTTGAACGGCCATCCCGCCATCACGTCGACCGCGTCGGCGCCGCCCACGCCGATGGCGACCATGCCGAGGCCACCGGCATTCGGCGTGTGGCTGTCGGTGCCGATCATCATCCCGCCCGGGAAGGCGTACTGCTCGAGCACCACCTGATGGATGATCCCGGAGCCCGGCTTCCAGAACCCGGCGCCGAACTTCGCCGACACGGTGCGCAAGAAGTCGTACACCTCCGAGTTGACGTCGAGCGCGTTCTCGAGATCGATGTCGGCGCCGACGCGCGCCTGGATGAGGTGGTCGCAGTGCACCGTGGTCGGCACCTGGACCCGCGGGAGGCCGGCCGTCATGAATTGGAGCAACGCCATCTGCGCAGTCGCGTCCTGCATGGCGACCCGGTCGGGCCGGTAGTCGGCGTAGTCGACACCGCGGTCGGTGCCCACCGTCGAGGGATCGTCGGCGTGCGCGAACAACACCTTCTCGGCGAACGTGAGCGGACGCCCGAGACGGCGCCGTCCGTCGGCCAGGGCCCGGCCGTACCGGGCATAGACGGCTTCGACGAGCTCGATGGGCGTGGTGGGCCCGACGCTCTCCGCCATGACGTGCTCCTCGTAATCGACCGCAGCGTTTCCTCGCAGGCTACGCCGTGATCGCGGGAATACTGCAATGGTGACGACTCCGCGCGTCGTAATCATCGGTGCCGGGTTCGGTGGTCTCACCGCGGCCCGGACGCTCGCCGGCACGCGCACCCAGGTCACCTTGATCGACCAGCACAACTTCCACACGTTCTCGCCGCTCCTGTACGAAGTGGCGACCGCGGGCATCGGGCCCGACGACATCGCGCCGAGCGTGCGGGGCGTCGTGCGCGGGTACTCGAACGTCGAGTTCCACATGGCGCGCGTCGCGAGTGTGGACTTCGACGGCCGTCGGGTTCGGCTCGCCGAAGGTGATCCGATCGCGTACGACTACCTCGTGCTGGCCGCAGGGGCCGTGAGCAGCGACTTCGGAGTTCCCGGAGTGCGCGAGCACGCGCTCCCGCTCAAGTCGCTCGAGGACGCAACCCGGGTGCGCAGCATGGTGCTCCAGCGGTTCGAGGCCACCGACCGCGACCCGTCGCTCGTCGAGGAGGGCGAGCTCCGCGTGGTCGTGGTCGGAGGGGGGCCGACCGGCGTGGAGCTGTGCGGAGCGCTCGCCGAGCTGTTCACGAAGGTGCTGGCACGCGACTTCCACGGCTTCGACATCGGGCGTGCGGAGGTCGTTTGCGTCGAGGGGACGGGCGCCCTCCTCGGCGCGTTCTCACCGAAGTCGCAGGCCGAGGCGCGACGCGAGCTCGAGGCCCGAGGAGTGAACGTTCGTCTCGACGCGATGATCACGGCCGTCGACGCCGACGGTGTGAGCTTCGTCGACGGCACACGCCTGGCGACGAAGACCGTCATCTGGTGCGCGGGCGTGAAGGCGAACCCACTCGCGGACCGCCTGGGGTTGCCGCAGTCGAAGCGTGGCGAGATCGAGGTGCGCGACGACTTGACGGTCGCCGACCATCCGGAGGTGTTCGTGATCGGCGACCTCGGCGCGGCGCGCGATCGCCGCGGTCGCCCGTACCCGCAGCTCGCGCCGGTGGCCATGCAACAGGCGCGTCACGTCGCGCGCGGGATCTTGCGACGGGAACGCGGCAAGAAGATCCGGCGCTTCCGCTACGTCGACAAGGGCTCCATGGCCACGATCGGCCGCCGCTCGGCGGTGGCCGAGCTCCCGTTCCGGATCCGGCTGGGCGGCACGCTCGGCTGGCTGAGCTGGCTCGGCCTGCACCTCGTGTTCCTCATCGGCTTCCGCAACCGGCTGGTGGTGCTCGTGAACTGGGTGTGGAACTACTTCACGTTCGACCGCGGCAACCGCATCATCATCCCGCCCGAGCCGAGCACGACGAGGAGAGACGATTCTGCGTAGCGCGTCAGTGCGGCTTCCAGGCCTCGGGATCGTCGAGGAGCTTCTCCACCGAGCGCGGCAGCTTTCCGGCGACCACGTCGGCGATGGTCACGCGTTCGAGGACGTTGCGCAGCGCGGCGCGCACGGCGATCCACACCTGGGGGAGCGACTCGGCGGGGCCGTCGTAGGCGAGGTTCTCCGGGCGAACGTCGCGCACCGCCGCGAGCGGGCCCTCCATGGCCCGCATCACGTCGGCCAGCGTGATCTCGTCGGCCGGCCGCGCGAGCCGGGAACCGCCGTCGGCACCCCGCTGGGTGGCGACGAGGCCGCCACGGCGCAGGTCGTTCAGGATGTTGTCGAGGAAGTGGCGCGGGATCCCTTGCGCCTCGGCGATCCGGTCTGCCTTCACCAGCGCGCCGTCGGCAGCCCCGAGCTCGGTCATGGCCCGCACCGCGTAGTCGGTCCTCGCCGTGACGTTCATGGTGCGAAGACCCTACATTCTTGGTGTCGGGGCTCGAGCTGCTCGATGTCTCGAACGAACTGCTCGGCGCGGTCTTCGTGATCAGCCGGCTCGGTGGTGTCGCGACGTGGTTCGTCAGGCGGCGACGCGTTCGTGGGCCGCGCGAACGATCGGTGGGATCGGCGTCATGAGGTTCAGCGTTCGGCTGAGCGGGTACATCGCCGCCCGCACCGGGAGCGCGGCGCCCGGGAGCCACGGCAGCCGGTACATCCTTCGCGCGTAGCGCGGGAGGATCGCGACCGCAGCCATGGTGGGGATCACCCACAACGGCCGGTACTGAGGTGCCATCGGCGGGAACAGCACGACGCGCAGTCCGTCGAACGCGGCGGGCGTCGCCTGCAACGTGGGACGCACGGAACGCAGGTACTCGCGCACCTCACCCATGGATTGCGGAGCCATGCCGGCCGGCAGCTCGACGAGCTCGGCCACGCGGGCCATCTCGACCGCGTACCGATCGGCGTCCTGGTCGGAGAGCCGGCCCGCGTAGGTGCGGTACACGAGCACGAACGACTCCACCTCGACGGCATGGATCCAGAGCAGGAGATCAGGGTCGTTGCCCGCGTAGGCAAGGCCCGTGACCGGGTCGATCCCGTGGATGCGCGCGTGCACCTTCCGCACCCGATCGCACGCAGCCTCCGCCGTGGCGGTGTCGCCGTAGATCGTGTCCATCACGAACTTCGTCGTGCGGTCCAGTCGCCCCCACGGGTCCTCGCGGAACTTGCTGTGCTGGTCGACGGCGGCCATCGCCCGCGGCTCCAGCGCCTGTACGAGCAGCGCGCGCATCCCGCCGATGAGCATGACGGGGTCGGCGTGGATGTGCCATGCGACGCTCTCGGGCCCGAACAGGCCGTTGTCGGACATCAGCGCGAGGCGTCGATCTCCTCGATGGCGACGCTCTGCATGCGGTCACCCACCTGGGTGGCGACCGCGACATCCATGCCGTCGACGACATAGCCGAAGAGGTTGTAGGCCTTGTCGAGTTTCCGGGTGCAGTCGTCGATGCACACGAAGAACTGCGACCCGTTCGTGTTCGGACCCGCGTTCGCCATCGCGACCGCGCCGAGCGTGTACTCGCCCAGGACCTTCTCGTCGGCGAACCGGTAACCCGGGCCGCCGCGGCCGTTGCCGTCCGGACAGCCACCTTGGATCACGAAGTCTGGTACCACGCGGTGGAACGTCAGGCCGTCGTAATAGCCCTGACGTGCGAGGGCGACGAAGTTGTTGACGGTGTTGGGCGCGAGCTTGGGATCGAGATCCATCACGATCGTGCCGCGGTCGGTCGTGACCGTTGCGCGGTACACCTTGCTGTCGTCGATCTCGAAGGCGGGGGGCTCTGCCATCTGGGTGCTCCTGGTCGTTCGCTCTAGCGGGAGGTCGGGACCGTAGTCGACGGCGACTGAGGCTTTCCCCGAACGCTCGCCTGCGCGTCGCGCGCGTTCTGCGCCCACTGGCCGGTCGGCGCCTTGTCGAGATACGTCTGTAGGTCCGCGAGGGACGCCTGGGGCTCGTTCGTGGCGCCTTCGAGGATGCCGCGGTAGAAGTACGCGTCCGGATAGTTCGGGTCGACGGAGATCGCCTTGTCGAACGCGGCCTTCGATTCGCTCACCAGCTGCGCTTGCTGCGTGCGGTTCGTGAGTTGCTCCGACACGAGGTACAGCGCCCGTCCCGCGAGGGCGTGTGCCTCCGGGCGGTTCGGATCGATGCTGATCGCGGCGTCCCACTGCTTCAGCGCGTTCGGGAGATCGTTGTTGTTGGCGTAGGCGTCGGCGAGCTGCAGGCGCAGGTCGTAGTCGTCGGGCTGAGAGTTCACCTGCTTCTGCAGGCTCATGATCTGTTGCACCAACGCCTTGTCGCTCGGGCTCAACGTGGCCGACACCTGGGAGTTGCCCGACGACGTCTGACCGGGCAAGCGAGCGCCGAGTCCGGCCGCGAGCGCGCCGCCGGCAACGAGTGCGAACACGACGATGACGGCGATGATCGTGACGCGCCGCCGCACCGGCACGCGTGGTGGCTTCGGCCGGGCGTCGACACCGTCGCGCAGCGCGCGGATCGTGGCGGCGGCACGCGCCGTGTAGTCGTCGTGCAGCTCCGTGTAGGACGCCTCGTCGATCCCGCCGCTCTCACGTTCGAGCTCGAGATCGTCGAGTGACTTCAGCAGGAAGTCACGCTCGCCCTCGAGCTGCTCGCGGTCGGCACTCATGTGTGGGCTCCACGCTGGCGATCCACGAGCACCTCGTCGGCCCGGCTCGCGTGCAGGCGCGGCTCCCGGCGCCCCCGCGTGAGCGCGAACCAGATCCCGGCAGCGCCGAGTGCGATTGCGACGACGGGAAGCACCCAAACGATGAGGCCCAGGCCCGACCCTCGCGGCGACAACAGGATCTGCTCGCCGTAGCGGTCCACGTAGACCTGCCGGATCTGGGCGTCGCTCTGTCCTCGCGCGATGCGTCGCTTGATGTCGGCACGGATCGCTACCGAAGTCGGCGCGTTGCTGTCGGCGACGGACAGGCCCTGGCACTCCTGGCACTTCAGCTCGGACGCGAGTGCGTGGGCACGCGCCGCCGCGCTCTGCCCACCACCCGGCCACAGCAGGATCGCGAGCACGACACCGACCACGACGAAGAGCGCGATCCACGGACCGTAGCGGCGCATCAGGTGGCTCCGCGCGCGTAGTCGAGCATCTTCTCGAGATTGGAACGGGTGACGCGCGCGATCTGGAAGCCGACGATCTCACCCTGTGGCGAGATCGCGAACGTCTCGGGCTGCCCACGCGTACCGAAGTCGAGCGCGGCTCGGGCATCGGGATCGAGCGCGATGGTCCAACCCATCTGCTCGTCCTTCACGTACTCGGCAATCGCGCTCGTGCTCGCCTGCGCGTCGCGCACGATTCCCACCATGGCGAAGTCGGGGTCGCTGGCATGCGCGTCGTAGAACTTCTTCAGCTCGGGCAGCTCCTGGCGGCAGGGGATGCACCACGTGTTCCAGAAGTTCACGATGACCGACTTCCCCGCGAGGCTCGCGCTGCTCACGTGGGTGCCGGTGAGCGTTTGGAGGTTGAACGCGGGAGCCGCGTGCCCGAGGAGGCGGTTCTGCTCCGACTCGAGCTCCGGGTCGTTCCCGACGTTGAGCGCGAGGATCACACCGAGCACGACGACGACGGCACCCGCCGTGAGCGCGATCCATCGGGCCGGGTGCTTCACGCCGGCACCTCTTCGAGCGCGTCGGCCGGTTCGGGCTCGAGCCCGGCTTCCCCGGATGCGACCGGGGTGGCCCGGGGGCGCCGCCGGACGCGCGGCGCGAGGGCGAGGATCGTGCCCAGGGCCATGAAGCCGCCGCCGATCCAGAGCCACAGGATCATCACGTTGATGCGCACACCGAGCGTGATCCGGCCGTTGGTCGGCGACGACACCAGCGTGAGGTAGACGTCCTCGGTGAGGCCGGTGCGAACCGAGGGCGTGCCGATCCCCTCGGTGCTGTTCGGGAACGTGGAGATCGCGGGGGCGTACACGCCGAGGTCGCGGTCGCCGCGCCGGATGCGTACGTCGGCCGAGATCGTGGTCTTCTGTTCGGTGGGGACGACGTGCGTCCCGAGGTAGGTGAGCGTGTAGCCGGACACGACGGCCGATTGCCCGCGCTTCAGATGGACCTCACGGTTCGCGCCGTACGCCGACGAAACCGCGAGCGTGACCGCGATGAGCACGACACCGAAGTGCACGATCAGTCCGCCGTACAGCCGCGGGTTCGAGCGGGTGGCTCGACCGAGTGCGACGGTGCGCGACTCGCCGAGCGCGCGGCGGCGGCCGCGCATGCCGAGCACGAACTGGCGAATGATGCCGGCGGTCGCGAAAGCGCCCAGGCCGTAGGCAAGCACTTCGGCGACGCCACGCGCACCGCACGCGACGGCCACCACCATCGTGATCGCCCCCACCCACGCGGGCACGAGCAACCGTCGTCGCAACACCTCCCCGCTCGTCGCGCGCCACGGCAACGCGGGCGCGACCGCCATCAGGAAGAGCAGCGCCAGACCGATCGGCGTGGTCATCCGGTCGAAGTACGGCTCGCCGACCGAAAGTTGTGTCCCGCGGAGTGCCTCGGCGATGAGCGGGAACACGGTCCCGAGCAGCACGACGAACGCAAAGCCTGCGAAGAGGAGGTTGTTGGCGAGGAACGCCGACTCGCGCGATACCACCGCGTCGATGCGGCCGGGCGCACGGAGGCGATCGCCGCGCCACGCGAGCAGGCCGATGCCAGTGATGGCGACAACCCCGAGGAACGTGAGGAGCCACGGCCCGATGTCGGACTCCGTGAACGCGTGGACCGAATCGATCACGCCGGAGCGCGTCAGGAACGTGCCGAGGATGGTGAGGCAGAAGGTGGAGATGACGAGCGACAGGTTCCACACCCGGAGCATGCCGCGGCGCTCCTGCACCATCACCGAGTGGATGAACGCCGTGCCTGTGATCCACGGCAGGAGCGACGCATTCTCGACGGGGTCCCACGCCCAGAAGCCGCCCCATCCGAGCACCTCGTAGCTCCACCACGCGCCGAGGATGATCCCGATGGTGAGGAACCCCCACGCGACGAGCGTGGAGCGGCGAGTGTCGGCGAGCCAACCCTCGCCGAAGCGACCCGTGACGAGCGCGCCGATCGCGAACATGAAGGGGACGGTGAAGCCCACGAGCCCGAGGTAGAGCATCGGCGGGTGGAACGCCATCAAGATGTGGTCCTGCAGCAGCGGGTTCGGTCCGCGACCGTCGACCGGGACCGTCGACAGCGTGGTGAACGGGTTCGCCGGACCGAGCATGAGCGCGAAGAAGAAGAGCGCCACGACGAGTCCCGTGATGGTGGCGACGACGACGAGCGGATCGCGCGCACGGCGCCGGAACTTGTGAGTCACGAACGCGAGATAGCCGCCGAGGATCACCGCCCAGAGGAGGATCGACCCCGCGAGCGCCGCCCAGAGTCCCGTGATGCTGAACAGCAGCGGTGTGCCGCGCGCGTTGTTCTCCGCCACGTACTTGAGCGAGAAGTCGTGGGTGATCAGCGCCCATTCCATCACCGCGACCGCCGCCAGTGCGGCGCCGAAGACGACGAACACGCAGCGACGGCCGATACGCAGCAGCAAGGCGTCGTGCATGCGCAACCCCGCGAGGAGCGCGCCGACGCCGACGAGTGATGCACTCCCACCGATGGCGATAGCGGCGTAGCCGAGCGCGGCCTTCACTGTGTGCTGCGCTTGCTCGTGTCCACCTTCGGGGGCTCGTAGTCGCTGCCGTGCTTGATCAGGATGCGATCGGAGTCGAACGGTGCGCTCCGGGCCGTGCTCGCCCAGTGGCCCTCGCACACGACCGGGGCGCCCTCCTTGAACAGATCGGGTGGGTCTCCCGTGTGGTCGACGGTGACAGTGTGCTTGCCGTCGGTGATCTCGAACCGCACGCCGGTCGCGGTCGCGTGCACGGTGCCGTCGACGACAGCGCCGGCGAGCCGGAAACGAGAGGTCCCTTCGTCGGCGCGGTTGTGCACCGCCTCGGTGACGGTGCGGAAGTACATGACGTTCTGCGAGAGCACGACCGCGAGCACGATGATCGCGAGGACCGCGAACACGCAGCCGCCCACGGCGACAACGTACCGAGTGCGGTTCCGGGGCCGCTGCGGGGTGGGCGGCGGGGCTGGTGGCGCGGCGAGCGTCGTCACTCGACCTCGCCGTCGGGCAACGACTGCTCGGCGCGCCTGGTGCGCCGCACGATCCAGAACCAGTAAACGGCCAACGTGGCGCCGGTGAGCGCCCAGCCCGTGATCACGTACTCGGCGAACCTCATCGGGGCGCTCCGACTTCGACGGGCGGTGTAGGGGGCGCGGGCGGGACCGGTGACGCGGCCAACCGCTCCGCGATCGCTTGCTGCACCTCACGCTCCTCGCGGTCCTCGTCGAGCACCAGCAACCGGTAACGCTTGTCGAGCAAGTACACGTACACGAGCGTGAAGGCGAAGACGCCGAACCAGAGCGTGAACGCCATCACACCGTGGATGTGCGCGTCGAGCTGGTCGTTGAACACGGTGCCCTGCTGGTGCAACGTCCGCCAGAGGTTGACCGAGAAGTGCACGATGGGAACGTCGACGAACGCCACCAAGGCCGCGATCGCGCACCGCTTGGCACGCGCCTCGGGCGAGCTCGGGATGCGACGCAACGCGAGGTACCCCAGGTACAGGAAGAACAGGACCGCGGTGGTGACGAGCCGCGCGTCCCACGCCCACCACACACCCCACACCGGGCGGCCCCAGAGCGAGCCGTCGACGAGGGTGAGCGCGGTGAAGATCACCCCGATCTCCGCCGAGGAACCGGCGAGGCGGTCCCACACCGGCGACCGCGTGCGTGGCAGGAGCCAGAGCACCGAACCAAGGGCAGTGATGCCGAAGGCCAGGTAGGCGACCCAGGCGACAGGCACGTGGAGGTACATGAGACGCTGCGCGTCGCTCTGGATGCGGTCGGGCGGCGCGACGAACAGCCCGAAGATCACGAGCACCGCGAGGGCGGCGAGGGCGATCCAACCGAGCGCTCTCGCCACTCCTGGCCTCAGCAGTCTCTGGTCCACCTCACGCTTCCTCCAGGAGCGGCCCGAAGGCGAGCATCCCGATCGCCGTGAACAGCACGGCAAAGACCCCGAGCAGAGCCACCCACGGCCACGCGTCCGATGGGACGCCGTCGATGGCGGCCTCCCAGGAGCGGGTGGCGCCGAGCAACACAGGCGCCACGACCGGCAGGAGCAGCACCGGGACGAGGGTCTCGCGCACTCGCAGCCCGGCTGCGAGCACGCCGTACAACGTACCGGTGGCGGCGACACCGATGGTCGCGGCCAGCGTGGCCAGCAAGAGCGGCACGAGGGTGTTCAGCTCGACCCCGTAGAGGACGACCACGCAGGCGGCGAGCACGGCCTCGAGCGCGAAGAGTTGCACCGCGATGGCGGCTCCCTTGCCGAGGAAGAGCGCGGGGCCGTCGAGACCCGACAGCCGGAGCCCGTCGCGAGCGCCGTTGTCGGCCTCGATCGCGAACGCGCGGGAGACCGCGAGCAGCGCGGCCAGCAGCACCGTGATCCAGAAGAGCCCCGGCGCGACCCGCCGCAACACGCCTCGGTCCGGATCCAGCGCGAACGCGAAGAGCAGGAGGACGATCAGCCCGAAGGGTGCGATCTGTTGCGATGTGACGCGCGATCGCACCTCGATCCGGAGGTCCTTGCCGGCAACCAACCGGACCTCGCGCCACAACGCCATCAGGCCACGTCCACCGTCTGCGGAGGCGACGTCGGTGCGCCCGTCGGTTGTGGCAGGACGGCGCGGCCGCTCGTGAGAACGACCTCTCGGTGCACGAGCGCCCGCGCCCGGTCAAGTTCGTGCGAGGCGATCAGCACCGTCCGGCCCTCGGCCGGCGCGGCGCGCACGATCTCGTCGAGCACCGCGCGCCCCTCGGCGTCGAGACCGGCATGCGGTTCGTCGAGCAGCAGGAGACGCGGGTTGCGCGAGCACGCCAGCGCGAGCGCCAGGCGGCGCTTCTGTCCG
>DASPTH010000194.1:0-29495 GCA_035623515.1 Acidimicrobiia bacterium
GTCGGGGTGGCGTAGCATCGAACGTATGTTCGGGAGTGACCGGAGTGACCGGAGTGACCGGAGTAACCAGAGTGGCCCGACTGACCCGAGTGACCCGTTGGGGCGGATCCGGGCAGCGACCGCCGAGGTCGCGGGGCAGGACTGGTCGAGGTGGACCAGCCAGAGCCGCACCGAGCATCTCGTCGAGCTGTTGGGGGTGATCGAGCGGCTCCAGGCCGCCGTGGTGGCCCGGGTGGGCGAATGGGACGCTCATCTCGACTGGGCGGTCCTCGGGGCGGCCAGCCCCCGGGCGTACCTGGCGCATCGGGCACCCGTGTGCCGCGCACACGCGTCCCGGCTGGTCGCCATGGGGCGGCTGTGCCACCAGCACGAAGCCACCGGCGCCGCGGTGGCGTCGGGAGAGGTGTCGTGCGCGCACCTGGACGTGCTCGCCCCCATGATCCGCCACCGCGAGCAGGAATACGCCGCCAACGAACAGACCCTGCTGGACGCCGCCCGCGACCTGCCTGCCGATGATTTCGCGGTCGCCGCCCGCTACTGGCGCGCCGCCGCCGACGACGCAGTGGGAGCACCCGCCGGGCGCGGCCACCAGGAGGCCCGCAACCTCCACGTCCGCGTCACCCTCCAGGGGATGGGCGCAGTGGAAGGCGACCTCGACGCCGAGACCACCGCCTTGTTGCTCGAAGCGCTCGAGCGCGCCGCCCCACCCGATGGCACCGATGGTCCCGAACCGCCCCGCAGCCTCGCGCAACGCCGCCACGACGGCCTCGCCGACATCTGCCGCGCCTACCTCGACCGCGCCCGGACCGGCGGACGCCCCGCCACCGCACTCCACGTCGTGATCGACCACCTCACCGCCAGCGGCCAGCTGCCCAGCGACCCACGCCGCATCCGCTGCGAGCTCGACCACGTGGGGCCCGTCCCCTTCGACACCGCCCGGCGCCTCGCCTGTGACTGCGCGGTCGCCCGAGTGCTGATGCGAGGCGACTCCGAGCTGCTCGACCTCGGCCGCAGCCGCCGCCTCGTCACCGGGCCGCTGCGCCACGCGCTCGAGATCCGCGACCGCGGCTGCGTCTGGCCCGGCTGCGACCGGCCCACCGCCTGGTGCGACGCCCACCACCTCATCCGCTGGGAACACGGCGGACCTACCAGCCTCGCCAACTGCTGTCTGCTCTGCAGACGCCACCACATGCTCTGCCACGAAGGCGGCTGGGGGCTCCAACGACGCCCCGACGGCACCTACCAGGCCACCGAACCATCCCCCGACGTCATTGGCCGGCACCGACGAAGACGACGACGCGCACCACCAATCGCCGCGTAGATCGCGTCACGCCTCGAACAAGGGCGCCAGCTCGCGACGCTGGATCTTGTTCATGGAGTTGCGCGGGAAGCTGTCCACGAACACCCAGCGTTCCGGCACCTTGTACTTGGCGAGGTTGGCGAGGCAGTGCTGCGTGAGTTGCTCGGCGGTCACGTTCGCGCCTGGCGCGAGCTCCACCGCCGCCACGACGCGCTCGCCCAGCCGCTCGTCGGGGACGCCGACCACCGCGCACGCGACGACACCGTCGATCTCGTGTACGACGCGTTCGACTTCGGCCGGGTACACGTTGGCGCCGCCGCGGATGATCACGAGGCTCTTGCGATCCTTGATGTGGAGGTAGCCGTCGTCGTCGAGCTCGCCGAGGTCGCCGGTGTGGAGCAGTCCGCCGGCGAGGGACTCCGCGGTCGCGTCGTCGCGGTGCCAGTAACCGAGCATGACGTGGTAAGCGCCGGCCCACGGGCCGTCGCTCGTCGGACCGACGCACACCTCCTCGTCGACGATCTGCACGGCGAGGTGCGGGAGCGGCCGGCCGCTGGCAGCGGCGACGTGACCGCCGTCGCGCCCGTCGATGGTGACGATCGTCGGCGCCTCGCTCAGCCCGTAGGTCGCGCTCACGGGAAGGCCGAACTTCTGCTCGAACGCGCTCCGGATCGCTTCGGGACAGTCCGTCCCGCCGGTCCACAGTTCCGTGAGCGACGCGAGGTCCCCGGGATCGATGGTGTCGTCGTGGGCGAGTGAGTGGAGCGTCGCGGGCGGGCCGTTCCAGAGGCTCACCCGATGATCGCGGATCCATTCCGCGATCCCGGGCGCGTCGACCCGATCCATGATCACGGAACAACCGCCCGCCTGCGCCACGAGCAGCGTGGTGAGCACCTGCATGTTGAGGATCGTGAGCGGCAGCGAATCGCCCTTGCGCAGGTCGGGGCCGTAGCCGCGGCTCGCGACGAGCACCGCGCCGGGCATCAGCAGGTTGTACTGGCTGTGCACAGCCCCTTTCGGGTAGCCGGTGGTGCCGCTCGTGTACGCGATGCCCGCCGGCGCGTGGGGGTCGATGTCGACATTGACGGGTTCGTCGTCGGCGCCGAGCATCGCCTCGGCCCAGACCTCACCCGCCTCGCCTTCACCGGCGACGACCACCTGCACGCCGTCGAGGGGCCCGAGTTGCTCGGCCGTCGGCGGGTCGCAGAGCAGCAGCGACGACCCCGAGTCGGTGAGGAGGTACTCCTTCTCGGGCGGCGCGAGCGCACGGTTGACGCCCACCCAGATGGCGCCGAGTCGCATCGCGCCGTGGAACGCCTCGACCACGTAGTTGTCGTTGGGGAGCGCGGCCGCCACCCGATCGCCCGGGCGAATGCCGAACGACGCCAGGGCGTGTGCGGCACGGTTCGCGACACGATCGACCTCGGCGTAGGTGTACCGACCCGACCGCGTGACGAGCAACTCCCGGTCGGGATCAGTGGCGAGGACGGAGTCGAACACTTCTCCGATGGTGCGCGGGATGGGGACGGGCGTCGCCATGCGCACAGAACATACCGGGCCTCGTGCCGCGAGGTTTCGGTAGCGTGCGTCGCGATGACGACGTTGCGCGGGCCGTCGCTGTCCGATGTCGACTGGATCGGCGCCTGCACGATCGGCGCGTTCACCGAGGAGGTGTGCGCCCGCTATGCCGCCAACGAGGCGCTCGTGTTCGACGACCCGCTCCGAGGCGGTACCACGGTGCGGTGGACCTACGGCGACGTCCGCCGCGAAGCGCGGCGGGTCGCGAGGGCGGTGGTTGCTTCGGGCCTCGGGAAGGGGGCACGCGTCGGCGTGCTCATGGGCAACCGGCCCGAGGCGGTCGCCGCCCTGCTCGGCGCGCCGATGGCCGGCGCCGTGGCCGTCCCGCTCTCCACGTTCTCTCCGCTCCCCGAGCTCGAGTACCTGCTGCGCCACGCCGACATCTCCGTCTTGCTCACGCAGACCCGGCTGTTGGCACGCGAGTTCGCCGCCGAGGCCACCGCGCTCGACCGCACGCAGTTCCCCTACCTCCGACGGGTGGCCGCGGTCGGCGACCGGTCGTGGGACGAGTTCCTCGCGTCGGGAGACCATGTCGGCGACGCGGCGCTCGACGGCCGTCTCGCCGAGGTGCACGAGTCCGACCACGGGCTGATCATCTACAGCTCCGGCACCACGGATCGCCCGAAGGGCATGCTCCACACCAACCGCGGCCCGGCGCTGCAGTTCTGGTTCCAGCGCCGCTACTTCGGCCGTCACGAGCGGACGCGACTGTGGACGGCGCTCCCGATCTTCTGGTCGGCTGGCTTCATCACCGCGATGGGCGCGTCGCTCGCCGGTGGGTCGTGCTGGGTGATGCAGGAGACGTTCGAGCCGGGAGAGGCGCTGCGCCTCATGGCACGCGAACACGTCACCGAGCCGTACTCGCTCCCCCACCAGACGGCCGCCATCACCGAGCACCCCGACTGGCTCACCACCGACCTGTCGTCGCTCCGGTGCGTCTACGGCAAGTCGGCGTTCGCGCGGCATCCGACGGTGGACGGCGACACGTCGTGGCAGATGACCGTCAGCTACGGCCTGTCGGAGACCAACACCGCGGTGATGGGCCACGCGTGGGACGCCGGGCGCGAGGCGGTGAAGCGCAGCATGGGCCGGCTCCTCCCGGGCTACGAGCTGCGGATCGTCGACCCCGACACCGGCGTCGCGCTCGGCCCCGACGAGGACGGCGAGTTCGCGATCCGCGGCCCCACCCTCATGGACCACTACGTGAAGATGAACCGCGACGAATGTTTCGATGCCGACGGGTTCTTCCACACCGGCGACGCCGGGTACTTCGACGACGACGGGTACGTGCACTTCACGGGACGGCGCACGGAGATGATCAAGACCGGGGGCGCCAACGTGTCGCCGGCGGAGCTCGAGGTGCAGCTCCGCGCGTGTGAGCCGGTGAAGCTCGCCCGGGTCGTCGGCGTGCCCGACCCGCGGCTCGACCAGATCGTCGTGCTCGCGGTCACGCTCAAGGAGGGCGCGCACGCAACCGAGGACGACATCCGTGGCTTCCTGCGCGAGCGCGTCGCGGCGTACAAGGTGCCGAAGAAGGTGCTCTTCTTCGACGACGGCGAGATCCCCATGACCGAGAGCGAGACAAAGGTTCGAGATCCCGAGTTGCTCGCGCTCGTCGAGGCCCGCCTGCGAGAAGCGGCGAGCGCAGCGACGGAGGAGCCGCGCTCGCTCGCCAACGAGTGAGCGACCGCGGCGCAGGTACCCTGCGCCGCAGCGAACGAGTGCAACATCAGGTTCGAGACCCCGAGTTGCTGGCGCTCGTCGAGGCCCGCCTGCGAGAAGCGGCGAGCGCAGCGACGGAGGAGCCGCGCTCGCTCGCCAACGAGTGAGCGACCGCGGCGCAGGTACCCTGCGCCGCAGCGAACGAGTGCAACATAAAGGAAGCTCCGATGACTGACGACACCGAAGAGATCACCGAGCTCGACGTCTCCGATCTCGACCGGTGGATGGGCGTGCCGATGGAGCCCGGCGAGCTGAAGGAACCCGTCGCGGTGAACGACATCCGCCGGTTCGTGCAGGGCATGCACTACCCGAACCCGCTGCACTACGACGAGCGGTGGGCCGCCGAGAGCCGCTTCGGCACGATCGTGGCGCCGCAGTCGTTCACCGTGGCGACCGACACCAGCCACGGCTGCTCGCCCGCGCAGGTGGGCAAGATCCCGAACTCGCACCTCATCTTCGGCGGTGACGAGTGGTGGTTCTTCGGGCCGCGCATCTATCCGGGGGACCACCTCGTGTGTCATCGCATGCCGTTCGACTACAAGGTGCGCGAGACGAGCTTCGCCGGCTCCACGTGCTTCCAGCGCGGCGACACGCTCTACATCAACCAGAACGGCGAGCGCGTCGCGCTCCAACGGTCCACGTCGATCCGCTACGTGGTGCGCCGGGCGAAGGAGAAGAAGGTCTTCGACGAGCCGCAGGAGAAGGAGTGGAGCGAGGACGAGCTGATGGAGCTCGAGGAGGTCAAGGGTAGGTTCATCCAGCAGATCCAGGATCTGCGCCACGACAAGCGCTTGTTCGGCTCCGTGCAGGTGGGCGACGAGCTCGTCACCAACGTCCTCGGGCCGCACTCGCTCGCCAGCCTCGCCACCGAGTGGCGGTCGTATCCGATGACGGTGTGGGGTGCGATGGGCAAGGGTCCGAGCACGGTCCGCGCCGAGGAGCTCGGCTACACGAAGGAGATGTCGGGGTTCGAGGGTGACCGCCGCATGGAGCGCGTCAACCCCGAGCTCACCGACGGCGCGTACTACGGGCCGTCACGTGGGCACCTGCAGCCGAAGTGGGCCCGTCACGTCGGTATGGGCCGTGGGTACGGCTACGGCGCCTCGATGGGCGCGTGGGTCCTCGACTTCGTGGCGGCGTGGGCGGGCGAGTGGGGGTTCGTGACCCACTCGCAGGCCAACTACCGGAACCCGGCCTTCACGGGCGACGCGACGTTCCTCGAGGGCGAAGTGGTCGACACCCGTGTCGAGCGGCGGCGCAAGCACCTCGTGACGGTGAAGGTGGAGATGCGCAACCAGGACGACGCGATCATGGCCACGGGCCACGTCGACGTGGAGCTGCCGGTCGAGTGACCGCGCCGGGCGGCCTAGGCTCGCAGGAACGCCGCCACGGGGAGGTATCGGTCATGGGTGAGCACGGTCTGCAGGTCGGGACACCGGTCGTCGGTTCGGTGGGGCCGATCGCGTTCGGTCCCGACGACGTCCTGTTCGTCGCCGACAACGCGAACGCTACGATCCTCGCGATCGATGTGGCGGACGACGGCGACGACGCCGAAGTCGACGCCTTCGACCTCGACGACCTCGACGCCCGGCTGGCCGCCTTCCTCGGGTGTGGCGTCGACGACGTCAGCGTGCGCGACCTCGACGTGCATCCGCGGACACACAACATCTACCTCTCGGTGATGCGCGGCCACGGCGACGCCGCGATTCCCGTCATCGTGAAGATCGACCACCGCAGCGGGTCGATCTCGGAGGTCCCGCTGCGCGACATCGCGTGCTCACAAGTGGCGATCGCCAACGCCATTCCCACTGACGACGAGCGGCTCGACATGCAGTTCGCCGACCCGCCCGACGGTGACGAGGTGGAGATCCGCGGCCACAAGCTGCGGTTCCAGCGCTCACCGGCGCGCACGGCCACGGTCACCGACCTGGCGTACGTCGACGGCATGCTCGTGGTCGCCGGCATGTCGAACGAGGAGTTCTCGTCGCACCTGCGCCGGATCCCGTTCCCGTTCACCGGCGACGTCGCCGAGCACAGCCTCGAGATCTTCCATGTGTCGCACGGCAAGTGGGAGACCGCGGCCCCGATCCGCACGTTCGTCCCCTACGAGAACGGGCACAGCATCCTGGCGAGCTACACCTGCACGCCGCTGGTGCACTTCTCCCTCGACGCGATGGGCGACACCCCGCACGCCACCGGGCGCACAGTGGCCGAGCTCGGCGCCATGAACCAGCCGCTCGACATCGTCTCGTTCGAGCAAGGGGGCGACGAGTACCTGCTCATCGCGCACAGCACGCATCCCATGATGAAGATCAACTGCCGCAACATCGACACCCAGGTTGGTCTGACCGAGCCTCGCGAGCCACGGGGCGTCCCGCGTGAGGAGATCAGCATCCCGGGCGTGAAGAAGCTCGCCAACTTCAACCGCGACTACGTGCTGGCGATGCAGCGCGACGACGATGGCAAGCGTCACCTGCGCTCGTTCAAGACCGCGTCGCTCTGAAGCCCGACCGCACGGCATCGTTGCGACTCGCCTGGGCGCGCTTCCGGGGCACCGACAGCCTGCGGATCGTCGGGTTGCCGCCGCGCGAGTCGAGCACGCTGCGGGTCTACCCGACCGAGCTGGTGGGGGCGGCGCGCACGAGCAACCTCGCGCCCGTCGACGGTGAGTTCCACGCCGACGGCGACGCCATCAGCTTCGTCCCGCGGTTCCCCTTCGTCGACGGCATGTCGTACACGGTCATGGGCACCGACCTCGACGACGTCCCGCCGCTGACGATCACCCGGCCGGCTCCGCGCGCCGGTCCGTCGACTCGTGTCCTGGCGATCCACCCGTCGGCACCCGAGATCCCGCGGAACCACCTGCGGTTGTACCTCCACTTCTCCGCACCCATGAGCGAGGGGCGCGTGGAGTCGCACGTGCACCTCGTGGACGCCGACACCGGCGCGCCGCTCGCCGCGGCGTTGCTGCCGATGGACCCCGAGCTCTGGGACCCCGACCGTCGCCGCGTCACCGTGCTGTTCGACCCCGCGCGGATCAAACGCGGGCTGGCGCCCCACGAGGAGGCCGGGTACCCGTTGCGCGTGGGGGTGCCGGTGGAGGTCGTGGTCGACCCCGGCTTCACCGACGCCCTCGGGCTGCCGCTCGTCGATGCCGCGCGACGGCGCTACGAGGTCGGCGGCGACGTGCGGTCGCGCGTCGACCCGCGCGCGTGGCGTCTCCACGTGCCGGCGGCCGGCACCGTCGAGGCGTTGCGCGTCGACTTCGACCGTCCCCTCGACCACGCGCTCCTGCAACACTGCCTGGTCGTGACCGGTCCGGGCGGCGATCCCATCGAGGGCCGGGCGTCGGTGGCGGAGGGTGAGTCGGGATGGCGCCTCACTCCGGCGACACCGTGGCAACCGGGACGGCACGCCGTCGTCGCCGACGGCATGCTCGAGGATCTCGCCGGCAACTCGGTAACCCGCGTCTTCGACCGCGAGCTCGACAACCCCGCGCACGACCCCCTGGGCGCCGACCACGTCGCGGTTCCGTTCGAGGTGCGGCAGTCGTGACGAAGTGGTCGACGATCCTCGTGGAGCGGCACGAGCACGTGCTGACGGTCACGCTCAACCGTCCCCAGCAGCGCAACGCCTTCGACTGGCCGATGCGCGGCGAGCTCACCGAGCTCTGGACCGCGACGCGCGACGACCGCGACGTGCGCTGTGTCGTGCTCACGGGCGCGGGTGAGGGTTTCTGCGCAGGATTCGACGTCGGCGACCTGAGCAGCGAGCGCCGTCCCGCGGGAGAGGGCCTCGACGACGAGATCGCGTTCGTGCCGGGACGCCGCCTCGAGGTGCCGGTGGTCGTGGCGGTGAACGGTGTGTGTGCCGGCGGCGGACTGCACTTCGTCGCCGACGCCGACGTCGCCATCGCGAGTGAGCGGGCGTGGTTCGTCGACCCGCACGTGAACGTCGGACAGGTCAGCGGTATCGAGCCGGTGTCGTTGGCCTTGCGGGTGCCGCTGGGCGCCCTGTACCGCCTGGCGCTCCTCGGGCGCGGCGAGCGGTGGGACGCGGCGCACGCGCTCGACCTCGGCTTGGTCACGGAGGTGGTACCGGCCGACCGGCTGCTCGATCGTGCGCACGAGCTCGCGAGCGCGATCGCCGCCAGCTCGCCGGCCGCCGTCCGCGAGACCCGCCGCGTGCTCCGGCAGTTCGAGACCGACGTCATCGGCCCGTGGATGGTGCGGGGCTGGGACGCGGTGCAGGCGCACTGGGCACACCCCGACGCGGTCGAAGGCCCGCGCGCGTTCGCCGAGCGTCGCGACCCCGGCTGGGAGCCCTGATGGACTACGAGTTCGGTCCCGACGCCGACGTGTTGCGCGCCGAATTGCGGTCGCTCATCGCCCGCGAGGTACCCGCCGACTTCCTCGGCGCGTTCACCGACGACCCACGCGACCTCGAGATCGCGCAGCGGTTCTGCGCGCGGCTCGCGGCCGACCACCTCCTGACCCTGGCGTGGCCCGAGGAGTACGGCGGGAGAGGTGGCTCCGTGTGGGACCAGACCGTGGTGCGCGAGGAGATGTGGGCGCACCACGAGCCGCGCGGCGCGCAGTACATGGGCCTGAACTGGGTCGGGCCCGCCATCCAGGCGTACGGCACCGATGAGCAGAAGACGCTGCACCTGCCGGCCATCGCCGCCGGCACGGTGATCTGGTGCCAGGGGTTCAGCGAGCCCGACGCCGGGTCCGACCTCGCGTCGCTGACCACCAGAGCGACGCCGGTCGACGGGGGCTTCCAGATCACCGGCCAGAAGATCTGGACGTCGTACGCGGGGATGGCGCAGTGGTGTGTGCTCGCCGCGCGCGTCGGGATGGGCGAGAAGAAGCACGAGGGCATCACGCTCTTCCTCGTGCCGATGGACAGTCCGGGTATCACGGTGCGGCCGATCCGCAGCTCGCTCGGGCCGCACCATCTGAACGAGGTGTTCTTCGACGAGGTGTTCGTCGACGAGGGCACCGTGCTCGGCGGGGTCGGCAACGGTTGGCAGGTGATCCGGCACGCGCTCACGTTCGAGCGCGTGGGGATCGCGCGCTACGCCCGGTGCGACCGGTTGCTGTCGGAGGTCGAAGAGGAGCTCGGCGACGGATTCGACGCGCTGCCCGCACCGGTGCGCGCCGCGTGGGTGCGGGCGCTGATCGCGGTGCGCGTCGCCCGGCTGCTCGCCTACCGCGTGGTGCACCTCCAGGCCGAGGGCACTCCCGCCGACACCGAGGCCAGCGCGGCCCGGATCGCGGTCACCCAGACCGACCAGCTCGTGGCCGAGACCCTGTTCCAGGCGCTCGACGGCGCCAGCTTGCGCGACGCGCGGAGCGGCGCGACCCTCCACGGCGCGGTCGAGGATCACTGGCGCTACGCGCAGGCCGCGACGGTCGCGTCCGGCACCATCGAGATCCAGCGCATGATCGTCGGTCGCGCCGCCCTCGGGCGCGGGTGAGGGGTTCACCCCCGATGGAGATGCAGCGGAGGCGTGGCCGGACGGCGGGGACGCCGGAGCGGAATCGACCGGAGTGATGGAGATGCAGCGGAGGCGTGGCCGGACGGCGGGGACGCCGGAGCGGAATCGACCGGAGTGATGGACCTGGTCGTCCCCGACCACATCGTCGAGCTCGGCGCGACGGCGCGACGCGCCTTCGCCGACGTGGGCGGCGTCGACCTCGCGCGGGACGCCGAGCGCGACCCCGGAGAACGGCAGCGGGCCGCCGACGCCCTGCGCGCGCTCGGCGCCTTCGACATCGACCCGCTCGAGGATGCGGACCAGGCGCTGGCCGCGTTCGCGCTGTGCCGTGAAGCGGGGCGGGTGGCGCTGCCGTGGCCGGTCGAGGCGACGCTGTGCCGGGCCGGCGGGGGCGCGGTCACCCTCGTCGACCCCGCCGACCCACTCGTCGACCACGCCGACGTGCTCGACGCACCGTTCGCGGTGGACGTGACGGGACGGGCGTGGCGCGCCACCGTCGCCGGGCCGCGGCTCGGCTCGCGCCTGGCACCGTTCGCGGTACCGGTGGCGCTGGAGCCCGTCGACGCGCCAGTCGCAATCGACGCCGCGGCCACGACGGCGTGGGCACTGTCGGCGGTGACCGTCCTCGGGTACGTCGAGAGCGCCGTCGACCTCGCGGCGGAGCACGTCCGGACGCGCCGCCAGTTCGACCAGCGCATCGCCGATTTCCAGGCGGTGCAGTTCCAGGTGGCCGACGCCCTCGTCGCCGCCGCCGGGCTCGCAGAGCTCGCGTTGTTCACGATCTGGCGCGTCGCCGAGCTCGGCGCGGGTGCGCGCACCGACGCGCTCGCGCTGCGGGTGCACGCCGCCGACGTGGTGCGTTCCGCGATGCGCACCGCGCAGCAACTCCACGGTGCGTCGGGCGTGTCCGACGAGTACGACGTGTCGGTGCTGTGCCGGCGCGCGCAGGCGAACCTGCGCCTGCCCGTGTCGTCCGAACGCGTCGTGGGAGTGCTCGTCGACGCGATCCGGGACGAGGGGTTCGCGTCGCTGTTCCCGCAAGGCCGCAAGCGGGTGGGTGCGTAACCCGTACCTCTATGCTGCACCGGTCCACGACCAGGGAGGACCGAATGGAGACGCCGGCCGAGCTGTTCGATCTCACCGACAAGGTCGTCATCGTCACGGGCGGGAGTCGCGGCATCGGGCGGGCCGTGGCCGAGGGGCTCGCGATGGCAGGCGCCGACGTGGTGATCGCCAGCCGCAAGCTCGACAATTGCGAGTCCGCGGCGAAGGAGATCGAGGCCGCCAGCGGTCGGCGGGCGCTCCCGGTCGCGTACAACGCCAGCATCTGGGACGACAGCGAGCGGCTCGCCGACACCGTGTACGAGCACTTCGGCCGTTGCGACGTGCTCGTCAACAACGCCGGCAGCTCGCCCGTGTACCCCGACCTCGTCTCGGTGACCGAGGAGCTCTACGACAAGACGCACGCGATCAACGCGCGGGGCCCGTTCCGGCTGAGCGTGCTCGTCGGCAAGCGCATGCACGACGCCGACGGCGGGTGCATCATCAACGTCACCACCGCGGGGTCGTTGCGCCCCGAGCCGTTCGACCTGCCGTACGCGATGGCCAAGGCGGGGCTCAACGCGTTGACGCTGGGGCTGGTGGGCGCGTACTCACCGAAGGTCCGCGCCAACACCGCGATGCCGGGCCCCTACGACACCGACGTCACCAAGCACTGGGTCCCGGGCACGGTGGAGCGCGCTTCCGAGATGAACCCGCTCAAGCGCATCGGTCAACCGCGCGACATGGTGGGTGTCTGCCTGTTCCTCGCCAGCGACGCCGCCCGCTACGTGAACGGCGCCACCATCCTCGCCGACGGCGGCGCGTTCCGCTCGCTCTAGTTCCGTTCTGGCGTCTTTGAGTGGGGCTATAGCCCCACTCAAAGACGCCAGAACGGTCAGCGGAGCCAGCCGCGGCGGCCGAGCTCGGGGTGGAGGACGTCGTCGCTCCAGAGGAGCTGGCCGGTCATGGTGTCGGGGGTGGCGAGGGCGACGCGCAGCGTGGCCTCGGCGAACTCCTCGGGGCTCGCCCAGTTCGTCTCGCCCGCCGCGGCGACCAGGTTGCCCGGCGTCAGCACCGGCTCCGAGGGCGACAGCACGTTCACCGCGATGCCGTGCGCCGCCATCTCGACCGCCACCGACTGCGTGAGGTGGTGCAGTGCGGCCTTGTTGCCGCCGTAGGCGATCGGGCCCGGTCGCCCGGGGTGCTCGTAGGGGCCCTCGCCGGGCACGAAGGCCGCCAGCGAGCTGATGTTCACGATGGCGCCGTGGCCCTTGACGATCATGTCGGGCAGCACGAGCTGCATGAGCCGGTACGACGCGAAGAGGCCGACCTCGAAGTGCAGCCGGTACCCGCGGAGCGGGAAGTCGAGGAACGACCCGGCCGGGATCCCCTCGGGGCGTGCGGCGGCGCGCGGCTCCGCTCGAGCGGGATGCGGGGGGCGCGGCGCGGCCGGGCGCTCGGCGCCGGGTGGCCTGCCCGGCACGGTGACGGCGGCATTGTTCACGAGGATGTCGATCGGCCCGAGCGCGCGCCGCGCCCGGTCGACGAGCGTTTCGACGTCTTCGGGTTGCGACAAGTCGGCGCGGATGGCGACCGCGTGGCCGCCCTCGGCCTCGATGGCGGCGACGGTCTCGTGGACCGTGCCGGGGAGCCGGTCGTCCCACACCTCCTCGGTGCGGGCGACCACCGCGACGGCGGCGCCATCGCGCGCGAACGCCTCGGCGATCGCCTTGCCGATGCCGCGACTGGCGCCGGTGACGATCGCGACCTGGCCGGCGAGCCGGTCGCTCACGGGCTGGCCGTGCGCTGGTCGCGCGACCGGGCGAGCACCGCGTCCCGGTGCGCGGCGATCTCGGCGCCCGAATGGTGGGACGAGCTCCGCGCCGCGTGCTCGAGATGGATCCGCTGGGCGTCGGTGATCGGCAGCCCGGTGGTCGCGTCCCACGCGGCGCGCACCGCCGCGACCATGCCGCGATCCTGCTCGGCGATCGCGTGCGCGAGCGACCGCGCAAGCGGCAGCAACTCGTCGTGCGGCACCACGTGGTTGGCGATGCCGATGCGGCCCGCAGTCTCCGCGTCGACGAAGTTGCCGGTGAGGGACATCTCCCGCGCCCAGGCCATGCCCACGCGGCGCGGGAGGTCGAGCAGCACGGGGCCGGGGAACACGCCGACGCGCAGGTGCGTGTCGGCGAACGCGGCGCGCTCCGACGCCACGATGAAGTCGCACGCGAGCGCGAGCTCGAACCCACCGGTGACCGCCGGCCCGTTCACCGCGGCGATGGTGGGCACGGTCGACGTGGCGACCGACGCGACGAACGGCGGCAGGTCGCCCATGTCGTCCGTCCCCAGGCTCCGGAGGTCGAGGCCGGCGCAGAACGCGGGGTCGGCGCCGGTGATGACGATGGCGCCGGCATCCTGGCACACCGAGAGCGCGTCGCAGGTGGCGCCGGCGAGCGCCGCGTTCATCGCGTTTCGCGCCTCCGGTCGTTGGAGCGTGACCAGCGCGACGTCGCCGTCGCGCTCCACGCGGACGAGCTCGTCCGCCATCTACATCGACCGGCGCGGATCGAGCGGGCCCTCGACCGCGCGCGCCATGCTGTCCTGCGAGAACGTCGACACGAGCTGACCGTCCTGGGTGAACACTGCGCCGCTGCCGTTGACCCGCCCGCGCCCCGCGTAGGTGGCCTCCTGCACGACCAGCAGCCACTCGCCCACGTCGAAGCGCTCGTGGAAGTGGCACGTGTGCGCGATCACGCCGGTCGACACGCTGCGGTGCGCCTCGCCGATGTTCACGACGTCGCCGTGCGGCCGCATCGCCAACCCGATGATCGAGCCGGGCTGGCACCACGCGAGGATCGCCTGGTTCGCGGCGTGCGAGTCGTAGGACTCGGGGTTGCGCATCCAGAAGGCGAGCGCCGGCGCGCCGTCGGGCGCGGTGGCCTTGGGGTCGTCGACGGTGCGCTTCTCGATCCCGGCGAATTCCGTGCCGCCCCGGTCGGTGGGGAGCGACTCCGGCCCGGGGACGTCGGGCATCTCGGGACCGTGGCGCATGAGGTCGGGCTCGATGGCGTTCAGCAGCACGAGACCGCGCGACAGCAGGCGGTCACCCTGGTACGCGGTGATCGTGTCGCTGCCCCACGCGCGACCGGAGTGCATCGACTCGAGCTGGAGCTCCATCGGACCGCCGCTGTACGTGCCCGCACGAGCGAAGATGGCGTGGATCGACTTGACGTCCTTGGCGCCCTCGCACGCATGGTCGGAGGCCATGATCATCTGCGCGAGGATCTGGCCGCTGAACACGATGTCGCGACCCTCGGGGTCGTCGACCGGATGCGATGCCGAGTACCGGCCCTCTCCCAAGTGGTCGACGTTCAGCACTGCGGGCAGTGATGCGGCCATCGCGCTCTCCTCTTGCTCACCGGGCGACTCGTCCGGCGCGGAACGCTACCAGCGGCTCACGATGCCTCGATCAGCCGCTGCGTGAGGTGGGCGACCGGGTTGTCGACGGCCATCCCCGGGATGTTCAGCGCTTCCGCGAGCCGCACCATCACGAGCGTGAAGTGAAAACCGCCGAGACGCTCGTAGAAGTCGACGTGCACGGCGCGCCGCCCGCACAGCCGTTCCCACTCCGCGATCGTCTCGTCGCGGTCGAGCATGCCCTCGGGGAGCGGCACGCCGTTGCCGTCGGTGTGGTAGCGCTGGAGGAACACCCACCACCCGATGTCCGACTCGCTGTTGCCGAGCGACACCATCTCCCAGTCGAACACGCCGACCACCTCGGTGCCCTGGAACATCTCGTTGCCGGGCCGCGCGTCGCCCCAGCAGAGATCCACGTGGTCGCCGTCGTCGGGCCAGTTGGCGTCGAGCCACTTCCAGGCGCGGTCGATCACGGGATGGTCGTTGCCGCGTGTCGTCCACTGGCGGTAGTGATCGAAGTAGTTGTGACGCTGCTCGGGGCCGAGCGCGCCGTGGTGCGACTGGTCGAGGTAGTCGAACCCGTGTCTCCGCCAATCGACGCGGTTCACACGCGTCATGGCCTCGATCGCGTTCCGGTGCCAGCGGTGGCGCGTCGCGCGGTCCATCTCCATCACGAAGCCGGTGGTCGTGTACGGCGGGCTGTCGCCCGGCACCTCGCCGTGTAGCCGGTCCATCACGAAGAACGGCCGGCCGAGCACGCCCGGGTCGGGCTCTGCCCACCGCATGTGAGCGACCGGCACGTCGCTGTGCTCCCCGAGGAGCTGCATCGTGCGGAACTGCTGGTTCACGAGATCGGCCTCGGGGAAGAGCACGTTGCTCGCCGACTGGCTGCGGACGACGAGCTCGACCGCCTGGTCGCCCTCGGCGTCGCTCCACGCCGCCGTCAGGAGGAAGGTCTCGTTCGAGAAGCCGCTCGACTGGGGGATCGTCACGTCGACGATCCGGACGCCGCGTGCGCCGGGGAGCCGCTCCGCCATCCACGGCTCGAGCGCGGCCTTCACCTCGCCCGGCTCGAGCTGGCCCGCTACCGGCATGGTCCCCCCTGCGACGAAATTTGTCGGATGCTCTCTATCACCTTCACACTCGCGGCTTCATCGCGGCCCGCGTCGCCGGTCAGAGGAGGTCCGTCGTGAGCGTGTGGGACCCGTTCCCAGGGGTCATCGGTCGGTACCGCAGCGAGTCGACGCCCTGGTGGCCCGACCCCGTCCGCCCGCCGGAGGGCGCGCCGAACGTGCTCGTCGTGTTGCTCGACGACGTGGGGTTCGCGCAGCTCGGCTGCTTCGGCTCCGACATCGACACGCCGAACATCGACCGGCTCGCCGCGAACGGCCTCCGCTTCACGAACTTCCACACCACCGCGTTGTGCTCGCCGACGCGCGCGTGCGTGCTGACCGGCCGGAACCACCACGCCGTCGGCATGGGCCGCATCACCGACCTCGTCACCGGCTTCCCCGGCTACCACGGCCGCATCGACAGGGAGCACGGCTTCCTCTCCGAGATGCTCGTCCCGCAGGGATACGCGGCGTACGCGGTCGGCAAGTGGCACCTCACGCCCGACGAGGAGCGTCACCTCGGCGCGTCGCGCGCGCGCTGGCCGCTCGGGCGGGGTTTCGAGCGTTTCTACGGATACTTCGGGGGGGAGGCGCACCAGTTCGCGCCGTCGCTCGTGTACGACAACCATCGCGTCTCCGCACCGCGCTCGTTCGACGACGGCTACCACCTCACCGAGGATCTCGCCGACCGCGCCATCGAGTTCATCGCCGACCTGAAGGTGGCGGAGCCCGAGAAGCCGTTCTTCCTGTACTGGTGCCCGGGCGCGTGCCACTCGCCGCACCACGCGCCACCCGAGTGGCTCGCTCGCTTCCGGGGCCGCTACGACGCGGGATGGGACGAGTGGCGTGCGGCCACGTTCGCGCGCCAGCAGGAGATGGGGCTGTTGCCGCCGTCGACCGAGCTGTCGCCCCGTCCCGACTGGGTCCCGGCGTGGGACTCGCTGTCGGACGACGAGCGTCGGCTGTTCGCGCGGTTCCAGGAATGCTTCGCCGCGTACCTCAGTCACGCCGACCACCAGATCGGCCGCATCCTCGCCTTCCTCGAGGAGCTGGGCGAGCTCGACGACACGCTCGTGTTCGTGCTCTCCGACAACGGCGCGTCGTCGGAGGGCGGCGAGACCGGCTCGATCAACGACGCCCGCCCGTGGAACATGGCCGAGCGCCCCGTGGAAGAGGCGATCGCGCGCATCGACGACCTCGGCGGGCCGCGCCTCCACAACAACTACCCGTGGGGTTGGACCGTCGCCGGCAACACACCGTTCCGGCGTTGGAAGCGCGAGGTGCACGAGGGCGGGGTCGCGGACCCGCTCGTGGTGAGCTGGCCGGCGCGACTCGGGGCGCGGGGCGAGGTACGCCGCCAGTACGTGCACGCGATCGACCTCGTGCCCACGATCCTCGAGTTCGCGGGCATCGAGGCGCCGCGAGTGATCGACGGTGTCGACCAGAGCCCCATCCACGGCGTGAGCTTCGCCGAGAGCCTGCTCGCCGCCGACGCGGTCAGCCGCCACGAGACGCAGTACTTCGAGATGTTCGGCTGCCGCGCCATCTACCACCGCGGGTGGAAGGCGGTCGTGTACCACCAGATCATGGACCAGAGCGTGGCGTTCGACGACGACCACTGGGAGCTCTACGACGTCGAGGAGGACCCGTCGGAGTGCCACGACGTCTCCGCCGAGCACCCCGAGCTGGTGCGGGAGCTGATCGAGCGCTGGTGGATCGAAGCGGCGAAGTACCGGGTGCTCCCGATCGACAACGCGCCGTTCGACCGCGTCTTCGGTCCCGACGCCGCGGGTGACACCTCGCGCCCGCGGTACGTCTACTACCCGATGTGCGGGCCCGTCACCGAGGAGGCGGCGGTGAACCTCCGCAACCGGTCGCACACGATCACCGCCCACGTGGAGCTCCCCGACGGGGACGTCGAGGGCATGCTGCTCGCGCAGGGCTCGATCTTCGGCGGGTACGCGTTCTTCGTGCGCGATCGGCGACTGCACTACGTCCACAACTTCGCCGGACTGCGCGAGTACCGCGTGACGTCCGACGTCGAGCTGACGCCCGGATCGCACACGCTCGCGTTTCGCTTCGACAAGACCGCGGAGCACCGCGGCGTCGGCACGCTCGTCGTGGACGGCCAGGACGTCGGCAACGTCGAGATCAAGCGCTTCACCCCCACGCGCTTCTCGATCACCGACGAGAGCCTGTGCTGCGGCTACGACATGGGCATGCCGGTGATCGACGAGTACCGCCCGCCGTTCCGCTTCGCCGGCACGCTGCACCGCGTCGTGATCGACGTCGATGGCGAGCCGTTCGTGGATCCCGTCGCCGAGACCGAGCTGTCGTTGCAGACGCAGTAGCGACGCGTCAGACCAGGGCCTCGCCGGAGCGGATCGTCTGCGCGCCCTTTTCGAAGAGCCACGTCGCGTAGCGGTGCAACGTGGCGCCCATCTCCATGGACGCCTGGCCGGCGAGCGCGCGCGCGTACGAGCCCTCGAGCAGGATGCCGAGCTTGTAGCACGCGAGCACGAAGAACCACGGCATGTCGTCGATCGGGCGGCCGGTCAGCTCGCCGTAGAGCTCGATCACCTCGCGCCGGGTCGGCATCGCGTCCCAGAACGGGCCACCGTCGCCGTGGCCGGGCGGGTCGCCCGCCTCCTGCCACGCCGTGAGCATCCACGCCACGTCGAGCTTCGGGTCGCCGAGGCTGCTGAGCTCCCAGTCGACGATGGCGGCCAGCGCCGGTTCGGCCGTCGCGAACATGACGTTGGCGAACTGGTAGTCGCCGTGGCAGATGCCGATGTGACAGTCGGCAGGCCGGTGCTCGTCGAGCCACGCGCCGACGAGGTCGACGTGCGGGAGCTCCGATCCGGAGTAGCCGTCGAGCTCCGCGTACCCGTCGAGCTGGCTGCGCCAACGGCCCACCTGTCGTTCCAACCAGTTGTCGGGACGGCCGAAGTCGGCGAGGCCGACGGCCCGGTGGTCGACGCGGGCGAGCGCCGCCGCGCCGCGGGCCATCTCCGCGGCGAGCGTCCGGGGCCACGCAGGGTCGTCGGCGTACGCAGGCGATCCGGGCGGTGTGAACCCGTCGATCGGCGCCATGAGGTAGAAGCACACGCCCATCACGTCGAGGTCGTCGCACGCTGCGAAGAACTCGGGGTGCGGGACCGGCGTCCCTCCCAGCGCCGCGAGCACGCGCGCCTCGCGCAGCATGGTCTCGTTGCTGTTCTTGCGCAGGTGTTGCGGCGGGCGTCGCAACACCATCTGCGTGTCGCCGCGCTGGAGCAGGTAGATGTTGTTCTGCGACCCGCCCTGCAGCCGGACGGCTCCGGTGACGGGGCCCGCACCCGGGAGGTCCTGCCCGGCCATCCACTCGTCGAGGCGGTCCAGGTCCACGAGACCGTCGAGCGCGGCGTGGTCGATCTCCTCGACGCGGTCCAGGGCCATGGCCGTCCAGACGACCACAGCGCGCACGGTGCGTCAATTGGACCGAGTTCGACAAAGCCCGCTGGATTCGGCTGGTATTGCCCGCGTGGACCTCGAGCTCTCCGACGACCAGGAGCTCCTGCGCGCCACCACCGAGCGCTACCTCGAATCGGCGATGCCGCCGGCGCGCGTGCGCGAGCTCGCCGACACCGGCGCGGCACCCGGCGCCGACTACTTCCGGGGCGGCGGCGAGCTCGGCTGGTTCGCCATGCTCGTGCCGGAGGAGCACGGCGGCGGCAGCGTGTCGGGCGGGACCGGCATCGCCGACGCGGTGATCCTGGCCGAGGAGCGCGGCAAGACGCTGCAACCGGGGCCCTTCATCCCGACGAACGTGGTCGCGTACGCGCTCGGCGCCGCGGGCTCCGCGGAGCAGCGCGCGCAGGTACTGCCGCACCTCGTCGCCGGGGAGCAGTCGGCGGCTTGGGCGGTGGCCGACGCCACTGGCGACTGGAACCCCGACGCGGGCGTGCGCGTGTCGAAGAAGGACACCGGGTACGTGCTGTCGGGCGCGAAGGGGCTCGTGGAGGGCGCCGACACGGTCGACTGGCTCCTCGTGTCGGCGGTCGACGACCGCGGGGCGGCGCAGTTCCTGGTGACGCGCGACACCCCCGGGATCGAGGTACAGCGCCTGCAGACCTTCGACATCACCCGACCGCTGTGCGACGTGCGTTTCGACGACGTCGTGCTGCCCCACGAGGCGCGTGTCGGTGACGCGGCCGACACGTCGTCCGTCGTCGACCGCCAGTTCGAGTACGCGGCGGCGATGATCACGGCGGAGTCGGTGGGTGCGATGGACCGTCTCTTCGAGACCGCGCTCGACTACGCGAAGGTGCGCACCGCGTTCGGGCGGCCGATCGGGTCGTTCCAGGCGGTGAAGCACCTCCTGGCCGACACGAGCCTGCTGCTCGAGGAGAGCAAGGCGGTGGCCGTCGCGATCGCGCGCGCGTTGGAGCAGGGCTCACCGGACGCGGCGGAGACCGCGAGCATCGCCAAGGCGTTCGTGAGCGAGAGCGGCGTCGATCTGGCGCAGAACTGCTGGCAGGTCTTCGGCGGCATCGGTTACACGTGGGAGCACGACCTCCACCTGTACCTGCGGCGCTTGACCGCGAACGCGTCGCTCTACGGCGAGCCGGCGTGGCACCGCGAGCACGTCTGCCGCCTGCAAGGCCTGTGAGCGAGGGGTGAACGAGGGGGCCATGAGCGACGAGACACCCGACCTCGACGAGTACCGGCGCGCGGCGCGCGACTGGCTCGCCGCGAACCTCGAACCCGCGAGCGACGACGCGATGCCGCGGTTGCGCGGCACCGGGCACTTCACCGACGAGGACGTCGCCGCGGGGCGGGCGCTGCAACGCAAGCTCTACGAGGCGGGATACATGGGCGTCACCTGGCCGGCGGAGTACGGCGGGCAGGGGCTGACCCCCGAGCACGACCGCGTCTTCCGTGAGGAGGCCGCCGGCTACCGGATGCCCAACCTCGGCATCGCCGGCGGTACGACGTTCGGCGTGTGCGCGGCCACGATGCTGCGTCACGGGTCGCCCGAGTTCCTCGCCCGACACATCCCGCGCATCCTGGCGGGCGACGAGTTGTGGGTGCAGTTCTTCTCCGAGCCCGGCGCCGGGTCCGATCTCGCCGGAGTCACGACGCGCGCCACGCGCGACGGCGATCGGTGGATCCTGAACGGCGCCAAGATCTGGAGCAGCGGCGCGTACTACGCCGACTACGGGATGTGCCTCGCGCGCACCGACTGGGACGTGCCGAAGCACCGCGGCCTCACGTGGTTCGCGGTGCCCACGAGGGCGCCGGGCGTCACCGTGCGACCCATCAAGGAGATCAACGGCGACATCGAGTTCTGCGAGGAGTTCTTCGACGACGTCGAGCTCACGGACGACGACGTCATCGGTGGCGTGAACGAGGGCTGGACCGTCGCGCAGACGATGCTCGTGCTCGAGCGGGGCGGGGGTGACGTCGGGCTCGCCGCGCTCGGCGGGCAGGGACAGGGCCGTCGCAGCCAGCTCCCGCCCCACCT
The DNA here is from genome assembly GCA_035623515.1 of Acidimicrobiia bacterium. Lineage (GTDB taxonomy): Bacteria > Actinomycetota > Acidimicrobiia > IMCC26256 > DASPTH01 > DASPTH01. The sequence continues at coordinate 21,177 of DASPTH010000194.1, forward strand.
CGTGGCACTGGCGCGCCGGGTCGGGCGCGAGAAGGACCCGGTCGTCCGGCAGCAGATCGCGCGCGTGCACACCATGAACTTCGTGCAATCCCAGCTCGTGCGCCGGATCGCGCAGCACTTCCGCGCCGGCACCGGCCCCCCGGCCGGGATCGCCGCGTACGGCAAGCTGGCGAGCGGGACGTTCGACCCGGAGCGGACGCGCCTCGCGATGGAGATCGGGCGGGGTGCCGCGCTGGTGTGGGAGGAAGGCGATCTGGACGGCCAGCGCGCGTCGCTCAACTACCTGAACGGGCGCATCATGTCGATCGCCGGCGGCACCAACGAGATGCAGCGCAACGCCATCGGCGAGCGCGTCCTCGGCCTCCCCCGCGAGCCCAGCTTCGACACCGACAAGCCCTTCAACGAGGTCGTGCGCAACGCGGCCAACTGGACCGGCAAGGTCGGGTAGGCACGCGGCGGCACCGGCGAGCGGCGAAGCTGCGTCGCTCAGCGACGTATACGGTCGGTTGCTGACGCAACTTCCCGGCAGCCGCCCCGACACGTCGGCCCTCCGTACCGGTGAGCGAGCCCCCGCTGCTACGGTCACGGCCGAAACCGACCGGAAGGGTGGATCAGGCCACCGGCACCGTGGCGCCGGCGGCCGGCTTTCGGGGGGAGGCCGTGGGCGATCCCGAACGGCACGCCCTGTGGCGCGTGCGCATACCCGTGCTCGAGCCCGCGCGTGGCACCGAGCTCTACGTGCGGCCCTCGCTCGACGGCCGCGGCACGGTCGACGGCCGGCTCACGCTCACTGCCGGCGAGATCGCCACCTTCGACACGTACTTCAACGCCTTCGGCGTCGGGAAGTGGGTGCGCCACACCACCGTCCGCCGCGTATCCGTGGCGGTCGGCACACGAGGACCGATCCGCCTCGAGGTCGTGCACGACGGGGTCGGCCGCTGGCCGGCCGTCGTCGCCGGCGGGGAGTTCGACAGCCCCGGCCTGCAGGACCACGAGCTCGTCCTCCCGCCGCTCGACGACCTGGGAGACGGGTCGTTGTTCGTGCGCGCCACCTGTCTCGGCGAGCGCGCCACGATCGCCGAGGGCGCGTGGTACACGGCCGACCGGCCGGCCCGCGAGGCCCGGCTCGGTGTCGTCATCACCACCTTCAACCGGCCCGACGAGGTGCGCGCCAGCGTGCGCGGCCTGGCCGACGCCGTCCGTCGCGACCCGGCGCTCGCCGATCGCCTCGACGTCGTCGTCGTCGACAACGGGCGCAACCTCGACCTCGGCGGCACCGGCGACCTCTCGGTCACCGTGCTCCCCAACCCGAACGTGGGCGGTTCCGGAGGGTTCGCCCGCGGCCTCATGCACCTCCGCGACGCCGGCCGGGCGACCCACGCCCTCTTCATGGACGACGACGTCACGTTCGACCCGGAGATCGTGGAACGCACGCTCCAGCTCGTCTCCTACGCCAGCGACCCGAACCTCTGCGTGGCCGGGGCGATGCTCGATCGCAGCGAGCCGACCAAGCTCTTCGAGGCGGGCGCGCAGTTCGTCGGCACGTCGATCAACCCGAATCGGGCGCCCGGGCAAGGCCTCGACCTCGAGGACCGGCACGACCTGCTCGTCGCCGAGGAGGAACGCGACCCGATCGACTACGGCGCGTGGTGGTTCTTCGCCTTCCCGATCGCGCTGACACGCGACAACCCGCTCCCGACCTTCGTGCGCGGCGACGACGTGTGCTGGGGGCTCCTGCACGCCGGTTCCCACACCGCGACGTTCAACGGCATCGGCCTGTGGCACGAGGGGTTCGAGCACAAGAACGGTCCCCTGGCGTGGTTCTACGAGACGCGGAACTTCGCACTCGCTTCCATGCTCGCCGAACCCGGCTACCGCTGGTGGCACCTGCTGGCGCGGTACGTCGACCTGTGCGGGCGGAGCCTGGTCAGCCTGAAGTACGCGAGCGCGTCGAACATCACCTCCGGCATGCGGGAGTTCCTGCGTGGTCCGGAGCACTGGCTGGCGGTCGACCAGACCGCGCTCCACGCTCAGGTCGGCGCGTTCGAGGGCGAGCGGGTCGAGCCGCTCACCGAGGACCTCGAGCGCGTCGCCGAGCTCCCGGTCCGCCACGGGCTCTCCCGCTATACCGCCGCGCTGGCGTCGGTGGCGCTGCTGGGCGGCCACCTGCTCCCGGAAGCGTTCGATCGCCGCCCTCTGCGTGCCGTGCCGATCCAGCAGCGGCTGCTCGGCGCCGCTCCCGGGCGGGGCGCGATCCTCTACCGCGACTCGACGCGCCGTTACGGCTTCGTGGCCCGGCGCGACCGCCGGCGCTTCTTCACGTTGTTCGGCGAGATGGTGCGCACCGCGGCGCGCATCCCGGTCTCGTTCGGCCAGCTGCGCCGCGACTACCACGCGTCGTACCCCGAGATGGTGAGCGACGCGTACTGGCGCCGGCAGTTCGGCCGCGCCCGCTGATCAGCGCGCGGGGGTCGCGCTCTCCCAGGTCGTCTCCGCGGCGCCGTCGAGCACGTGGTCGACCCACTCGACGCCCTGCATGAACGAGTGGTCCATGTTGCCGATCTCGTAGAGCCACGCGCCGAAGCGCCCGCGCGACCAGATGTCGTGCGCGCCGAGCCACGGCTGGATCGTGGCGAGCGCGGCGTCCCGTCCGATGGTGGGGACCGGGTAGGTGGTGTCGGGCGAGTGCAGCCAGCGCGACACGACGACGCCGCGGTCGGCCTCGGTCATCAGGCCGGCCTGGATCAACCCGTCGATCACCTCGTCGACGACGGTCTCGGAATCGGTGAGCTTGTACCGCGACCGGGAGATCTCCGCGAGCAGCAGCGTCTGGTCGGGCGCCGGGGTCATGAACGGTGAGTAGTTCGACAGGTACGTGACCCGGTAGAAGGGAACGGCCGGCTCCGGGAAGTAGATCCAGTTCTTGGCCGTGCCGGCCGGGCGGTCGAGCCCGACGCCGACGATGTGGCTCCCGGACCACTCGAGCGCCGCGGCGGCGCCGCGCACCGCGTCGGGCACGCCTTCCGTGCTCGCCACCAGCCGGTGCAGCGGCGTCGAGTTGAGGAGCAGGTCGTACGGCTCGTGCCGGCCGTCGGCGGTGTGCACCACGCGCTCGCTCGGGTCGACGCCCACGACGGCGCGCCGGAGTTCGACGTGGTCGAGCACCGGCCGCGCGACGTTCGCCCAGAGCGCGCCGGTCCCGCCCCGGAGCGGGTACCGGAACCGGTCGTTCGGTCCCCACGGCCGCGGCGCCTCGTCGTAGATGATGCTGCGCAGCACCGACTCCGCGTCGACCGGCGACACGCGCTCGGCGATCCAGCCGAAGCCCATCAACTCGGCCGGGGTGGCCCAGACCTTGAAGTTGTACGGCCGCATGAAGTGCTTCGTGATGCCGGCGCCGAAGGTCTGCTCCATCCACTCGGCGAAGTTCGTGGGTGCCGATGGCGGCTGGCGCTCCGCCTCGATGAGGCCCATCACGCACTCGAGGGCCGTCGACGGGGGGAGGTCCTTGATGCTGTGCTGGAACGGGTACCGGACGAACCGGCCCTCGGTCCACACCCACGCGTCCCGGTCGATCTCGGTGTATCCGTCGGCCAGCGCGGCGTCGACGACCCGGTCGTAGTAGGGGTAGTGGCTGAAGAGCACGTGCCCACCCACGTCGTGGGTGAAGCCCGCGCCGTCGACGAACGAGCGGCCGAGACCGCCGACGTCGTCGGAGGCCTCGAGGACGACGTAGTCGTCGAGCCCGCGCTCGCGCAGGCGGTGGGCGGCGCCGATGCCCGTGGGCCCGGCGCCGATGACGACCACGCGCGGGGTCGAACGGTTGTGCACGGAGCTTCCCCCGATGTCGGAGCTGCGCACTCGACTGGCGAGCACAGCAGGATAAGCCGTGGCGCCGGGGCGGGCGCATACCGGGGCTGGAATCCGGCTTCAGCGCTCCAGTCGGGCGAGCTCGACCATGCGGGCGAACCCGGGGATGCGGCGGTCGAGCTGCTCGAAGGAGCCCTGGGCGACCACCTTGCCGTCGTCGAGGTAACAGAGGCGGTCGCAGCGGCGAACCGTGCTCAGCCGGTGCGCGATGGTGATCGTCGTCACCCGACCGCGCAGGCTCTCGAGCACCTCGGTGAGCTTGAACTCGGTCTCGTTGTCGAGCGACGACGTCGCCTCGTCGAAGATGAGCACCTGGGGGTCGTGGTACAGCGCACGGGCGACGCCGATGCGCTGGCGCTGGCCGCCGCTCAACTGGATGCCGTTCTCGCCGATCACCTCGTCGAGGCCGTTCGGCAGCGACCGGACGACGTCGTCGAGCTGCGCGAGCGCGAGCGCGTGGAACAACTGCTCCTCGTCGACGTCCTCCGGTCGAACGCCGAGCGCGACGTTCGCCCGCACGGTGTCGTCGAAGAGCACGATCGTCTGCGGGACGTAGCCGACGATCTGCTGCCACTGCCTGCGCACCGACGCGATCGGCCAACCGGCGACGAGCACGTCGCCGCTCTCCGGCTCGAGGACGCCGAGGATCACGTCGACCAGGGTGCTCTTGCCCGAGCCCGAGCTGCCGACGATGCCGATCGCCTCGCCGGGTTCGATGTCGAGCGACACGCCGTCGAGCACCGGGACGCCGGGCACGAACGAGAAGCGCACGTCGCGCAGCCTGATCGTCGGGCGCAGCTCCCCGCGCTCGACCCGCAGCTCGGTCTCGCCCTCCGCCGACCGCGTCTGGTCGGTCAGCGTCTCGACGTCGTGGCGGACCTGCTCCAGCGAAGGGATCGCCGCGCGCGCCTGCGTGAAGCCGAAGATCACCTTGTTGAGCGGTGCGAGCATGCGGAACCCGCCCACGATGAAGATGCCGACGGTCACCGTCGCGGTGTTCACGGGCTCGGTCGCGAACGCGAACAGCGCGATCAGGGCAGCGGCCCCGACCATCGCCAGCTCGAGGACGTATCGGGGAATCACACTCGAGAGGGCCATGGTGCGGTACGCCGGCACGAGTCCCCGACGCACGTCGTAGACCTCGTCCGCGAAGTAGTCCTGCGCGCCGCGCAGCTTCACGTCCTTCACCGCGTACAGCGCCTGCTGGATGGTCCTGAGGTCGACGGGTTGCTGTTCGTGGATCTGCGTGGCGGCGCGCTGCATGACCCGGTGCGCGAACCGGTGGTACCCGACGCTCACGGCCGCGAAGTACCCGCCGGCGAGGAGCGCGAGCACGGGATCCGACGCCGCGAGGATCGCACCGACGAACACGACCGAGAAGAGGTCGCCCACCGCGTTGAAGCACTGCACGAAGGCGCTCCGGAAGATCTGCGGGAGCGACACCGTCAGAGTGCGCACGAACTCGGCGGTGTTCGTGCGCAGGTGCACCGTGTAGGGGGCACGGAGGTAGATGCCCATCAGGCGCTTCGCCATGTGCGTCTCTTGGGCAAGGGCGAAGGTGCTGGTCCACCGCATGATCGCGATCGCCGCGAGGCTCTTCACCACGTAGAGCGTGAGTGCGAACGCGCCGAGGATGGCTGCGAGCGTGCCGGGTGACGGGTTCCCGAGGAGGTCGCTCATCCGCTGGACGATGCTCGAGTCGGCGTGGAGGTTGGGCGCGCTGAGGATCTGCAGCAGTGGGACCAACGCGAGCAACGCGAGGCCTTCCATGACCGCGAGCAAGATCATGCCGGCGGTCGCCCACCACAAACGCCGCTTCGTAACCGGGTCGAGCAGCGGCGCGAGCATCCGGTAGAAGAGGATCATGGTGGACGCGACGGTACCGCAGCCCGTTGCGTTCCGGATCAACGCGCCGTCAGCGTGCCCACTCCCGGGCATTGCGGAGTGCAGTGGCCATGAGGGTGAGCGTGGGATTGTGGCCTCCCGAGCTCGGGAACACGCTGCCGTCCGCAATCGCGACATTGGGGAGTGCGTGCATCCGGCCGGTGCCGTCGGTCACGCTGTTCGCGGCGTCGTCCCCCATGGTCATCCCGCCGAGGATGTGCGCGGTGTACGGGACGTCGCTCGCCCCGAACGGGTAACGCTCCGACGTCACGCCGGGTGACGCCGACACCGTGCCCGCGCCAGTGGCCCGGAGGATCGCCGCCAGCTTCGGGAGGTAGAACGTCTGCGCCGCGAGCTCGTGCGCGCCCGGCGAGTACGTGATGCGCGCAACCGGCAGCCCCCGGAAGTCCTTCACCGCCGGGTCGAGGTCGACGGTGTTCGTGAGGTAGGGCAGGTCCTCGGCGATCATCTGGATCCCGAAGAAGCGCTCGCGGAGGATGCTCGAGCGCATGAGCTGCTTGAAGGCGGCGCCGAACGGCTTCTCCGGCGCCACCAGCCGCAACAGACGCGCGTACTGCCGGGCTTCCGTGATCGGCTCGGGCGCACCGCCGAGCTCGATCGTGCCGCCACGGAAGTACGGCAGTCCCGCCGCGGCGGCCGCTTCGCGCGCGCCCTCGAAGTCGGGATCGGCGAACTCGTCGCACACGTGCGTCGTCGAGCGTGCACGGGAGCCGTGCATGCGCTCGTCGTGGAAGATGGCGGTGCCGAAGCTGTACCAGTGGAACATCAGCCGGCGGCCGATCTGGTCGTGCGCGTCGGGGAGATCGGACAACAACGCGAGCCGCACTGTCTCGATGGCGAGCGCGCCGATCACGACGAGATCGGCGCGCTCGGTGTGGGCGCGCCCCTCGACGTCGATCCACTCCGCGCCGGTGGCGCGTCCGTTCTCGTGCAGGATGCGGGTCACCCACGTGCGCTCGCGGAGCTCGGCACCGGCGAGGAGCGCGCGGCGGAGAGGCGCAAGGGCGCCGACCCGCGCGTGGATCGGACACCCGTAGTACGAGCAGAACCCGCAGTTGTTGCACGCGGGCCGTCCGTCGTAGCGCTCGCTGTTGATCGCCATGGGTGCGAGGAACGCATCGAGGCCGAGCGCGGCGCAGCCCTGCGCGGCGCGGAGCGACGAGAGCTGGGCGGGGCCACCCGGCATCGGGAGGGGGCCGCGACGGGGCGCGTGCCGCAGCGTGTTCGGCGCGATCTGGCCGACGTCTCCGGCCACGCCGATCAGCTCCTCGATCTCCTCGTAGCTCGGCGCGATCTCCTCGTAGCTGAACGGCCAGTCGCGCACGTCCGCATCCGGGATCGGCCCGAGGAGGCTGAGCTTGCGGAAGTCGATGTCCCAGAAGCGCGGCGTCTTGGCGTCCCAGTGCACGGTACCGCCGCCGACGGTCTGCGGGACGCTCTGCACCGAGCCGACCAGGCGCGGCTCGTCGTCGCCGACGCGACGGAAGGTGCGCGGCTCGGTGAGCGGGTCGGGCTCGGCGAAGTGGCGGAGCTTCTTCACCTCGTCGTTCGAGAACCGCGTCGCGGGCGAGGGCTGGGTGAGGTCACCGAGGAAGCTCCGCCCCTTCTCGAGGATGGTGACGTCGAACCCGGCAGTGGCGAGCACCATGGCCGCGGTCGAACCGCCGGCCCCGCTGCCCACCACCAGCACGCGTGTCGCCGGCATCGATCAGTCCTCGGCGGCGGCGCGGAACGCCATCAGCGCGAGCACCGCCTCGACCGGGCCGTCGATCACGAGCGGGTCGGGCCCGTCGGACTGCGACACCTCCGAGGCGGTGAACCCGCGCGGTTGGGTATCGCCGCGGAAGCCGATGTCGTCCCATCCCGCGAGCGCTGCGTTGCCGCCGTACTCGGGGTTGCCGTACATGCCTTCGATCGCGTGACCCATGAGCAGCGCCGTGAAGCCCCCGGGATCCTCGGCGAGGACGGCGTCCTGCCGCGCCGGCGACGCCGACGCGAAGTCGCCGCCGGCCCGCGCGTCGAGCGCGTCGACACCTTCGGCGTACCGGCGTCGCAGCTCGGCGATCCGCGCGCGCCAGGTCACGAGCTCGTGCTCGTCGAGCTCGACGAACCGTTGCATGTCGTCACTCGAGGTGCCGTTCCGGTCGCTGAAGGGACCGCCTGCGAACACCCGGGGCGGGTCGCCGTCGAGCGCGCCGAGCAGCGCGTCGATGTAGCCGACCACACCGGCTTCACGCGCCCCCGGATGGCCGGCTTCGCCGGGGTCGTCGTCGGGACCGGGAATGAGGCGCGCGGTCGCGGCATCGAGCACGCGCACCTGGCGTTCGGTCAGCACTCGCAACCACCACCTCGCTCGGAACCGTGGGCGAAGGGAGACTTCTAGCCCGTGGGGCCGAAGCGCTCCACTCGGACGCGCTCGGTGGGCACGCCCGCGTCGAGCAGGAGGCGGCTCGCGGCGTCGGCGAAGCCGCTCGATCCGCACACGTACGCGGTGACTCCGGGCCGGACCGCGGCGGCGACGTCGTCGAGGGTGAGGCGCGCCGG
>DASPTH010000204.1:0-3613 GCA_035623515.1 Acidimicrobiia bacterium
GACGAGTGGCGCGCCAGTTCGTCCAGCGGCAGGGCCTCGCCGACCCGCGGGCGCACCGCGAGCAGCCCACGGCCCGCGTACAGCCATCCGGTCGCCGCCACGACTACGGCGAACGACAGCGGGAGTGCCGCCGCCCTACGCACGCGCGCCCCCGAGATGGCGGGACGCGACGAGATACGCGCGCCACGCGTTGCCGCGCCACAGCGCCCAGTTGTGCCCACCGCGCACCACGCGGAAGCGGTGCGGAACGTGATCGGCTGCGAGTGCCGCGGCGAAGGCGGTGTTCTGCGGTCGGAAGTGATCGTCGCTGCCGCTGTAGAACCAGATGAACACGTGCCCGCGGCGCAGCGCACGCGCAGACGCGGGGAGCGTGTCGAGCGGGCTGTTCGCACGCAGCAGCGTGCGACGGTGTCCGAAGATCGACCCGATGTCGTCGGCGCGCGCGTACCCGGACCAGCTCTCGAGGACGGCGAACTCGTGCGGATGGTGGAGGCCGATGTTCAGGGCGCCGTAGCCGCCCTCCGACAGCCCCGCCAGCACGCGCCAACGCGGTGAGGCAATCGTGCGGAATCGACGGTCGATTGCGTGCACGAGATCGCGGGAGACGAACGTCGCCCAGCCCTGGTTCCTGCCGACGCCGTTCGCCCACTCCTTGTCGGTGAACGATCCCGTCGAACCGAACGGCATGACGAGGATCAGCGGACGCGCGCGATGGAGCGCGACGAGCTCGTCCTCGACGACGCCCATGCGCACCGTCTCCAGGAACGCCGCCGGACGACCCGGGACGCCGTGAAGGAGGTACATCACCCCGTAGCGTCGGCCCGCGCTCCGCGTGTACCCGGGCGGCAGGTACACGTCGACGGGCTGTCTTCGACCGCCGAGCGCCGCACTCGTCACGTACAGGCGCACGGTCGTGCCGCGGGCGCCGACCCAGGCCGGGTCGTGCGGCGGCGCGAAGCCGCGGTACAGCCAGAAGTTGTCGACGTACCGGAAGATCGCGATCCCACCGACTGCGAGGAACGCTGCGAGCAAGGGAACGAGCACCCACGCCGCGCGCAGCCGAGGGAAGGTGGGAGCGACCACGGAGACGTTGTATTGCCGCGCAAGTTTTCGGCGCGTGGAGGCTGTGTTACGCGGCGGTTACGGCGTCGCGGGCGCGAGATGCGTCAGCGCGAGGCGGAGCCACCCCACCGCATGACGCTCCCACAGGGCGGTCGTGTGCGCCCCCCAATACAACTCGAACAGGTGCGCGACGTGCACCTGGTCGAGCTCGTGGTTGAGCCGCACGTTCTGCTGGAGGAAGCGCGAGTCGTGGTTCCCGACGTAGAACGCGAAGAAGGGGTGGCTCTCTTTGATCTCGGGCACCGAGGTGGTGACGAGCGTGTGCAGGCTCGCACGTGCGTTCGCCGCCTGCGAGCCGCGATCGAGCTTCACGAGGCCGGTGGGGTCGGTCGGTACGAAGTAGCCCGACCAGGATTCGATCGCCGCGTACTTGCCGAGGTGGTTGAAGCCGATCGCCGCAGCGCCGTAACCCCCTGCGGATTCGCCGATTATCGCCCTCCCGCTGCGATTCGCGATCGTGCGGAAGCGCGAGTCGATCACGCGCACGAGCTCGCTCGAGACGTAGGTCTCCCAGTTCCGGCCCTCGCCCCAGTCGAGGTACTCGGGGTCGGTGTCGTCGTCGCGTGCACCCTGCGGCGCAACGAGGATCGCGGGCTTCCCGGTCTTGGCGAGCGCAGCCGCAACCCAGCGCAGGCCCGAGTAGCTGATCGCGGTCGCGGGCAGCCCGTGTAGGAAGTAGACGACCGGGTACCGCCGCGTCGACGTCGAGTAACCCGCGGGCAGCACGACGAGCGCGTGCATCGTCGACTTCAGCGCGACCGAACGAAAGGTGATGTCGAGCTGCGTCTGCGACGGAGCAGGGCCCGCGGCGATGGCGAGCGCGGCCGCGAGGACGACTGCGAGCGACGCTACCCTCGAGACGTGCATCTGCTCGCGGCCGTTCTCACCGCGCTCATCCTTCCGGGCTTTTCGCAAGTGCAAACCGGTCCTCACGGGGGTCGTGTGCTGAGCGGCGTCTTTCCCGGCGAGATGCGGCCGGGTCTCGTCTACCTGCCCCCGGGCTTCTCGACCTCGCAACGCTACCCGGTTGTCTACCTGCTCCACGGCATGCCGGGGTCGCCCAACGAGTATCCCGACGGCACGGGGCTCGTGAACTTCGCCGACGACTCGATCGCCGCGGGCTCGCTCCGGCCCTTCATCGGCGTCCTTCCCGCCGCCGGCCCGGACGACCGCTACAACGGCGAATGGGCCGGTCCGTGGGAGAACGGCCTCGTCGACCGGATCGTGCCCTGGGTCGACGCACGCTTCCCGACGCTCCCCGACGCGCGCGACCGCGTGATCGCCGGGCTGTCGGCCGGCGGGTTCGGCGCGGTGAACATCGCGCTTCGCCATCCGGGGCTCTTCGGCACCGTCGAGTCGTGGAGCGGCTACTTCGCGCCGCTTCGCGACGGCCCGTTCAGGCACGCCAAGCGCGCTGTGCTGGCGGCGAACGACCCGACGATCCTCGCCCGCAGCCAGGCCGCGGTCCTGCGGCAGGACGGCGTCCGCTTCTTCCTCTCCACCGGTCCCGCCCACAGCCACTGGTTCCGCCCGCAGCAGACAACCGACTTCACGCGGGAGCTGCGCGCGCTCGGTCTGCCCGTCTCGTACCACCTGTACTCGGCCGCGAAGCACGAGTACGGCACGCAGCTCGCTGTCGGCCTCGGTTTCGCGCTCCGTACGTAAACTCGTCGGCTCATGCGCATCGGCGTCCTCACCGGCGGCGGCGACTGCCCCGGCCTGAACGCGGTGATCCGCGCGGTCGCCCGGCGCTCGTGGGAGCGCGGTGACGAGGTGGTCGGGGTCCGCGAGGGCTGGAAGGGCATGATCGACCAGCTGTTCCAGCCGCTCGGTCCCGCCGAGATCTCGGGCATCCTGCCGCGCGGCGGAACGATCATCGGCACGACGCGCACGAATCCGTACAAGGTCGACGGCGGCGTGGAGCGGGTCAAGGCGGCCTTCGAGCAGATCGACGCGCTGGTCGCGATCGGCGGCGAGGACACGCTCGGTGTGGCTGCACGCGTGTACGCCGAGTTCGGCGCCCCGGTCGTCGGCGTGCCCAAGACGATCGACAACGACCTCGCGGGCACGGACTACACGTTCGGCTTCGACACGGCCGTCCACATCTGCACCGAGGCGATCGACCGCCTCCACACGACGGCCGAGTCGCACAACCGCGTGATGGTGGTCGAGGTGATGGGCCGGCACACGGGCTGGATCGCTGTGATGAGCGGCATCGCCGGCGGCGCGGACGTGATCCTCATCCCCGAGAAGCCGGTCGAGCTCGACCAGGTGTGCGAGGAGATCCGCCGACGCCACGCCCGCGGCAAGAACTTCTCGATCGTGGTCGTCAGCGAGGGTTGCGAGCTGCCGGGGGCCGAGGACAAGGGCGAGGTCGACCAGTTCGGGCACCGGCTGCTAGCGAAACGGGGCGTCGGCGAGCGCCTCGGCGAGGAGATCGAGAACCGGACCGGCTTCGAGACCCGCGTCACGGTGCTCGGCCACATCCAGC
>DASPTH010000231.1:0-4366 GCA_035623515.1 Acidimicrobiia bacterium
CGCGACGATCGTCGACTGCTGCCGCGTCGCGCTCGACCTGCGCGCGGTGCTCGCAGAGCTGGGGCTGCGGTGCGTCGTGAAGACGTCGGGAGGCAAGGGCCTGCACCTCTCGGTACCGCTGCACGGCTCGACCGCCACCGACGAGACGACGAAGCACTTCGCGCTCGCGCTCGGCCGGCTGCTCGAACGACGCGACCCGGCTCGTGTGCTCGTCGACATGACGAAGGAGCGACGCGCGGGAAAGGTCTTCGTCGACTGGAGCCAGAACGACCGTCACAAGACGACGGTGTGCGCGTACTCGCTGCGGGCGACGCCGGTCCCCGGCGTGTCCACGCCGATTGGCTGGGAGGAGATCGAGGCAGTCGTCGACACCGACGACGGCCGCGCACTCGCGTTCGACCCCGCGACCGTCGTCGCCCGGTTCGATGCCGACGGCGACCTCTACGCGGGCAGCCTCGCCGCCGACCAGGAGCTCCCCGACCTGGGCTGAGCGCCCGCAGCCCCACGAAGTTGCGTCAGCGACCGACGCTATACGTCGCTTGGTGACGCAGGTTCGTGGCTGGGTGTTACGTGAGGATGTCCTTGCGGCGGAACCACCACACCGAGACGCCGGTGAAGAGCAGGACGTAGCCGATCATGAGCAGGGCACCGCGCGCCATGTCGGAGGTCGGATGGCCCTGGAAGATGAGGTCACGCCACGCGTCGAAGTAGTGCGTGGGCAGGACGTAGCGCAGTGAGCCGAGCGGCTCGATGGCGTCGAGGATCTGCGAGGTGATGTAGAGGCCCACTCCCGTGCCCATCGCCGCGAGTGGTGAGTCGGTGACACACGAGAGCAGGAACGTGAACGCGACCAGCCCGGTGAGCATCCACGACACGTACGCGGTTGCGATCACGAGGTGCCAGAGCAGGTCGGCGACGGACTGGTGGATCACCGTGAAGTGCCCGTTCTCGAAGTGCGGCGCGTCGAGCCCCTTCCAGCCGAACACGATCGCGCCGGCCACCAGCCCCACCAGCACCACGGTGAAGACCGCCGCCCACGACACGAACGCGGCCACGCCGAGCTTGGCGAAGAGCAGCTTCACCCGCCCGATGGGCCGCATCAACACGAAGCGCAGGTTTCCCCACGACGCGTCGCTCGCCATCGCGTCGCCACCGAAGATCGCCACGATGATGATCAGCAGGAAGGAGCTCATGAGCGCGAGGGCAGCGGCCGGCAGGACCAGGCCCGAGAACCGAGCGCTCAGGAAGAAGAGCCCTCCGCCTCCGCCTCCCTGCGGCTGGTCGGGCGGGTTCGCCTTCAACGCGATCGTCATGATGATCGGGATCACGATCACGACACCGAACGAGATATAGGTGCGCAGCCGCCTCGTGGTCTTCACGGTCTCGGTCCGGACGACGCCCATCACTCGTCCCCTTCCACGAGGTTCAGGAACGCGTCCTCGAGCCGGCGCCGCACCATCACCGTCTCCACGCCGACGCCCGCCCGCACGAGCGCGGCCACCAGCTCGGAGCGCTTCCCACCGTTCATGCCCACCGTGAGGCCCGGCGGCTCCACCTGGACGCGCTGCACGATCGTGAGCTCACGGAGCACGCGCTCGGCCGCGGCGACGTCGTCGACCTCGAGGTACACGGAGCCCGACGAGCTCACGAGGTCGTCGACCGTGCTGGCGGCGACCAAACGGCCCTTGTCCATGACGACGGCGTGCGTGCAGACCTGCTCGACCTCGGCGAGGATGTGGCTCGACAGGAGCACCGTCGCGCCCTCGTCGGCGACCCGTCGGACGAGTTGGCGCACCTCGCGCATCTCGCCCGGGTCGAGCCCGTTCGTGGGCTCGTCGAGCACGAGCACCTCGGGGCGGCCGAGGAGCACGCGGGCGAGACCGAGCCGCTGGCGCATGCCCTGCGAGTAGGTCTTGACCTTGCGGTTGATCGCGTCGCCGAGGCCGGCGATGGCGAGCGCACCGTCGAGGTCGGCGTCGCGGAGCTTCGCGCCGCCCGATTCCCACCAGAGCTTGAGGTTCGTCATGCCGGTGAGGTGCGGCACGAACGCCGCGCTCTCGATGAGCGCACCGACCCGGCCGAGCAACGGACTGCTCGGGTGCACCCGCTCACCGAACAGGAACGCGTCGCCCTTCGTGGGGTGGATCAACCCGAGCAGGACCCTCAGGCACGTGGTCTTGCCGGCGCCATTCGGACCGAGCAGCCCGCACACCTCGCCCTGCGCGACGGCGAAGCTCAGGTCGTCGACGGCGAGCACACCGCCGTGGAAGAGCTTCGAGAGGCCGCGCACCTCGACGATCGGCGTGCTCATCCGAGGACGCGCGACCACGCGCGGGTACGCCGATCGGTCACACGCGGAGCCTACCGTGAGGGCCCATGGGAGCTTCCGCCGCAGACGACGACGCTCCCACGACGCGGCGCCCGCGCGATGCTCAGCGAACGCGCCTCTACCTCGCGGAGACGCCGCTCCCTTCCAGCCCGCTCCCTGGCCTCGACGCGTGCGGTCGCTTCGTCGATCGTGTCGTCGGGTCGCTGTGGTGGCACGTTCGCTTCCCCGATCGTGACCTGGCGGTCGTCCCTCGTCTCCGGCCGGGTAACGGAGCGCGCCAGGCCTTCTACCGGGAGGAGGACACCGGCCCGACGATCACGCTGCCCCGGCGCTACCGCACGAAGGGCGTGGTCCTCCACGAGCTGACCCATTTCGGCCTCGGGCTCGACTCGGGGCTCCCCCACCACGGTCGCACGTTCGCGCGGGTGCTCCTCGACGCGACCCTGGAGTTCTGTGGCCCGGAACGGGCGAAGGCACTCGCGGAGTCGTACGCCGGCCACGGCGTCCACATCGGCCGCGCCGCCCGCCGCGGGCCCGACGGCCGCTTGCACTACGGCTGGGACGAACGTCTCCGGTTGGGCCGCGGCCGGGTCCTGACGGTCTGCTACTCCACCCCCGACGACGCGCCCGCGTCGCTCACGGCGCGATTCGAGCGGTACGAACACGGCTCGTCGCGGTTGCGTCTGGTCACCGACGACGACTGCGTGGTCACGATCGCGACCGCGTCCGTGTGGAACGTCGCCGATGCATGAAGGAACCCGGCGCGCCGTCGTCGCCGCGTTCCTCGCCAACCTCGGTATCGCCGCGTCCAAGTTCGTGGCCTTCGCCGTCACCGGGTCGGCGTCGATGCTCGCCGAGGGGATCCACTCCGTCGCCGACACCGGGAACCAGGGCCTGCTGTTCCTCGGCGGACGCCGCAGCCGACGCGAGCCCACCGCCGAGCACCAGTTCGGCTTCGGCGCCGAGCGGTACTTCTGGGCGTTCGTCGTCGCCCTGGTGCTCTTCTCGTTGGGCTCCCTGTTCGCGCTGGCGGAAGGAGTCGACAAGTTGGTGCACCCCGAGGAGCTCGAGTCACCGGTCGTCGCCTACGTCGTGCTCGCCATCGCCATCGCGTTGGAGACGCTCTCCCTGCGGACGGCGCGCCGCGAGGCGCAGGAGATGCGCGGCTCGGCGACGTGGTGGCGCTTCATCCACGAGACGAAGAACGCGGAGCTCCCGGTCGTGCTGCTCGAGGACACGGGAGCGCTCGTGGGCCTCGCGATCGCCCTCGTCGGGATCACCCTCGCCGAGATCACCGGCAACCCGCGATGGGACGCCGCCGGCAGTCTCGGGATCGGCGCGCTGCTCGGCGTGATCGCCGTCGTGCTCGCGACCGAGATGAAGAGCCTGTTGATCGGCGAGGCCGTGACGCCCGCGCTCGAGCACACGATCCGCACCGCCATCCTCGACGGTCCCGAGGTTCGGCGGATCATCCATCTGCGCACGATGCACCTGGGACCCGAGGACGTCACCGTGGCCACCAAGCTCGAGTTGACGTGCGACACGATGCCCGAGCTGGCGCAGTGCATCGACACCGTCGAGGCCCGGGTGCGTGCCGCGGCCCCGGTCGCGCGGCTCATCTTCGTCGAACCCGACGTCTACCGGAACCCACGCGCAACCGAAGAGGAGACGTGATGCCCGACGACACCACCTCGGCGACCATCGCAGCCGTCGACGCGTTCAACGAAGCATTCAACCGTCACGATGTCGACGCGGTGATGGCCACCATGACCGACGACTGCGTCTTCGAGAGCACCGCGCCGCCGTTCGGTGAGCGGCATGCAGGTCGAGCTGCAGTCCGCGCCGCGTGGGACGCGTTCTTCAGCTCCACCCCCACCGCACGTTTCGACAGCGAGGACGTCATCGCCACCGCCGACCGTTGCGTCGTGCAGTGGCGGTTCACCTGGAAGAACGACGACGGCACGGACGGCGCGGTGCGCGGTGTCGACGTCATCCGGGTACGCGACGGGAAGGTTGCCGAGAAGTTCGCCTACGTGA
>DASPTH010000252.1:0-9644 GCA_035623515.1 Acidimicrobiia bacterium
GCACCGGATCGCGCGTGCCGGGCTCGCCCACGTGCCCGAGCAGCGCGGGATCTTCCCGAGCCTCACCGTGCTCGACAACGTTCGGCTCTCGCTGCTCCACGTCGTGCGGTCGTCGGAGCGGGGCGACGCGGTCGACCGCGCGTTCGCCGCGTTCCCGCAGCTCGCCGACCGGCGCCGCCAGCTCGCGGGGACGCTGTCGGGCGGTGAGCAGCAGATGCTCGGCCTCGCGCGCATCCTCGCCGCGCCGCCGCGGCTGCTCGTCGCCGACGAGCTCTCACTCGGGCTCGCGCCGCTCGTCGTCGACCTGATCTTCGAGTCGCTGGAGCGGGCGCGGACGGAGGGCGTCAGCGTGCTCCTGATCGAGCAGTACGTCGATCGTGCGCTTGCGTTCGCCGACCAGGTCACCATCCTGCGGCGCGGCCGCGTCGGGTGGCAGGGTCCGAGCGCCGAGGCGAACGACGCCCTGCTCGAGGAGTACCTCGGCGGTGAGCGGGGCGAGCTCGCCGAGTAGGTCGGCAGCGCCGAGCGAGGCAGAGGAGGAAGACGTGGACGAGGACGAACCGGGCGCCGACGAGCGCAAGATCTCCCCGCGGATCGTGAACGCCAACCGCGTGACCGTGGCGTTGCCGTTCTCGAAGATCGCCGTCGAGGAGTCGAGCGACGACGTGAGAGACCTGTCGGCGCTGGTTGCCGACCTCGCCGACGCTCTCGCCGCGGTGGCGGGCAACGACGAGACCGCGGAGCTCGCCGAACGGGCTCGCGCGCTCCGTGAGCGGGTCGCCCGCTGACCCCGAGCCCGGCGACTCAGGGCTCGGGTGTGGGTGTGCTCTGGGTGATCAGCTGCGTCTCGGCCTCGGGGTCGACCGGCCCGATCTCGGGCTCCTCATGGGCCGGCGCGGCCTCGGGTTGCTCCTCGCCCGCGACGGCGTCCTCGACCGGTTGTTCCCCGGCCTCGCCGTCGAACAGCTCGACCGCCTGGGGGGCCGACGCCACTGCGGTGTAGCGCGCGGTGGCGGCGCCGAGGTCGTTCCCGAGGTCGAGCAGCCGTTGGAGGAGCTCGGAGTGCGCAGCCGTGAGCGCGTCCGTCTCGCGCTGGGCGGCGTCACGCTGGTCGTTGGCGTCGCTGACGATGTCGGCGGCTTCCGCGACGGCCGCGTCGTGCATGGCCTCGGCCTCGCTCGTCGCCCTCGCTCGGATCGCGTCGGCCTCCTCGTTCGCGAGATCGAGGATCCCGGCGAGGCGCTGGGAGATGCCACCGCTCCCCGGCGACGCGAGCTCGCGCTGGCACTGCCCGAGTGCCAGCTCGGCGGAGGCGGCGCGCTCCTCGGCCTGGATGGCGTACTCACGGAGCTGCGCGACGTAGTCGTCGACCTGCGCAGGGTCGTAGCCACGGCGCGAGTGGGAGAAGTCCGGTGGCCCTTGCTCTCGGATGCTCATGGATCACCTCCACGCTGGCGCGGTCCTGCTCGTCGTCCCGGGCGCCTCCGGAGCGGAGTCGTCCCCCGACGATATCGGCGGTGAGAGCCGATAGCGTGAGCGCGGTGGGTCAGGGCGTCCGTCCGGAACAGACGATGTCCGGCACGAGCGGCGTGGATCCCGCTGCCGGTGTGGTGCTGGACGACGCCGCGCTCGCGGAGCTCGCGGCCTACGGCACCGCGCGCGACGTCGCCGCCGGAGAGTTCCTGTTCCGCGCCGGTGACCGCGCCTCTGACTTCATCGTGATCCTCGAGGGAGAGGTCGAGATCATCCGTGAGGACGACGATCAGGACGTGATCGCGGTCCACGGAGCAGGACGCTTCCTCGGAGAGTTGAACCTCCTCACCGGGCAGCGCGCATACCTGAGCGCGCGGGTGCGGCGCCCGGGTCGCGTGCTCGTGATCTCACCGCACGAGTTCCGCCGCCTGATGAGCTCCAACGTCGACCTCGCCGACGTGATCTTCCGCGCGTTCGTCGCGCGCCGGCAGATGCTCCGTGCGGGCTCGGGGAGCCGGGCCGTGCGCATCATCGGGTCGCGGTTCTCGGCGGAGGCGATGGCGCTCCGCGCCTTCGCCAGCCGCGCGCACCTCGCGTACACGTGGATCGACCTGGAAGAGGCCGACGACGTCGACGTCCTCCTGGCCAGCATGGGCCTGCGTGCGGTGCACACGCCGGTTGTCATCACGCCGACTGCGGTGCTGCGGCGGCCGACGCCCGGCGAGTTCGCGGAGCAGCTCGGCCTCACGTTCCACGCCGAGCCCGGCTACGCCTTCGACCTGGTCGTGGTCGGGGGAGGCCCGGCCGGGCTCGCCGCGGCCGTGTACGGCGCGTCCGAGGGCCTCGACACCGTGTCCCTCGACGCGGTCGCGACCGGGGGCCAGGCGGGCGCGAGCTCGCGGATCGAGAACTACGTCGGCTTCCCGAACGGCATCTCCGGCGACGAGCTCGCTTCGCGTGCGGCGATGCAGGCGCAGCGGCTCGGCGCCCGCCTGAACTTCCCGTGCGAGGTCGCCGGGCTGCGGTCCGAGCACGGCTTCCACGTGATCGTGCTGAACGACGGCAGCGAGGTCCCCACTCGCTCGGTGATCGTGGCGTCCGGTGCCCGCTACCAGCGACTCGCCGTCACGGGCCTCGAGCGGTTCGAGGGCGCCGGCGTCTACTACGCGGCGACCGACCTCGAAGCCCGCGTCTGTGCCGGCAATGCCGTCCTCGTGGTCGGCGGCGGGAACTCGGCGGGCCAGGCGGCCATCTTCCTCACTCAACAGGGCTGCCGCGTGACGATCGCGATCCGGGGCGCCGACTTGGGGCACAACATGTCGCAGTACCTCGTGGAACGGATCGACGCCGACCCGCGGATCGCGGTGCTCACGAACACCGAGGTTCGGGAGCTCCGCGGCGACCACCACCTCGAGCAGGTCGCCCTGGAGGAGACGAGCACCGGACATCGCAGGAGTGTCGAGTGCGCGGGGTTGTTCTGTTTCATCGGCGCGGTTCCAGCCACCACCTGGCTCGCCGACGCGGTCGCCCTCGACGACAAGGGCTTCGTCCTGACCGACCGGGATCTCCCCCCGGAGGTGCTCTCCGACGACCTCTTCGGAGGACGCGACCCGCTGCCCTACGAGACGTCGCTCCCGGGCGTCTTCGCGGTCGGCGACGTGCGCCGCGGATCGATGAAGCGTGTCGCAGCCGCGGTCGGGGAGGGATCGAGTGCGGTGCGCTCGGTGCACGAGCACCTCGGCACGTCGCTCTGACGGGCGAGCGCCGACGTCAGCGCGGGTCGCCGGCGAGGCTGCGGTCGGTGAAGCGGTAGTCGGTGTTCCACGTGCGCGCGCGATCGAGGCTCACCATGTGGTCGGACATGCCGACGACAGGGAGCTCCCGCTGCCGGAGGAACTCCTCGGCGCGCGCCAGGTCGCGCACCCTGAACGTGACGGCGACGACGCATTGTCCGACGCTGGCGAGCTCGCGACCCGCCACCGACTCCGGATCACGCGGGTGCACCAGCTCCAACACGGTGTCCTCACCGACGAGCACGAACGCGGCGTCGGCCTCCGGCACCGTCGACTCCTGCCCATCGAGGGCGCGAGCACCGAGCACGTCGGTGTAGAAGCGGGCGGCGTCGGCCACGTCGTGCACCACCACGGTGAGGTGCGAGAGCCGTTCGAGACCGAGCGGGTGGCGATTCGGCCAGTAGTCGTCGCGGAACGCCTTCCAGGTCGGCGCGAAGCGCGGGTCCATCCTCTCCCACGGGAAGCGCCCTCCCGACTCGCTGAACTCGAGCATGCCCGGGGTGTCCTTCGGGTGCGCGAAGACCGTTCCACCGGGCGCGCCGCCGTCGGTGGTGCGTACGCCGGCACGCTCGAGGTGCTCGGCGAGCGCGCTCGGGTCGTCGACGTAGAAAGCCATGTTGTGGATGTGCGGCCCGTAGCGATCCATGTACCGGTACCAGCTCGTGTCCGGACGACCGTCCTCGAAGGCAAGGGGCTGCATCGGCTCGATCGACAGGTCCGCGATCACGTAGATCGCGGCATGACGGTGCCAGTGCGACGAGTAGTTCCGCATCATGCACACGGGCGCGAACACGGTGTTGAAGAAGAACTCGGCGTCGGCCAGCGAGTCGACGAGGGGTGTCAGGTGGAAGAGCTTGCCGATCCGGAAGCCCCTCGCGGCCTCGCCGTCGTGCGGAGTCGATCCCATTCCCCTGTCCTCGTTCGTCGGTCTGCGACAGTGTGGTCTACCAACATCGGAGAAACGCTGTCGAAGTGAGCCGCACATGACGGTCGGCGTCGAACGCATCGATCGGGTACTCGTCGTGTCGATGCAACGCGAGGCGAAGCGCAACGCGATCGACGCCACGATCACCGCGGGTGTCGACGCGGCGATGAACGCGCTCGAGGACGATCCCGATCTCTGGTGCGGCGTGCTCACCGGCACCCCGACCGTCTTCTCGGCCGGGGCCGACCTCGGCAGCGGAACCGGTGGGCCGACGGAGCGTGGGGGCGAGGTCGGTCTGGTACGCCGGCGCCGCACGAAGCCGCTGATCGCCGCAGTCGAGGGGTACGCGGTCGGCGGAGGCATGGAGCTGGTGCTCGCGTGCGACCTGGTCGTCGCCTCGACCACCGCGCGATTCGGGTTCCCCGAGGTGGAGCGCGGCCTCATGCCCGACTACGGCGGGACCTTTCGCAGTGTTCGCATGCTGCCGCCGAACGTCGCGCGCGAGCTGTTGCTCACCGGCGAGTTCCTCGAAGCCGCGCGCGCCGAACGTCTCGGGTTCGTGAACCTCCTCACCGAACCGGGGGAAGCGCGTGCGGCAGCGGTCGCGCTCGCGGCTCGGATCTGCGCGAACGCGCCACGCGCCGTGCAGGCCGCGCTCGCGAGCGCGAACGAGGTCGTCGCCGCGGCAGAAGAGGAGTCGTGGGCGACGAGTGACCGGCTCCACCAGCAACTCGTGGAGACCGACGACTCACGCGAGGGCATCAACGCGTTCTTCGAGCGCCGGCCTCCCGAGTGGAGGAACCGTTGACGGCGCGAGAAGGGGCTCGCCTCGCGCGACGACGAGGGCGGCAGGGGCAAATCGGCAGGAAGCCCAACCGAGCGTCTCGGGCGAGGCGAGCCACCTCGTGAACGTCCCGGGTGGCCGACCGGTTCCCAACCCGTGGTCCCTGACGCGAACACCGGGAGCGACCCACGAAGGTCGCTCCCGGTGTCGCGGGGGGAATTGCTCCGCAGGCATCAGGATGGACCCGCCCGGCTGACCCTCCGCTGAACGCGGGCGACGTGAAGAGAACGTCTGCGGTTCAGCCGCATTTCAGCTTTCCGCGCGAGGATGGCGCGGGATCGGGGAGTCCCATGCGCGTGCTCGTGGTCGAAGACGAGAAGAAGGTGGCGTCGGCCGTGCGGCGCGGCCTCGAAGCCGAGGGCTTCGCCGTCGACGTCGCCCTCAACGGGCCCGACGGCGTCTGGCTGGCCAACGAGAACGACTACGACGTCATCGTGCTCGACATCATGCTGCCCGGCCTGAACGGCTACAAAGTGTGCGAGCAGCTCCGCGAGGCAGGTGACTGGACGCCGATCCTGATGCTGACGGCCAAGGACGGGGAGTACGACCAGGCGGAGGCCCTCGACACCGGGGCCGACGACTACCTCACCAAGCCCTTCTCCTTCGTCGTCCTCCTGGCCCGCCTCCGGGCGCTGCTGCGGCGAACCGGGCGCGCGGCGCCGGTCGTCTACGAGGCGGGCGACCTGAAGCTCGATCCCGCGCGCCACCGGTGCGAGCGCGGCGGCCTCGACGTCGCGCTGACAGCCCGTGAATTCTCCGTGCTCGAATTCCTCTTGCGACACGGGGGAGAGGTCGTCACGAAGACGGAGATCCTCAACAACGTGTGGGACTTCGCATTCGAGGGTGACCCCAACATCGTCGAGGTGTACATCCGGCACCTCCGCAAGAAGCTCGACGAGCCCTTCGAGCGCCATCTCATCCAGACGATTCGCGGCGCCGGCTACCGGCTCGATCCCTCGGGCGGGTGACCGTGCGCCACCTGGCGACCGTCCGCGTCCGGGTGACCCTGGCGGCGGTCGTGGTCGTCGCGTTGGCGCTGATTGCGGGAGGGGCGTGGTTGGTGCGCGCGCAACGCAACGCGCTCACCGACGACGTCGAGACGACCGCACGCCTCCGCGCCCGCGACGTCGCGGCAACCGTGGCCAGTGGCGAGCTCGCCGGCTCGCTCGCCGCCCCGCGCGGCGACGACAACCTCGTGCAGGTCGTCGATTCCGACGGCAACATCGTCGCGGCGTCGAGCAACATCGGGTACGACGTCCGGATCAGCCACCTGGAGCCCGGGCGCAGCGGGTACGCCGCCGGGAGCGTCGACCGCCTGCCCGGTGGGGACGCGCCCTTCCGAGTCGTCGCGCAGCGCGTGACCACGAAGAAGGGCACGTTCATCGTCTACGCCGCCGGGAGCCTCGATCCGGTGCAGAAGACGGCCGACAACCTGTACGGCTCCCTGCTGATCGGCCTGCCGATCCTGCTGCTGCTCGTCGGCGTGACCACGTGGATCGTCACGGGGCGCGCCCTGCACCCCGTCGAGGCGATGCGTGCCGAAGTCGAGGCCATCGGCGCCGAGGACCTGTCGCGGCGAGTCCCCGAGCCGCGCACCGGTGACGAGATCGGCCGGCTCGCACACACGATGAACGCGATGCTGGATCGCCTCGAGGGCGCGACGAGCCGCCAGCGGCGGTTCGTCGCGGACGCCAGCCACGAGCTCCGCAGCCCCTTGACCGGGATCCGCGCTCAGCTCGAGGTCGACCTGGCGCATCCCGAGCGTGCCGACTGGCAGGCAACCGACCGTGAAGTGCTCGAGGACACGATCCGGCTCCAACGGCTCATCGACGACTTGCTCGCGGTCGCCCGTGCGGACGGGATCCCGGAGCTGTCGCACCGGGAGACCGTCGACCTCGACGAGATCGTGCTCAGTGAGGCACGACGAATCCGCGCGCGGAGCGAACTGCACGTCGACACGTCGGGGGTGTCGGGCGCGCAGCTCGACGGGAATCCCGACGAGCTCGGGCGCGCGGTGCGGAACCTGCTCGACAATGCCGCCCGGCACGCGCGTTCCACGATCAGCGTCTCGCTCGGTGAGACGGCGAACGCCGTCCGGCTCGCCGTGACCGACGACGGTCCCGGCATCCCCGCCGACCAGCGCGAGCGAATCTTCGAGCGATTCACACGGCTCGACAACGCCCGAGCGCGCGACACAGGGGGTGCCGGTCTCGGTCTCGCGATCACGCACGACATCGTCGCGGCCCACGGTGGCTCGATCTCCCTCGACAACGTTCCCGGCGCGCGCTTCACCGTCGAGTTCCCGGTTGCCGATGGTGTCGCGGAACCCGTCGAGGCGTCCACGACGTAACGTCGCTGAACGCGCGGCTGCGCTTCAGCGTGGCTTCAGCACGCGGCGTCGACGCTGGTTCCGTGCGTCAATCGTGTGCGCGGCGAATCGCGCCGATCGCGCTCGTGGCGAGCGTCGGTGCGGTGTCCGCGTCGCTCCTGTTCGACCTCGTCGTGTCGCGCGAATTCCACACCGCGCTGGTCTTCTTCGCGTGTCTCGCGTACGTGGCGATGGTCGCAGCCGAGAGCCGGTGGGGCGGTCTGTCGATCCGGCTCGTCGCGCTCACGACCGTGGGCTCGTGCCTGGCCGCCGTCGCGGTGTTCCCGAGGGAAACCGGTGATCTGTACTGGTACGCGATCTACGGCCGCGTCGTGTCGGCCTACCACGCGAGCCCGTACACCCACGTGCCGGCTGCGTTCCCGCACGACCCACTCCTGCAGATCACCGGGCACGGTTGGGCGCACGTGCCCTCGGTGTACGGCCCCCTGTTCACCTTGTTCTCGGCGGTCGCCTCACCCGTGGTCGGCGTGGCGGAGCTCCCCACCCGGCTGCTCTACCAGGGCGTCGCCACCATCGCGCTCCTCGTGGCGTGCGTCGTGATCTGGCGCCGCACGCGGTCGCCGGGCGCGGTGGCGTTCCTCGCCGCCAACCCTGTGATCGCGATCTACATCGTGAACGGGGGCCACAACGACATCCTGGTCGGGCTGGCCATGCTCGGCGCGCTCGTGCTGTCGGGCAAGGGCCACGACACCGCCGCCGGCGTGGTCGGCGGGCTCGGCGCGCTGGTCAAGCTCACCGGTGTGGTCGGCATCGTCGCGCTCGCGGCCGCGACCTACGCAACCCGTGGGCGTGATGCGGCGCGGCGCCTCAGCGTCGCCGCGTTCGCGAGCGTCGCCGGTGGGTACTTGGTCGCGGGGCCGGCCGCGGTCTTCGCGCCGATGAGGACCGCGGGCGTCGCCTATTCGAGCGCGTCGGTGTGGCAGACGTTGAACATCCTCAACGTCCAGCTTCCGGCACCGCACGTCGCGCTCGCGCTCCTGGCCGTGCTGACGTTGCTCGTGATCTTCGCGTTCGCCGGTGACCCCGTCGGGAGTGTCACCGCGAGCCTGACCACGCTCACGCTCGGCGCGGCCTACATGCTGCCCGGATACGTCGCGTGGGCGCTCCCGAGCGCGTCGCTCGACCATCGGAGCCGGATCTCACGCGTCGCCGCCGCAGAAGGGGTGGTGCTGGTGGCGTCGTACGAAGTGGTCCGCCATCCCATCAGTGGTCCGGTCGGGGAGGCCATCGTCGACGCGCGCCCCCTGGTCGCGCCCGTCGCCGTGCTCGTGCTGCTCGCCATCGTCGTGTCAACCGCGTTGCAGCGTCGCCTTTCCGTTCGACGCGTCGACCGCGCCGACGATCTGGTCGGCAGCCGCCGTGTCACCGCCCAGGTACCGGTTCCAGAACGCGGTGGTGGCGGCGTCGACGAGGGGGGCTTCGGGACCACGCGGGGTCTCGAACGGCGGCGAATGCTGTGAGCCGCGTAGCGTGATGAACCACTTGGGGGACGCGAGCTGCGGGTAGGCCGTCACGCTGTTGTGGTAGCCGGGATCGGCGTCACCCTGCACGAGCATCACCGGAACCTTCTGGGGCACGTACTTGCCGTGTGGGAAGGCGCGCCGGACGGCTGCCATGAGAATGGCGGCGCGGATGCGCGGATCACGGCAACAGGTGTTCGACACGAGGCCGTACGTGACCATCCCGCCGAGCGACATGCCGGCCGCCCCGACCTTCGACGGGTCGATCAGTCCGTGCAGCGGGTTCGCGGGCTGGGTGTCGGCGTCGAGCACCCGATCGAGCACGAAGCGCATGATTGCGGTCTGGTCGGCCACCGCGTCGGGCGTCGGGATGTCGTCGGCGTCCTTGTCGGGAATCGGGAGGTACGGCGCGACCACGACATAGCCCGCGCGCGTCCAGGTGTCGAGCAGGGGTCGCAGGTCGGCCGGGTCACCGTCGCGCCCGTGCACCGCGAGCAGGAGCGGGTGAGGTCCGGGCGACCCGGTGGGGACGTGCACCGCCGACCGGAGCACCCGGCACGGAGGACCACGATCGACGAACGTCACGACGAATCGAGCGACCCCGGGCGCCTCGTTGCCGGCCATCTGCTCGACCCGGCCGTCGTCGTTCGTCGCGCACTTCGCGGTGGACGCTCGTGCAGCCGCGGGTGTGAGCGCGGGGCACGCCAACAGCACGAGCAGCAGGGCGACGCGACGGCTCCATTTCAGGACCCGTTCAGTG
>DASPTH010000169.1:0-12666 GCA_035623515.1 Acidimicrobiia bacterium
GATGGTGATCCTCACCATGGCCGCCGGCGGCGCGCTCGACCGGTTCCCGGGGCTACGCGTCGTCACGGTCGAGACCGGCGCTTCGTGGCTGGCCTGGATCATGACGCAGGCCGACGCCATCTACCAGGACCACTACATGTGGGCGAACCCCAAGCTGTCGCTGAAGCCCAGCGAGCTGATCCGGCGGCAGTGCGCGGCCACGTTCATGTACGACCCGGTCGCGATCAACAATCGCGGCACCACCGGCGTCGAGACGCTGATGTGGGGCAACGACTACCCGCACCCCGAGGGAACCTGGCCGTCTTCACAGGAGGTCGCGAGTCAGCAGTTCGAGGGCGTACCCGACGACGACGTCCGCGCGATCGTGTCGGGCAACGCGGCCGCGGTGTTCGGCTTCGACGTCGGGGCGCTCACGGAGCCCGTGCCGGCCTGAGATTTCGTTTCGGGGGGACAGGAGTGACATGACCCAGATCGACGAGAACGAGGCTTTGCGCGTCCTGCTCTCGCAGCGCACGGCCGACGACCCGCACCCCGTGTACGAGCAGCTGCGCGCCGAGTGCCCGGTGGCGCGCCGTGAGGGCGGCAGCCGGCCGGAGGTGTTCCTCAGCCGCTACGAGGACATCTTCTGGGCGATGCGCCACCCCGAGGTCTTCACGTCGGAGGATCTCCCCATCTACCTCGGCGAGCAGCCGCAGATCCCGCTCGAGGTCGACCCGCCGAAGCACACCAAGTACCGGCGATTGCTCAACCCGCAGTTCGTGCCGCGCGAGATCGAGAAGCACGAGCCCGAGGTGCGCGGCATCGTGCGCGAGCTCATCGACAACTTCGCGCCCCGCGGCTCGTGCGACTTCCACGCCGAGCTCGCCACGCCGCTGCCTTCGCGCATCTTCCTCCCGCTGATGGGACTCCCGCGCGAGGACCTGCCCATGTTCCTGCAGTGGCGAGACATGAACGTGCGCCCCGACGTCGACCCCGGCGACTTCGAGGGGGCCGAGCGCATCCGCGTGCAGGCGAGCCGCGAGATGAACGAGTACTTCCGCGATGCGATCGCCCGGCGCCGCGGCACGCCCGACGACGGGTTGCTGTCGCACATCGTCAACTCCACCATCGACGGCCAGCCGTTGAGCGAGCGCGAGCTGCTCGGCATGAGCCACCTGCTCCTCATCGGCGGGCTCGACACCGTCACCGCCACGCTCGACTGCATGATCGCCTTCCTCGCCGTCCATCCCGACCACCGCCACCAGCTCACCGACCCTGCCGTCGTCCCCGGCGCGGTCGAGGAGATGCTGCGCTGGCTCACGCCCGTGATGCTCGTGCCGCGTGCCGTCGCACGGGACTACGAGATGCGCGGCGTCAAGCTGCGCGCGGGTGACGCCGTCAACCTCGTGCTCGGCGCGGCCAACATGGACGAAGGCGAGTTCGGCCCGCCCGAGGTCGACTTCTCGCGCGACCCCAACCGTCACCTCGCGTTCGGCGGCAGTCACCATCTGTGCCTCGGCGCGCACCTCGCGCGCCTCGAGCTACGCGTCGCGCTGGAGGAGTTCCACCGACGCATCCCCGACTATCGCATCGCCGAGGACGCCGACGTGCACTACTCCACGGGTATCCGGCAGGCCGACCGCCTGCCGCTCGAGTTCGAGCCGGCCTGATCGTTCAGGACCTCGCGATGGGCATCGAGATCCAGATCAACCGCGACACGTGTATGGGGTCGGGCAACTGCTCGTTCTGGGCGCCGGGGATCTTCGACCTCGACGAGGACGGCATCGCGATCGTCGTCGGCGACCCCACCGGCCACGAGGACCGCGTCGAGCTCGCCGCCCAACACTGCCCGACCTCGTCGATCACCGTGAGGCGCACCCAGGGATAGTGCTCAGCCGGCGTCGTCGACGCGGACGACGCGGGGACCGTGCGACGGATGCAGGCGCCATGGCTTCGTCGTTTGAGAGACTGCGAGGGATGGGCGTGTCGGACCGGCTCTTGCTCCGGGGCTTGAGGAGGCACATCCCCGACGGCTCCTCGGTCTTGGCGCTCGAAGCCGGCACGAGCGATGCACTGGGGCCCACCCACAAGGTGACCGCGGTGCTCACCACCGACGCGTTGCTCTTGGCCAGTCCCGTACGGGCCAGGACGATTCTCACCACGATTCCCCGAGCGGACATCCGCACCGTGGTGCCCGTCGAGCCTGCCGTTGCCGACGTGTCGTTCGACGACTACCAGCGCGCGATCCGTCGCATCGTGCGTCTCGACCTCAGCCGGCACGGTGATCGCGAGGGCATCATCGACCAGCTCCGTGTCGCTCGACTGGACGAATGAGGGTGGGTGCGAGCCCAGACGTCGGACGCGTTCGCGCCGCGCGATCTTTGTAGGATTGGCCGGATGGCAGAAGCCGCCAGCTACCAGGGTGGGAGTGGTTTCCTGCGGTGGTGGCCGAGGCTCTTGCTTGCTCTTGCAGTCTCGCTCCTGGTCATCGGTTGGAGTCGATCGATTCAGTGGGCGGCGCTGCTCGCGGTCGCTTCCTACATCCACGCAAAGTGGCTTCCCTGCCAGTTCGCAATCCTCGCAGACGGTCTGGAGCTTTGGTTCCCGTTCGGTCGGCGCCTGTTCCTACCCAAGAGCTCCTTGACCATCCGCATCGACATCGTCGGCGCGATCGCGCTCGTCGGGCGTCGGCGCAAGCTCGGGTATCCGCTGATGGATCGCGTGCTCTACGAGCCGGGACGCAGCTTGCTGCTCCGAACCGCGTTCAGCGGCCTTGGCTACGAGTTGGCCTGACTCGTTGGTCGCAGTGTCCTGGTCGAGCGGCTCGCAGCTCCGCTGCCGTCGACGATCGACTGGCCCGGTAGCTCGAGCAGGTAGCCGTGGTTGGGAAAGGTGAGGATCGACAGGCGCAGCGGCGCAACGCGCTTGCGCAGTCGAGCGAGCTGCACCGTGAGAGTGTTGCTCTTGGGTGCGCCGTCGGGCCACACCGCTCCGATGAGCGTGTCCCGGGAGAGAACCGATCCTGGACTACCGAGAAACGCTCTCAGCAGACGAACTTCGATCGGGGCGAGGATGAGTGATCGGTCTCCGAGCCGGAGCACGTTGTGCACCGGGTCGAGAGTGGGCGTCGTCAAGCGGGATGCTGCGTCGCGACGCGCTCTGGCGCGCCGTGTGAGCGCGCTCCGTCGGGTGTCGAGTTCCGTTGGCAACGCGGTGGTGTAGGTCCAGTCCTCGAGAAAGAGATCGACGTCCGGGACCACCGCCCCGGGTTCGACGAGGAGCAGGTTCGGTTCTCCATGAGCCAAGCGGTCTTCGCGCCGAGCCGCCTGCGCCGGCCATTGGATCGTTGCCACCTCGAGTCCGGTCCAGCCGCTCGTCTGCGCGTCGCGAGTTTGTTGCACCACGTTCTCTCCCTCGAACCGCGGCCCAGTCGACGCGTGTCCGGTGGACCCACCCGGGTCAGCTCGAGGCACGGGAGCCCTCGGGCCCGGCGCAGGAGCGGATCGGGTCCAGCGACCCGACCCCACTCCGCTCCTGTGCCCCGACCGGTCCGGGAGTGTCACTCGACCTGTTCGGTGGCTCCGGTGGTGACGAAGTCCGGTCCCCTGAAGCCTCCGCCGTTGATCGCCTTGACGCTCGGAACCGGTGAGTAGCCGGCGTAGCCGGGCTCGGGGTGATACGCAGGTGCCCCGTGTTCGTGGATGTCGAGACCCTCGATCTCGCCGGCTTCGGAAATCCGCAGCGTCCTGGTGAGCTTCACGGCGTACATGAGCAGGAGGCCAGCCGCGAGCGTGCACAACGTGATCGTCGCGCTGCCCTTGATCTGCGCGATCAACTGGTCGGCGTTCCCGCCGTAGAGCAGGCCTTTGACGGTGCCGCCCGACGTGTCGGACCCTGACGCTCCGGCCGCGCCGTAGTTGCCGACGGCGAAGAGCCCGAGGCTGAGCGTGCCCCAGATGCCGGCCGCGCCGTGCACCGCGAATGCACCACAGGGGTCGTCGACCCGGATCCACTCGGTCAAGTCGACCGCGACCACGACCACCAAGCCGGCAATCGCCCCGATCGCGAGCGCTCCGCTCGGCGACACCCAATAGCAGGGGCAGGTGATCGCGACGAGTCCAGCCAACAGCCCGTTGATGCTGATGCCGGTGTCGAACTTCTTGGTACGGAAGTAGACGAAGGCGACGGCCGTCATGGCACCGGCGCACGCGGCGAGGGTGGTGTTGGTGGCGATGCGGCCGATGCCCTCGAAGTCCATCGCCGACAGCGTGCTGCCGGGGTTGAACCCGTACCAACCGAACCACAGGATCACGCCGCCCAACGCGGCGAGTGTCATGTTGTGTCCCGGTGGCATTCCACCACCGTCTCGCTTGAACTTCCGGCCGAGACGTGGCCCGAGCACGATCGCGCCCGTGAGGGCCAGCACCCCGCCGATGGTGTGGACGACGGTCGACCCCGCGAAGTCGTGGAACGGTGTGCTCATCGTCGACAGCCAGCCGTTCGGGCCCCATGCCCAGTGCCCGAAGATCGGGTAGATGAAGCCCGTCACGCCGAGGCTGTACAGCAGGTCGCCCTTGAAGCCCGTGCGGCCCACCATCGCGCCCGACACGATCGTGCTCGCGGTGTCTGCGAACGCGAACTGGAAGAGCCAGAACGCCATGAACGCGACGCCGGTCGTACCGTAGGTGTGCGGCACGCCCTGCAGGAAGAAGTAGTGGTATCCGATCCAGCCGTTTCCGGGCCCGAACATGAAAGCGAACCCGAACGCATAGAACGTCAGACCGCAGATACCGGTGTCGACGATGCACTCGATCATGATGTTCGAGACCTCGCGCTCTCGCGCGAATCCGCCTTCGAGCATCATGAACCCCGCCTGCATGAAGAACACGAGGAAGGCCGTCACGAGCACCCACGCGGTGTTCAGTGAGTTCACCACCGCGACGGTCCTGATCGCCTGTTGCGGCACCACGGCACCGGCCGGCGTCGAGAAGAACCACGCGAGACCGTAGATCGCGCCGATGACCAGCGTGAGGCCGATCATCTTCCCGCCCATTCGAGCCGCGACATGGCGGCGCCGCACCGGATCCCTGAAGTTGTGTCGCAGAGTTGTCAGCATGCGCGAGACGGTCAGGCGGCGGCGTTACTGACTGGTGTGCCGACTGTTAGCGCAGTTGGTCGACTCCCTGAACGGATCCTGATACCGGCGCGGGCATCGACGTCGCGCCGAGCTGCCCCACGTCCTCGATCACCGTGAGGCGCACCCAGGGGTAGTGCTCAGCCGGTGTCGTCGACGCGGACGAACCGTGACGGCGGGACGGGCAACCGACGGTGTTGCGGACCGCCGTCGTCGAAGAGCACCAGCCCCCTCGGCGCGGGGTGCCACCACGACGTACGCGAGAAGAGCCGCGACCCGATCTCGTTCCCGAAGGGGCCGATGACGAGGCGCCGCGGCGCGGGCTGGTCGGCGAGCTGCCAGCGGTACTCGGCGGAGAAGCGCATCCGGTGCTCGTGGTTCGGCAGGGCCGCGTGCGTCGTCAGGCAGTGGAAGACCAGGACGTCACCCGCCCGGTAGTCGGTCGTGAGCCAGCCGGCCGGGAGCGCATCGAGGGGCCGCGGTCGGATCGAGGCGCGGTGCTGGCTCCCCGGCTCGACGGCGAGTCCACCGAGCGTGCGCGGCACGTCGCCGAGGGGCACCCAGCACGTGAACATGTCCTGCACGGAGCCGTAGTCCTTGTGGACGTAGTTGCCGGGTTGGTGGGGCACCGCCGAGATCGGGTACACGACGCGGGGCAGCTTCAGGGGGTAGCAGAACCCATCGGGTCCGAGGAGCTGGCGCATGAGGTCGGTGAACGGGCTGGTGAACGGGATCCTCGCGAAGCCCGGATCGGCGACGATCTCGCGGTAGCCGGGCTGGCCGAAGGCGTCGCGCATCCGCACCGCCCGGACGGGGAGTCGAGGGGGTGCGGTCGTGGGATCGGGTCCGGGTGCGATCCACCCCGCCGCCTGGAGGTGGCCGAGGCCGGTGCGGCCGACCGCGCGCACGGTGTCGCCATCGAGGAGGCCACGTACGAACACATAGCCGTCCTCTGCCATCCGTGCCCGCAACGCGCCCCAGTCGCCGAGCAGATGGCTCGAGTCCTCGAGCTCGGTCGATGTCGTGATCGTGGTCATGGGTGGAGCATGCGCCTGTGGTGTGAAGGTCGGTCGCGGGATCTGTGAAGGAGACGTCAGAACCGCGGAGCTGATTCTCGCCTCGGCAACCTGAACGCAGTGCAATCGAGGCGCGGAGCGTTCCGGTTCGGCGCGATTGCGTAGTGTTCGAACGACGACGAAGGGGACCTGTGATGGATGCAGACGCGATTCGAGAAGCGGAAGAGAACGTCGCCAGGCTCAAGGGCGCGCTCGACGACGCGCAACGAATGCTCGAGGCGGCCGAGCGGGCGCAGGAAGCCGCGCAGCGGGCCCACGAGACTGCGGAGCAACACGTCGCGACGCTCCGCACGGTGACGATCGTCGCGATCGCCCTCATCGCGCTGGCCGTCGTCCTGGGCTTTCGCCGGCGTCACCGCTGAGGCGGCAGCCCCGGGCGGTCACGCGCGCTTTCGCAGCCTGAACGCGATGAAGCCCGGCTCGCGGCTCAGCTTCTCGTGGTCGGCCGGGAACTGCTCCGCCATCCCCGGACCGGGCAAGGGCTCGACCAGCCGTTCGATGACGAAGCCCGCCTGCGCGAACTCGTCGGCGACCTGCGTGAGCGGCATCCGCCAGTACCGGACCTCCCAGCCGCGGCTCCACGTCTCACGGATCGGGTACACGTCGAAGTAACTGCCACCGTGGATCCCCCAGTCGCCCGTGGGGTGGTGCGTCGAGACGACGAGTCGACCCTCGGGCCGGAGCACGCGGTGGACCTCTCGCAGGACACCGACTCGGTCGTCGATGTGATGGATCACCAGTGCCATCACCGCCAGGTCGAAGGCGACGGCCTCGAGCCAATCGAGTGATGTCTCGAGGTCGTGGACACGGAAGGTCGCGCGGTGCGGGACGCGCGCGCGGGCGAGCTCGACCATCGTGGGACTGGCGTCGACACCCACCACCTCGCGGGCGCCCCGTGCGACGAGCTCCTCGGCGTAGAAGCCGGGGCCACAGCCGAGGTCGAGGACGCGCTGCTCGCGCACGTCGCCGCAGAGGTCGAGGACCGCGGGACGGTCGTAGAGCGCGTTGTACGCGCTGACCGCCGCGTGGTCGGCGTAGTCGGCCGCGAACCTCTCCCAGAGCGGTTCGTCGCCACCGGCCACGGCGCAGATCATGCCCCACCTCGAGCGAATGATCGACGACCACGACCGGGCGTTCCCGACCGATCGCGACGGGCTCGTTCTCGGGGCCGACACCCCGAGCGGTACCGTGACGCCCGGGACCCGTCGTCGACGAGGAGGCTCACCGTGGTCGCGCTGGCTGAAGGGCTGCGGGTCGTCGACGTCGACTCGCACATGACGGAACGCCACGACCTGTTCACCGAGCGGGCGCCGAAGGGCTACGAGGCCAGGGTCCCTCACGTCGAGCGCATCGACGGCATGGACATGTGGGTCATCGAGGGCCACACGTTCGGCAAGGCCGGTTCCGGTGGCACCATCGACCACGACGGGAAGAAGCATCCGTTCCGGGACTCCCAGGGCGGGTCGTGGGGCATCGGCGACGTGCACCCTGCTGCATGGGATCCCGCGGAGCGCATCCGCCTGATGGACGAGCTGGGCATCGACGCGCAGGTGCTCTACCCGAACTCCATCGGCATCGGCGGCCAGTTCCTCTCGAAGTCGATCGACGACAAGGAGCTACTGCGGCTGTGCGTCGAGCTCTACAACGACGCGATGGCCGAAGTGCAGGAGCAGTCGGGCAACCGTCTGGTGCCGATGCCGATCATGCCGGCCTGGGACATCGACGTCTGCGTGCGCGAGGCACAGCGCTGCGCCGCGCTCGGCTACCGCGGCGTCAACATGACCGCGGATCCACAGGACTCGGGCACGCCCGACCTCGGACACCCGGCCTGGGACCCCTTCTGGGAGGTGTGCGCCGGGCTCGACCTCCCCGTGCACTTCCACATCGGAGCCAGCCAGACCGCGCTGACCTACTTCGGGACCACGTACTGGCCCAGTCAGGACGACTACGTGAAACCGGCCATCGGTGGCGCGTCGCTGTTCCAGAACAACTCGCGCGTGTTGCTCAACAGCGCGTACTCGGGCATGTTCGACCGGCACCCGAACCTCAAGATGGTCTCCGTCGAGAGCGGCATCGGCTGGGTGCCCTTCATGCTCGAGGCGATGGACTACGAGCTGGAGGAGAACGCGCCGGAATGGTTCCACAAGTTGCAGAAGCTGCCCTCCGAGTACTTCCGCGACAACTGGTACGCCACCTTCTGGTTCGAGACGGGCCGCGGCAACCTCCAGCACCTCATCGACAGCGTCGGTGAGGACAACGTCATGTTCGAGACCGACTTCCCGCACCCGACGTCACTGCACCCGAACCCGCTCGAGATGGTGAGGGACAAGGTCTCGACCCTGCGCCCCGACACGCTGCGCAAGGTCATGGGTCAGAACGCGGTCGAGCTCTACCGACTCGATCGGTGACGTCCCTGGTGGGCGGCGCGGGGTCGCGCCGCCCGGCGTGGGTCAGCCCGCGTCCTCCCACACCGACACCACGAGATCGTCGAGCTTCGAGCCGAGCAACCACCCGAGGTACACCGCGAAGTGCAACACGACCTCTTGCACCTCCTCGTAGGTGAGATCGCCGCTGTCGCGCGCGGCGATCAGGTGCGCTTCGGTCTCGCGGTCGGCGCCGATGGCGGCGGCGCAGCAGATGCTCACGATGCGCCGTTCCTTGCGCGTCAAGCGCGGCCGTGTCCAGATCTCGCCGAAGAGGTAGTCGAGGTAGCCGAGGCCGCGGAACGCGGTACGGGCGTCCGGCGCGGCCGCGCGCATCACGTCCTCGTAGGCGGCCGTTCCGCGAGCGCGCCGGGCGTCGGGTGTGGTCGGCTCCGCCCACAGGAGCACGTCGGGCGACCGAGCCGGCTCGCCCGCCTCCTGGGCGACACGGGCACCTTGTGTGATCACGGCCATGTTGACGGCCTGACCCTTCGGCCAGCCCATCTGGGTGGCGAAGTGGAGCGTGAACTCGTCCATCTCCTCGAGCGTGCAGTCGCCGCTCTTCATCGCGGCGTACACGTGCGACTCGATGGGCACGGTGGCGTCAGCGGCGCCCACGCACGACAGCGTCACCCAACGCCGCTCCTTGCGCGTGAGGCCGGGCCGCGACCACATCTCGCCGAAGACGAAGCCGACGACTCCCGCGTCGTAGTACACGTACTGCGGGCCCGGGCCGGGGGTCGTCATCACGTCGAGGTACGACGCCTGCGCGTCGGTGCGCCGGGCGTCGCGGTCTTCCCATTGCGTCATCCTCGTTCCACCTCTTTCCGGGGCACGGTCAGGAACGCGTCCGGGTCGGGCGCCAGGGTCCGGGCACGGTACTCGCTCATGCTGTGTGGCCACTGCGTGACGATCCGTCCGCCGGCGCCGCGGTAGTAGCCATGACAGCCCGCCTGCCACACCGCGATGCCGTCGAGATCGTGCTGGAGCGCGGCGTTGTAGCGCTCGACCACGTCCGGGCTCACCTCGAGCGACTCGAGGTGCTCGACGTCCAGACGGTCGAGGAGGCGCACCACGTAGTCCGCCTGGCACTCGAGCATGTAGAGGATGGACCCGTTGTTGGTGTTCGGCCCGTACAGCATGAACAGGTTCGGGAATCCCGGGGTCGTGATCCCGAGGTAGGCATACGCGCCATCGCGCCACGCGTCGTCGAGCCGCACGCCGTCGCGGCCGACGACGTCGATCACTGAGAGGTAGCGGGTCGTCGCAAAGCCGGTGGCAGTGATGATCGTGTCGACCGCGCGTGCGCGCCCGTCGTCGGTGACGATCGCGTCGGGGTCGACGCGTGCGATCGGATCGGTCACGAGCTCGACGTGCGGGAGGTTGAACACGCGGTAGTAGTCATTGGAGATCAGCGGCCGATGGCAACCGAACGGCGACGTGGGCGTGAGCTTGCGCCGCAGCTCCGGGTCCTCCACCACGGAGAGGTTCTCGAGACCGGCGGCCTCGGCCAGGCGGAGCATCTCCTGGTTCGAGAACGTGATCGAGCCGTCGATGCGCTCGAAGATCTGGGCACGCGACCGCTCCACGAGCGACGGGTCGGCGCGGAACTGCTCGAGCTGTTCCTCGTCGTAGGCGGCGTCGGCCTTCGGCGACACCCATTGCGGCGACCGCTGGAAGAGGTAGAGGCGCGCGACGCGCTCGGCGATGGTGGGGACGAGTTGCACTGCGCTGGCCGCGGTGCCGACCACTGCGACACGCTCACCCGTGAGGTCGTGCTCGTGGTCCCACCGCGCCGAGTGGAACCGCGTGCCCGCGAAGGTGTCGAGGCCGGGGATGTCGGGACAGCTCGGCTCGTTGAACATGCCCACCGCGCTCACGAGCACGTCGGCCTCGAGGTCGCCGCCGTCGGTACGTACGGTCCACCGCGCTCGCTCGTCGTCCCAGCGCGCGCCGCGCACGGCCGTCTCCAGGCGGAGGTGCCGGCGCAGGTCGTACTTGGTGGCGCAGTGCTCGAAGTACTCGAGGATCTCGGGCTGGGTCGCGTACGCGCGGGTCCAGTCGACCTTGGGCTCGAACGAGAAGCTGTAGAGGTGCGAGGGCACGTCGCACGCGGCGCCGGGGTACGTGTTGTGGCGCCACGTGCCGCCCACACCGGCGGCCTGCTCGAGGATCACGAAGTCGTCGTGGCCGGCGGCGCGCAGCTTGATTCCCAGGCACAGGCCGCCGGGGCCCGCGCCGACGATCACGACGCGTCGTCGCCCGGTCAGTCGTGCGGTCATGCCTGCTCAGCTCCCTCCGTGCTGGTCGGCGTCGACGGCCGCGGTGAGGTCCCGGAGCCCGACCGACGGCTCCACCGCGTACCGCGGCGGGCGGTCGAGATCCTTGAACACGCCGGGCAGCGCGGCCCACTCGCGCTCGAAGGTGACGCGCGCGGCGTCGAGGCCCGTGTCGACGACCCGGCGACCGTCCCGCATCACCGGGACGAGGAGGGCGGTCGCGCCCGAGGCCGGGCAGTCCTCCTCGTGCCGGCCGAGCACGTCGCCCGACCAGTCACCCGACCGCCAGACCTGCTTCGCGCCCGGCCAGGTGGCCTTGCCCTCCGACGTCTTGCGCACCGCGCGGCCGTCGAAAGCGGTGAGCTTGTAGACGCTGTCGAGGCCGGGCGCGTCGGCCGACACGCCGAGGGCGGTCCCCACGCCGAAGCCGTCGATCGGCGCGTGCTCCACCCGAACGAGGCGGTCGACCTCGAACTCGTCGAGGCCACCGCTGGCGAAGATGCCCACGTCGGAGAGACCGGCGGCGTCGAGCCGGCGCCGCGCGTGACGAGCCAGCGACACGAGGTCGCCCGAGTCGAGTCGGATGGCGCCCACCTGAGTTCCGCGCTCGCGGAGCTCGAGACACACGTCGATCGCGCGCGTCACGCCGCGCTCGCTGTCGTAGGTGTCGACGAGCAACACCGACCGCTCGCCGAAGCGCGTCGCGAAGTCGAAGAACGCGCGCTCCTCGTCGCCGTGGGCCTCCACGTACGAGTGCGCCATGGTGCCGCTCGCACGCAGCCCGTAGCGGTCACTGCCGGCCACGTTGCTGGTCGCGTCCAGCCCCACCATCGCCGCGACCCGCGCGAGCTTCATGCCCGCGTCGATGCCGTGCGTGCGCCGCAGCGCGAAGTCCACCACGGAACGGCCGGCCGCCGCGTGCCGGCAGCGCGCGGCCTTGGTGGCGAGCACGGTCTGGACCGTCACCTGGTTGAGGAGGAAGGTCTCGGCGAGCTGCGCCTCGGCGATCGGCGCGTCGACCTCGAGGATCGGCTCGTCGGGGAACACGAGTGTGCCCTCCGGAACGGCGCGCACGTCACCGGTGAAGCGAAGCGTGCCGAGCCACCGCAGCTCGTCGTCGGTGAACACGCCGAGGCGGTCGAGCGCGGCGAGGTCGGCGTCGTCGTAGCCGAACTCCTCGAGCCACGTGAGCGCATCGTCGAGACCGGCCGCCACGAGGTAGCCGCGGTGTGGCGGCATGGTGCGCACGAACAGGCTGAACGTGGCGGGTCGTTCGGCCGTGCCCTGGCCGCGGTACGCCACCGCCATGGTGAGTTCGTACAGGTCGACGAGCAGCGAGTGCGAAACGTCGCGGTGCATGCGCGGCAGATGCGGTCGTCACACCAGCCGGACGCCGGCGTGCTCGAGCTCATCGAGCGCGCGCTCGCCGTCGCCAGGCGCGAGGTCCACCGCGCGCACGCCCTCGCCGAGCACCTCGGTCTCGAAACCGAGCCGGGCGGCGTCGAGCCCACTCTCGCGTACGCAGTAGTCGGTGGCGATGCCGACGATCACCACGCGGTGCACGTCGTGCTCTCGGAGGAGCTCCTCGAGCCCGGTGCCGCGCACTTCACCGGTGGGCAGGTGCTGCACGCTGAACGCGGAGTAGCCGTCCTCGGGGCCGGTGGCCTTGTGGATCAGCTCGCCGTCGACCACGAGCCCGGGGTGGAACTCGGCGCCCCACGTGTCGCGCACGCAGTGGACGGGCCAGATCCCGCCGAACTCGGCGAAGTGGGGCG
>DASPTH010000264.1:0-8157 GCA_035623515.1 Acidimicrobiia bacterium
CGCGACGAACCGATTGCGCGGGCTGTGCCGGCTGCTCCCGCTCCCGTGGGCGAACAGCACCAACCCGCGGGCCCTCTCCGGGACGGTGAGGTGACCCTCGAGCCGCACCCCACCCGACGCCACCGTGACGTCGGCGCCGAACGCCACGCCGCCCGGGCCGTCCCGGGGTTCCTCGCGTGCCGGCGCGGCACCCGCCGCGGCGGCGAGCAGGGCCCGCACCTCGTCGTCGGTGGTCTGCGTGAACTGCTCGTACCACTCGCCGATCGCGGAGAACGGGCTCGGCGTCTCGACCGCGACGACGGCGTCGGCCACGGCGGCCAACTCGCGAACCGACGATGGCGGCGCCACCGGGACCGCGAGCACGACCTTGCTCGCGCCGTGAGCGCGCGCAATCTGGACCGCGGCGCGGGCGGTCCCGCCGGTCGCGATGCCGTCGTCGACGACGATCGCGGTACGACCCACGAGAGGCACCATCGGTCGGTCGCCGCGGTACTGGCGCACGCGTCGCTCGAGCTCGGCGCGCTCGCGGCTCTCGACCACCGCGAGCTCGTGCGTGGTCACGCGCGCGAGACGCACCATCTCCGCGTCGACCACGCGCACACCGTCCTCGCCGATCGCACCCATGCCGAGCTCCGGCTGGAACGGCACGCCGAGCTTGCGGACCACGATGACGTCGAGCGGCGCGCGGAGAGCTCGCGCCACTTCGAACGCGACCGGTACCCCGCCGCGTGGCAGCGCGAGGACCACCGGCTGTTCGCGGCGGTAGGGCTCGAGCACGCTCGCCAGCGCCACGCCCGCCTCGCGGCGGTCACGGAACCGACGCGGCCCCATCCGCGCGAGTGGCGCCCGCCACGCGCTCATCGGTTGCGCCCGTCGTCGCTCGGCACGATCAACCCGTAGTGACCGTCGTAGCGGCGGTACAGCACACGGCCGCGACCGCTCTCCGCATCGAGGAAGAAGACGAAGTGCTCGTCGCCGAGATCGAGGAGGCTCATCGCCTCCGCCTCGCTCAGGGTCGACGGGCGAAGCGGGCTGGCCACGACCGGCGCCATCGCGTCGCCGGCGCTGGTGCTCGGGACCGGCTCGACGAGCTCGTAGCCACCGTCCGCGGCACGGGCCACCACGCAGTCCTGCGCCGTCGCGGTGTTCGTGAAGAGGAAGAAGTCGTGGTCGAGCGCCTCGAGGTCGGCCACGGCCTCGTCCACCGTACGCGGCGACACACTGAACGTCTTCCTGCGCAGGAGTTGGCGCTCCTCGACCGGCCGCGGGAACGACGCCGCCCGCCGCGCCGGCGCGCTGCCGTGGCGCCACTCGGACTCGGAGTCGTCCCGATGGCGCAGGTGCTTCGAGCGCTCGAGCTGCGCGGCGCGCTCGAATTGGTGACGGATCCGCTGCTCCAACGCGTCGATCGCCGCGAACATCGTCTCGGCCGACACGTGCGCACGGACAACGGAGCCGTTCACGTCGATCTCCGCCTTGGCGCTCGCCCGCTGGTCGCGCGCCGGGTCCGGCTCGAGCGCCAGGTCGACGCGCGTGAACAAGACCGGGGCACGCGCCAGCTTGCGTGCGCGTCCGATCTTCTCCCTCGCGTAGCCGCGCTCCACCATGCTGACGTCCCCGCGTGACTGCACCACGATGTCGGTGAACGGCGTCGCTTCGGTTTCCACCCCACGATCGTGCCGAGAAGCCTCGTGATCGAACAGGGCCGGAGGTCACACGTCGCCGCGGAACGGCGGTGGGCGCGGCACCCGCGTGCGGCGCCCGGGCCGACGCGGGTAGGCAATAGGCATGCCGGCCCGGGTGCTCGTCGTCACGCTCGACGACCACGACGACCACGACACCGGGCGCGGGCACCCCGAGCGACCGGCGCGGATCGGCGCCGCGATGGGGGGTGTCGAGGCGGCCCACCTGGGCGACGACCTGCTCCGGGCCGATCCGCGACCGGCAACCGGCGCCGAGCTCGCCCGCGTGCACGACCCGCGGTACCTGGCCGCGATCGAGGAGTTCGCCGCCGCCGGTGGCGGCGACCTCGATCCCGACACGCCGGTCTCGCGCGGGTCGTTCGGGACCGCCCGGCTCGCCGCCGGTGGTGGGCTCGTCGCCACCGACGGGCTGCGGCGAGACGTTGCCGACGCCGCCTTCGTGGTCGTGCGGCCGCCGGGGCACCACGCGACCTCGAGCCGGGGCCAGGGCTTCTGCCTGCTGAACAACGTGGCCGTGTGCGCGGCCGAGCTCGCCGACAACGGCGAACGGGTGCTCGTCGTCGACTGGGACGTGCACCACGGCAACGGCACCCAGGACATCTTCTGGGACGACCCGCGCGTCCTGTACGTGTCGACCCACCAGTGGCCCGCGTACCCTGGCACCGGTCGGGCGTCCGAGACGGGAGGTCCGCGCGCACCGGGGCTGACGATCAATTTCCCCCTCCCTGCCGGCGCCACGGGCGACGTCGCGCTCGCCGCGTTCGACGAGGTCGTGACCCCCGCGGTCGAGCGGTTCGCGCCCACCTGGGTGCTCGTGTCCGCCGGGTACGACGCGCACCGCGACGACCCGCTCGCGGGCCTGGCGTGGAGCGCCGGCGACTACGCCGAACTCACCCGGCGGGTGGCGGGGTACACGACACGGGCGGGCCGCCTCGTCGCGTTCCTCGAGGGCGGCTACGACCTCGAGGCGCTCCGCCGTTCGGTCACGGCCACGGTGTCGACGCTCGGCGGCGAGCCGATTCCGGAAGAGCCGCCCACCAGTGGCGGGCCCGGTCGCGACACGATCGAGCGGGTCGCCGCCGTGAGGGCTGCGATCGACTGACCGAGGGAAGGAGCGGGAGGTGGAGATCCGCCGGATCGTGGTCGGCGTCGACGGCTCGGAGCACGCGGCGCGCGCGGTCGCCTGGGCTGCCGGGCTCGCGCGCGCGCTCGACGCCGACGTCGTCGCCGTGCACGCCTTGGGACTGCTCCACTGGACGGGTCGCGGTGCCGCGGTGGCGTCGGACTCGTACCGCGACGAGATCCGCGCCGAGCTCGAAGGCGCTTGGTGCGCACCCTTGCGCGACGCGGGCGCGCGT
The DNA here is from genome assembly GCA_035623515.1 of Acidimicrobiia bacterium. GTDB lineage: Bacteria > Actinomycetota > Acidimicrobiia > IMCC26256 > DASPTH01 > DASPTH01. Next base: position 3,062 of record DASPTH010000264.1, read on the forward strand.
TACCGCGCCGAGCTGCGGGAAGGGAACCCCGTCGCCGCGCTCCTCGGTGTCGCCGACGAGACCGCGGCCGACGTCGTCGTCGTCGGGAGCAGGGGCATAGGCGGGTTTCCCGAGCTCCTGCTCGGCAGCACGAGCACCCAAGTGGCCCAGCACGCCCGCCGGCCCGTGGTCATCGTCCCCGAGCCGGGCCCGTGACCGCGTGCCGACCGGGGCTCAGCTGCGCTTGACCTTGACTCGTCTCGCTTCGGCCTGTTGCTGGTCGAGCGGGATCCTCACCTCGAGGATGCCGTCCTTGTAGGTCGCCTTCACGTCCTTGTCGGACGCGCCGACCGGGAGCGGCACCGAGCGCGAGAAGCTCCCGTAACGGAACTCGCTCCGCCGCATGCCGTTCTCGTCGGAGGTGGTCTCCTCCTTCCGCTCGGCGCGCATCCGGAGCGTGTGGTCGCTCACGGTGATCTCGACGTCCTTGTCGGGGTCGATCCCGGGCATCTCCGCCCGCACGACGACCTCCTTGTCGGTGACGGACTCCTCGACCCGCAGCAGGTCGGATCCTTCGAGCTGCGTCCAGAGCGGAGCGAGGAACCGGGACCGCGGCCACGGCCACTCACCGAAGAGCCGGTCGAACAAGTCGGGCTGTGTGCGCGGCGCCGCCGCGACATCCTGCGCGGGTGCTTTCTCCATCTCCGTCATGGGGGGCCTCCTGGCTGCTTGGTGTGGATCGCTCCTCGAACCTTGCCCATTCCGCGATGCCGCGAACAGGGCCGTTGGTCACGTGAGCGAGCGCGCGTTCGTCGGTCGGACGCGCGTCACCCCAAGTGGCGCGTGAGCTCCTCGGCGCCCTCTCGCGTCAAACCGGTGATTTTGACCACGCTCACGACGCCGCCGTGGTCACTCGGGTGGATGCCCGCAGCGGTCGTCTCGGAGCCGACGGACCTCGGCCTGTACACGCTGGTGAGCGCGTCCTCCCGGGCCATCGGGATCAGAAATCAGTCGGGCGGCTCGTAGAGTGCCCGGATACGAGCAGTCATGGCGGCTACCGCGACGACGAGGATCTGATCGCCTCGCAGCGCGTCTATTACGACCTGCGCGCGCCCGACTTCGGCGACGTCTCGGCGCCGGATCGGGCGGTTCCGGGCTTGATGCACAAGTCGACCGTGCGTGCCCTCGTCGACGAGTTCCGACCCGAAGGCGAGGTCCTGGAGCTGGCGTGCGGCCCGGGAACCTTCACGCGCGAACTCGAGCGGTACGCCCGTTCGCTGACTGCAGTCGACTCGTCGCAGCAGATGCTCGATCGCAACCAGCGCGAGAGCCGTTCGGACCGGGTTCGCTACGTCCGGGAGGACATCTTCACGTGGATGCCCGATGGGCAGTACGACGTCGTGTTCTTCGCCAACTGGCTCTCGCATGTTCCGCCGACGCGGTTCGATGACTTCTGGTCGCGCGTCGCGAGGAGCCTGAAGCGGCACGGGCGCGTTGGTTTTCTCGACGAAGACGAGCGAGCGTCCGAGTACGACGATTCACTCATCGTCGGTGGCGTACCAGCAGCTCGGCGAACATTGCGCGACGGAAGGACGTTCGACATCGTGAAGGTCTTCTGGCGGCCTGACGACTTGGAAGCACGTCTCCGAAGCCGTGGATGGAATGCCCGTGTTCGCCGCGTTGGTGAATCGTTCCTCTTCGGTGTCGCGGAGCCACCACGGCAGCCTCGACGTCAACGGTGGCCGCCCGAACGCGGGGCCAGGTCGGGCTGACCCGCGCCGTCCGTGGATTCAGTGGACGGGGCGCGGTCCGGGGGACGCATGTTGCGCGTCGCGGTGAGCAGCCCTCGGGTCCTGAGCCATTCGTAGAGTGGGTAGCGATCGTTGCCGAGACCCCAGAAGGATTGCGCGTCGGTGCCGGCGCCGAGCAACTGCTGCCGGACCGGCGTGAGTCGTCGGAACCAGCTGCTCGTCTCGTCGATCGGATAGTCGTCGCGCGCGCGGACCCACCGATAGGTGTAGGCGAGGAACAACGCGCGGCGGGTGCGGTGGGAGTGGTTGTGGGCGCGCGAGTGGTAGAGACGCCGATCGAACAGCACGGCGTCGCCGGGATCAACGAGCACTTCGATGGCGCCGGCCGGTGTCTCCCACTCGTCGTCGGGTCGTCGACGGCGCGGGAGGTGGCGGCGACGGTGGCTGCCGGGTACGACGGCGAGGTTTCCCCGGCCGGGAACCGACAGGTCCGAGAGGAAGTAGCCGATCTTGACGGAGACGCGAGGCGCGACCTGGAGGGCATCGAGCTCGAAGTTCTGACGTCCGCCGTCTCGATGCCAGTCCCACGATCCCGGTCGGTGGGGATCCGGACCGGGATGCTGGTCGATGTGGCAGTGGTACATGAAGATGTTCCAGCCCAACAGACTCCAGACCAAGGGAAAGGTCGACGGCAGGTCCAGAAGATCGAGATAGACGGGGTCGCGCACGACGAACGCGAACCCGTGCATCACGCCCTGCTCAGTGAGTCTCCCTGCGGCGCGTTCGGCTTCGTAGACCCGTTCGTGAGCTGCGAGGAGGCGATCCACCATGGCCGCGTCGAGCGCACCGCGCACCACCAGGTATCCCCGCTCCTCGAACTCCCGGCGTTGGGCGACGCTCATCGCGCGAATCCGCGCCTCGTGCGCAGTTCCAGCCGAGCCCCCGTCGGTCGTTGCCACCTGATCGAGATCCCCGGTACCGGTCATCGCCCATCCGACGCCCCACCCAGGGCGCCGGTTGCCCGGAGTCGACAGCCTCACTGGTAGCGGAGCGCACTCGCCGGTTGGATGCGTGACGCGCGGCGGGCCGGCAGCAGCGCGGTCGCGACCGCGACCGCGTAGACCGAGAGGAAGATCACGGCCAGCGTCACCCATGGCACGTCGAAATGGATCCCGGTCCAACTCGCTTGCCGCGAGGCGTCACTGATCACGTTGAACGCGACCGCGAGCCCGAGCGCGGTCCCGACCGCGATCGACGTGAGCGCGAGGAACGACGCCTCGAGGACGAAGCTCGCCTGCACCATGCCGCGCTGGAAGCCGATCGCGCGCAGGACGCCGATGTGCTGCCGCCGCTCCACCACCGCCCGCGCGCTGATCACCCCGAGTGCCGCGACGCCGACCACCAGGCCGAGACCGAGGAAGCCCAGGATGATGCGCTGGTAGGTCCGCGACACGCCGACAACGTCCGACAGCAACCGGTCGACGGACTTGGCTTCGAGGCCGTGGTCGAGGAAGGCAGACTCGAGCCGGTGCGCGGTGCGGGTCGCGTTCACACCCGGCGCGAGCTGGAAGTAGTAGATCGAGGGCTGCGCGCGGTCGCCGAACGGCGCGAGCGTCGATTGTGCCGTGAGGATCCCGCCCATCGCGTAGCTCGCGGTGTCCTTCAGCACGCCGATCACGGTGAGGTGCCGCGCGATGCCGGTCTGCGGGTCGCGCACCGTCACCCCGACGGGCGTGAAGTGGGGGTCCTCGGCGTGGAAGCCGGTGAGTTGGAAATCCGGGAGCACGGCGAAGTTCCAGTTGTTGCGGTGCGGCACGACGAACGGATCGACGATCGCGAGGCCGGGGTGGGTCTGGAGCGCTCGCCACACCGCCGCCGAGTTCCGATAGCCGCGGGCCGTGGAGGCCAGACCGAAGCGGGTGTGCTCGAGGTACGAGTCGTCGAGTCCCCGCACCTGGTAGTCGGCGAAGGCGCGCGCGCCGTCTTGCTTCGCCTGGACCGGGAGGAACGATTGCGACGCGATGACTCGGAAGTCCGATCGGCGCAACGACGGCGCGGCGGCGATCGCAGCTCGCATGTCGGCGATCGGGGCCAGCGGCGACCCGATGGCCTGGATGTCGAACCCGCCGCCGAACTCGTCCTTGTTGTTCCCGGCACTCGTGAACGCGCTGGACGTCGTGGCGCCGACGACCAGTGTGAACACCACCAGCGTGAACATGGCGAGGATCGTTCCCGTTCGGAATCGCTCGCGCAGCGGGTAGGCGACCGACGTCTTGAGGATCGGCGCCAGGCCGCGGATCCGGCCGAGCGCCGTGGTCAGCGCGCCGAGCACCGCGCGGTCGTTGTAGGACAGCACCCACACCGCGCCGAGGACGACGAGCAGGCCCGCCACGATCCAGGTCGTGAAGTTCATCTGGAGGCCGGGCACGAGCGAGTCGTAGACGCGGAACGGTAAGAGCATGAGCACCACGACCCCCGAACCCGCAGCCGTGAAGGCCTTTCGGGCGCTGAGGCCCATGGCCCGTCCCACCAGGGCCGCGCCGATCACGACCAGCGCGAGCCCCAGCATCAGCGGGGTGGCCTGCTTGCCCGAGGCGCCGGCCAGTGTCAGCAGGATTCCGAGAACGGCGAGCGCGATGCCGCCCCAACGCGCCCGCCGGCCACCGCGATCGGAGGTATCGGGGGGAAGGTTCCGTACCGCGGCGACGATGTTCAGCGCGCTCACCCGCCACGCGGAGAGCGCCACGACCGCAAGGGTGAGGACGACACCGAGCGCGTACGCAGTCAGGACGCTGCGCGGCTCGACGGAGAACGACAGCTCGAGATTGGAAGTCGTCCGCAGCGCCGCGGTGATCAACGCGATCATCGCGTAGGCGATGGCGATCCCCAGCGCGGCACCGATCGCCGCGGCCACCACGTCGTACGCGAGGCCTTCGAACACGAAGCCTTCGACGAGGTGACCACGGCGGGTGCCGACGGCACGGGCGACGCCCATCTCGGTGCGGCGCTCGGCGGCCAGCATCACGAAGATCAGGAAGATCAACATGATCCCGGCGGCGATCGAGAAGGTGCCGAAGGTGGTGAACAACGAGAGGAACGCCGCGCCCTGCGCGTCGGCGTTGTCGAGCCCGTCGCGCTTCGCCGCATCCACTTCGAGCCCCGATCCGGCGATGAGGGGACGAACGATCGCGCGCACGGCGTCCGTGTGCGACACACCCGAGAGCTCGTCGCCCTGATCGGAGATCAGCACGTGGTTGATGCGGTTCGTGCCGCCGAAGATCGGCTGAGCCCGCGTGAGCGGCATCAACACCGCCGGACCGTCGGTGCCGGCGCCGTGGAAGCGCACCACGGCCTTGACCGTCACCG
>DASPTH010000303.1:0-20512 GCA_035623515.1 Acidimicrobiia bacterium
GCGGCGTGCGACGTCGCTCGCGGCGTCGACGTCGGCGCCCACGGCCACCGGTTCGGGTGCCGGTTCGGGTGCCGGTTCGGGTGCCGGTTCGGGTGCCGGGGCCGGGACCTCGGCGCGGGCGCGGCGCGAGAGGTCGGCTGCGGCGCGGACCCGGAGCGCGCGGTAGCGCGGCTCGCGCTCCTTCAACCACGCGAGCAGCGGCGTGGCCACGAAGATCGAGGAGTACGCGCCGGTGAGCAGCCCGACGAACAGGGCGAGCGCGAAGTCCTTCAGCACGAGCCCGCCGAGCAAGTACGTCCCCACGACGAGCAGCGACGCGACGGGCAGCACCGCCACCAGCGACGTGTTGATCGACCGCATCAGCACCTGGTTCAGCGACCGGTTGACCATCGCCGAGTACGTGTCGCCCGGTTCGGTGCCGAGGCGCGCCTGGTTCTCCTTGACCTTGTCGAACACCACCACGGTGTCGTAGAGGGAGTACCCGAGGATGGTGAGGAAGGCGACGACGGTCGCCGGCACCACCTCGAACTGCGTGACCGCGTACACGCCGACGGTGACGATGATGTCGTGGATCACAGCGACGAGGGCGGCGAGCGCCATGCGCCACTCGAAGCGGATCGAGAGGTACAGCGCGATCACGCCGAAGAACACGAGCAGCGCGGTGAGCGCGCGGCTGCTCACCTTGTCACCCCATGTGGCGCCCACACTCTCGACGCTGACCTCGCTCGCCGGGATCCCGCCGTACTTCCCGAGCGCGGCCGAGACCTTGGCCTGCTCAGCCGGCGAGAGGTCCTTCGACTGCACGCGCACCGCGTTGTTGCCGAGGATGAGCACTTTCGCGTCGCCGAGACCGAAGGGCTTGAGTGCGGTGCGGACGTCGTTGATCGAGGCGGATCCCGCCTTCATCGTGAACTGGAACTGCGTGCCGCCTACGAAGTCGATCCCGAGGTTGAGGCCCCGGACCGCGAACGCGACGACCGCGATCAGGATGAGCGTGCCCGAGAGGATGAGCCACCGCCACGAACGGTCGATGAAGTTGAAGTGCGTCCGCTCGTGGTAGAGGTCGGCCAGCGTGTGACGCCTGCGCTTCGGCGCCGCAGCCGCCGTCGCCGTGCTCACGCCTGCACCCCCGGCGCGTCGAGACCCGCGGCGATGCCGACGCCGCGCATGCGGACGAGCGCGGGATTGCGGGCGAGGATCGACACGAGCGGGTGCATGAAGAAGTAGGCGACGAAGAGGTCGATGATGGTCGAGAGGCCAAGATAGAACGCGAACCCCTTCACCGAGCCGATCGCCAGGAAGAACAGGATCCCGGCGCCGATCAGCGACACGAGGTCGGCGGCGAGGATGGTGCGGAACGATCGTGTGAAGGCGCGGTCGACGCAGGAACGCACGGTGGCGCCGGCGCGCACCTCGTCCTTCAGTCGCTCGTAATAGACGATGTACGAGTCGACGGTGATCCCGACCGACACGATGATGCCGGTGACGCCCGCGAGCGTGAGCACCGGTTTCCCGCTGCCGCCGAGGAAGCTGACGACGCCCTCACCGATCGGCGACACGATGAACGCGTAGAGCAGGCCTGCGCTCATGAGGATGCCGACGATCACGACCAGGCCGAGGATGCGGTAGTAGAAGATCATGTACATCGCCACGAGCGCGAGGCCCAGGACGCCCGCCACGATGCCCGCCGACAGCTGGTCGTTGCCCAGGGTGGGCGACACGTTCTCGACGCTGATCTTCTGGAGCTGTACGGGCAGCGCGCCGTAGTTGATCAGCTTGGCGAGGTCCTCGGCGTCACCCTGGCTGAACCGACCCGAGATCACCGCGGTGCCGTTGAACGACGAGAACGTCTGCTGGTCGGGCTGGATGGTGGGTGCCGACTGCACGATGCTGTCGAGCGTGATCGCAACCTGCTTGTGGAATTGCTGTTGCGCGAGGTTGTCCCACTTCGAGCTGCCGGAGTCGGTGAGGTCCATCTTCACCGTCCAGCCCTGGCCCGACACGAACTCCGCCTTGGCGGACGACACCGCCTTCCCGGTGAGCGCGGCGGGGCCGAGGTAGTAGCGGCCGGCCTTCGGCCCACCCGGCTTGTCCGGGAGCACCACACAGTCGCCGCGCTTGTCGTCCTCTCGGCTCGTCGTCGGGATCTTCGGCAGGGCCTCGACCGCGCTGACGTCACACGACTTGATCGCGGCGAGCGCGGCGGCGTCCTTCGACGTCTTGGCGTTGTTCTCCTGGGTGGCGGTCGCGCAGTCGCTCGCGGACGTCGTCGTGCCCTCCCCGGGAACGGTCGTCGTGGTGGCCGCCGGCGTGGTCGTGGTGGTCGTGCTGGTCGTCGTCGTGGTGGTGGTCGCGCCGGGTGTGGTGGTGGTCGTCGGCGTGGACGCCGACTCCGGCGGGACGCCCGCGATCAGGACCGGCCGGAAGCGCAGCTCCGCGGTCTGGCCGACGAGGTTCTCTGCCTTGCACCGGTCCTTCACCCCCGGCAGGTCGACCACGATGTCGTTCCCCTGCCGCGAGATCTCCGGTTCCGCGACCCCGAGGCTGTCGACGCGGCTGCGGATGACGTCGACCGACACGTCGAGCGCGTCCTGGTTGTACTTGCCGACCGGCGACAGGACGACCGACACGCCGCCCTGCAGGTCGAGGCCGAGCACGGGCGAGGCGCTCGTGACGAGCGCCCAGGCGAGCGCGCCGACGACCACCGCGACCGAGATCGAGAGGAGGATGACGTTGCGCCGCATGCTCAGCGCCTGGCCTCGCCGTCCGCGCCGTCGGCGTCGGGCTTGGCGCCGTCGGAGCCGGACCCGGCATCCGTGCCGGCGTCGGGGAGCATCCGCTCGGGCGTCACCGGCTGTGCGATCGCCAGCCGGGCCACCCGGATGACGGTGCCGGGCGAGACCTCGAGCTCGACGATCTCGTCGTCGAGCGAGCGGATCGTGCCGAGGATGCCGCCGGTGGTCATCACGTCGTCGCCGACCTCGAGGCCGGCCACGAATTCACGGTGAGCCTGGGCGCGCCGGCGTTGTGGGCGGACGAGGAGCAGGAAGAACGCCACCGCGAGCACGGCGAAGTAGATGAGCGCGATCTCCATGCAGTTCCAGGCTTGGACTCGACGGTGAGCCGGTGATGGCCGGGGGTTGGATCGTACCCGGGGGTCACTCGGGCGCCGGGTCGGCGGGGGCCTCGAAGAGGTTCGGTGCGCCGGCGCGGGGCGCTGGCAGTCCGAGGTGCGCGTACGCCTCCGGGGTGGCCACGCGGCCCCGCGGGGTGCGGTCGAGCAGCCCCGCCGTGAGCAGGAACGGTTCGTACACCTCCTCCAGCGTGTCGGGCTCCTCGGCCACCGCGACCGAGAGGGTGGCGAGGCCGACGGGTCGACCGGCGAACGTGACGCACAGCGCCGTGAGGATCGCGCGGTCGACCTTGTCGAGTCCGAGTTCGTCGACCTCGAACAGCGCGAGCGCGTCGCGAGCAACCTCGGCGGTGACGGTGCCGTCGGCGCGTACCTCGGCAAAGTCGCGCACGCGCTTCAGCAGGCGGTTGGCGATCCGCGGGGTGCCACGCGCCCGGCCGGCGATCTCGCTCGCACCCTGGGGGGCGAGCGGGACACCGAGGATGCCCGCGGTGCGCTCGAGGATCGCCACGAGGTCGGCGGGGTCGTAGTAGTCGAGGCGGGCGACGAAGCCGAAACGGTCGCGCAGCGGGCCGGTGATGAGACCGGTGCGCGTGGTGGCACCGACGAGCGTGAAGCGCGGGAGGTCGAGCCGGATCGAGCGCGCCGACGGGCCCTTGCCGATCACGATGTCGAGCTGGAAGTCCTCCATGGCCGGGTAGAGCACCTCTTCGACGGGACGCGGCAGCCGGTGGATCTCGTCGATGAAGAGCACGTCGCCGTCGTCGAGGTTGGTGAGGATCGCGGCGAGATCGCCGGCGCGCTCGAGCGCGGGACCGCTCGTGATCCGCAGGCCGACGTCGAGCTCCGTGGCGACGATCCCCGAGAGCGTCGTCTTGCCGAGACCCGGCGCGCCGGCGAACAGCAGGTGGTCGACGGCCTGCCCGCGAGCGCGTGCCGCGCCGAGCATGATCTCGAGGTGCTCCTTCAACCGCGGTTGCCCGACGAACTCGTCGAGGCGACGCGGCCGGAGGCTCGTCTCCTCCGCCGCCTCGGCAGGATCCGCGGCCGCGTTCAACAGCTCCTCCCTCACAGTTCTGGCCTCACAGTTCTGGCCTCACAGTTCCGGCCTCCGGGTCCCTCCGCTCGTTGCCGGCCCTCATGCTCGTGTCACCGCCAGCAACTTCAGCGCGTCGCGCAACAGGTCCTCGACGCGGCCGTCGTCGTCGAGCTGCGCGACCACGTCGCGTACCTCGTCGGCCGAGTAGCCGAGGCCGCTCAGCGCTTCGCGCACCTCGGCGCGCGCGGTTGGAGCCGTGACGCCGCCGGCGAGGTCGAGATCGGGCACGTCGAGCCGGGCCTTCAGCTCGACGAGGAGGCGCTGCGCGGTGCGCTTCCCGACGCCGGGGACGAGGGTGAGCGCGGGGAGGTCGTCGTCGGCGAGCACACGCCGCAACGAACCCGGCGAGTGCACCGACAGCATCGCGAGCGCGAGCTTCGGCCCGACGCCCGTGGTGCCGATGAGCACCTCGAACGTGTCGCGCTCGTCACGAGTGGGGAACCCGTAGAGCACCATCGCGTCCTCGCGCACGTGCAGGTGCGTGAACAGGAACGCGGCGGCGCCCGGCTCGAGCGGCGCGAGCGCGCCGAGCGGCACCTGGACGCGGTAGCCCACTCCCCCGACTTCGACGATCGCCTCACCCGACGCGTGGCGCTCGAGCACCGACCCGCGCAGCGACCCGATCATCGTGCTCCCTCCTTGTCGTGCTCCAGCGCGGCGGCGATTGCGGCTTCGAGCTTCGATCCCTCCGACGGCCCGTCCGCGATGGCGGCGTGGAGCGGCGCGCGCCACCAGTGGCAGATCGCCAGCGCGAGCGCGTCGGCGGCATCGGCCGGCCGCGGCACGTCGCGCAGGCCGAGCAGCCTCGCCACCATCTGCTGCACCTCTTCCTTCCCTGCACCGCCGTCGCCGGCCACGGCCAGCTTCACCTCGTTGGGGCTGTAGTGGACGACCGGGATGCCCGCGCGCCCGGCCGCGGTGAGCGCGAGCCCACTGGCCTGCCCGACCGACATCGCGGTGCGCGCGTTCACCTGGAACAGCACCCGCTCGACGGCGACGGCCACCGGTCGCGTCTCGGCCACGAGGAGCTCCAGCTCCGCGGCCAGCGCCGCGAGACGCGTGGGCAGCGGCTCCCCGGGCGCGGTGCGGATCACGCCGCAGGCGACCGCGGTGAGCCGCGACCCCTCACGCGCGACGGCGCCGTACCCGCACCGTGACACACCGGGGTCGATACCCAGGACGACGCCGCTCGTGACGCCCCGATCGAACACGGGTTCGATGCTAGGGGGGCACCCCGCCGCGATCGCGGATCCCGACCGCGCGCTACGTTGCGACGATCGTCGAGAGGAGCACGCCATGGCAGATGTGGGCGACGTGGTCGAGGACTTCGAGCTGCCCGACGAGGACGGCACCGTGCGCCGGCTCTCCGACGAGCTCCAGAAGGGACCCGTCGTCCTCTTCTTCTACCCCCGTGCGCTCACGAGCGGCTGCACGAAGGAGAGCTGCCACTTCCGTGACCTCGCGGCCGAGTTCGAGGCGGTCGGCGCGCGCCGCATCGGCATCAGCGCCGACCCGGTCGACCGCCAGAAGAGGTTCAGCGACAAGCACTCGTTCGACTACCCGCTGCTCTCCGACTCCGACCGCCGCGTCGCCAAGGCGCTCGGGGTGAAGCGGCCGGGGCCGATACCGAACAAGCGCACCACCTTCGTGATCGACACCGACCGCCGCATCCTCGCCGTCATCAGCAGCGAGACCAACATGGACAAGCACGCCGACGAGGCGTTGGCGGTGCTGTCGAAGCGCGCGGCGGCGTAGACGGCGAGATCCCGCGAGCACCCGTCAGTCGTGCCGCGGTCACCCCGGACGGGCGTGGCGCGCATAGTCGAACGGGAGCAGTGCCTCGAAGGGCGCGGCCAGTGCGGGCGTGAGCGACGACTCGGACCAGCGGTCGGCGAGCACCGCGTTGACGGCACCGGCCACCCGGGTCGGCTCCTCCTCGAGGTAGATCGCGGCGACGCAGTAGCCGCTCCGGCTGAACTCGTCGGGCCGCAGCGTCGTGGGCGCGAACGACCACATCCCGGCGACGCCGTCGATGCCGAGCAGCGCGTCCACGTGCTCGGGTGACCAGCGCGCGGCGTCGCCCGGCGGTTCGCTGCGCTCGATGACCAGGTGCAGGCCGCGGTTCGGCCGGTACGGCAGCACGTCGGCGGTCACTGACGCGCTCGGCGCCGCGTGCACCTCCACGGGCTCGCCCCCGTAGACGAGCCGGTTCGGGAGCCGCTCGGGGAACCGGCCGATCTCGATGAGGTGGTCCCGCAACGTGAAGAACTCGTCGACCGACTGCGCGACCGGCTCCCCGAACAGGTAGTGCACGACGTGGTTGACCGGGTCGAACCGGTCCGACGCGGCCACGCGCGCCGCCCGGCAGTCGGGCGTGGAGACCCAACGCTGCCCGAAGAGGACCCCCGTCACCTCGTACTGCTGCGGGAGGTGGTCGAGGTGGTGCCAGGCGAGGTAGCGGTCGTCGGTGCCGTCGGGTGAGCTCGCCGACAGCGAGAACACGCCGAGCTTCGTCTTCACCTCTCCGTCTTCATCCGGCGCGTTCATCGCGCGCTTGGCGCTTGCGCTTGCGTCGCCTCCGGAGCGAGCGCAGCGTGAGCAGCGCGACAATCGCGATGACGATCGGGATCACGCGCTTCGCGACCGCGTTGCCGGCCGTGTCGAGCAGGTCGACCGGCTCGGCTTCCGGCGCGTCGATGGTGCGCGCCCCCGTCGTGGAGGCGGGCTCCGCGGCGGTCGACTCCGTCGCCGGCGTGCTCGACGCCGCTCCGGCCGACACACCCGCGGCGGCGGAGGCGCCGTCGCCGCTCAGCACGTCACGCTCGAGGTTGTCGGCGAACTGACCGAGCAGCTTGCTCGACACGTCGGCCATGACGCCGCGGCCGAACTGCGCCACCTTGCCGGTGATGTTGAGGTCGGTGTCGATGTGCACGACGGTCGCGCTCCCGTCGGGCGTGAGCGTCGCGGTGACGGTTGCCGACGCGTTGCCCTGGCCGCGGGTGTCGCGCCCTTCCGCCTTCAACACGAGCTTGTGCGCGCCCTCGTCGGCTTCGACGATCCGCGCCGCGCCCTTGTACTGCGCGGTGATGGGACCGACCTTCACCTTCACGATGCCTCGGTACTCGTCGCCCTCGATCTCCTGGAGCTGCGCGCCCGGCATGCAGGGCGCGATGCGCTCGACGTCGAGCAGCACCTTCCACGCTTCCTCGACCGGCACGTCGACCCGGAATTCGTCCTCGATCTTCACGTCGGCTCCTCGTTCAGTTGTCGGAGATCCTCGGGCGTGTCGACGTCGATCGCGGTGCCGGTGCCGTCGCACGGCACCTCCACCACCTCGTGACGCTGCATGAGCTGGCGAGCGCCGACGTCGCCCTCGAGCTGGTTCGCTTCCCGCCAGAGGCTACGCGCGATCAACACCGGGTTGCCCCGGACACCGCCGTAGGTGGCGACGGCCAACGACGCGCCGTCGGCGTGCGCGCCGGCGAGTCGCCGGTACGCCTCGGGGCCCACCTGCGGCTGGTCGGCGAGGCCGATACAGACCGCGTCAACCCGCGCATACGGCGCGATTGCCGCCAGCGCGGTCTGCAGACTGGACGCGATGCCGCGGCGCCAGCGCCGGTTGTACGCGATGTCGACGCCCTGGGGCGCGGCCGCGGCCACGTCGCGGCCGCGGTAGCCGGTGACGAGCCACACCGGGTGCAGCCCCGACGCCACCGCGGCGCCGAGCGCCCAGGTGACGAGGGGGCGATCGTGCAACAGCACGAGCGGCTTGGCATCGTCGCCGCCGAGCCGCGTGCCGCGACCGGCGGCGAGGATCGCGATCGCGACGCTCAACCGCCGACGTCCGGGCCCGCCCGCTCCACGTCGACGCGGATGAGCACCCGCCGCTCGCGCTCCATCGCGGCGCGGTAGTCGTCCCAGTCGGGGTGCTCCCCCGCGGTCGTTCGGTAGTAGTCGACCAGCGGCTCCATCGCCTCCGGCAGCGACAGAACGGTCGCCGAGCCGTCGACCTGGATCCACTGCCCGCGCCATCCGTCGTCGGGCAGGATGCAGATCGACACCCGCGGGTCGCGGCGCACGTTCTTCGTCTTCACCGCGGTCTCGCGGGTGCTCACGACCACGCGTCCCTCGTCGTCGACGTTGCAGGCCACGATCGACATCTGCGGTGAGCCGTCGCGCCGCCGGGTGGCCAACACGGCGCGGTGGTGTTCGCGGATGAACTGGCGAGCGTCGTCGAGTTCCATCAGACCGGTTCAGGCGTAGACCGACTGGAGGACATCGTCGGGGATGTCGAAGTTCGCGTAGACGTTCTGCACGTCGTCATGTTCTTCGAGGGCGTCGATCACGCGCAACACCGACTTCGCGCTGCCGGTCTCGCCGAGCGGCACGGTGGTGGACGGGAGCATCGTGAGGTCGGTGCTGCGGATCGGGATCCCGGCCGCCTCCAACGCCGTCCGCACCGCGTGCAGGTCGGTGGGCCCGGTGGTGACCTGCCAGGTGTCGCCCTGGTCCTCGATGTCCTCGGCGCCCGCGTCGAGGGCGGCGAGCATGAGGTCGTCCTCGGACGCCGCCGACTTGTCGAGCAGGATCACGCCCTTGCGCTCGAACTGCCAGGCGACCGCACCCGGCTCCGAGAGCGACCCGCCGTTGCGGGTGAAGATGTTCTTCACGTCGGAGCCGGTGCGGTTCCGGTTGTCGGTGAGCACCTCCACGTAGACCGCCACACCGTTCGTCGCGTATCCCTCGTAGGTCACGCTCTCGTAGCGGACGCCCTCGAGCTCGCCGGTGCCGCGCTTGATCGCCCGCTCGATGTTGTCCTTGGGCATCGACGCGTCGCGCGCCTTCTGCACCATCGTGCGGAGCGTGGGGTTGGCCTCGAGGTCGCCCCCGCCGTCGCGTGCCGCGACCTCGATCTGGCGGGCGAGGCGCGCGAAGAGCTTGCCGCGCGCCGCGTCGGCGGCACCCTTCTGGTGCTTGATCGAATGCCACTTGGAATGACCGCTCATGCTTCCCCGCTCTCGGTGCTGCGCACCGGGCCGCTCGGGCCCCGCTCCGCTGCTCGCCGGGATACCCGGCTCGCGCTCGCTCCGCTCATGCTTCCCCGCTCTCGCTCAGGAATCGTTCGTGCACCCGCAGGTCGCCGGACAGCTCGGGATGGAAGCTCGACACCCAGACCGGGCCGGCACGCAGGAGCACCGGGGCACCCTCGTGGACGGCAAGCGTGTCGACACCGGCGCCGACCGACTCGACGCGCGGCGCGCGGATGAACACGCCCGGGAAGACGCCACCGGGCAGGTCGCGGACGTCCAACGCCGCTTCGAAGGAGTCGCGTTGGCGGCCGTAGCCGTTGCGCCGGACCTCGAGGTCGATCGCACCGAACGACACCTGGTCGGACCGCCCGTCGAGCACCTCGGTGGCGAGCAGGATCATGCCCGCGCACGTCCCCAGCACCGGCATGCCCTCGGCGAGCAGCTTCGCCAGGGGCTCGCGCACGCCCGACGTGTCGAGCAGCCGGCTCATGGTCGTGGACTCGCCACCCGGCAGGATCAGCGCGTCGAGCGCGCCGAGATCCTCGGGCACCCGCACCTCCACGCTCTCGACGCCGAGGGCGTCGAGCACCTCACGATGCTCGCGGAACGCCCCCTGCAACGCCAACACGCCGACCTTCACTGGCCAACTCGCGGCGCCGCAGGGTCGCAGAAGCGCGCACGCTCGCTCCGGTTCCATGCGTCGCTCGCTGCTCGGCGGGATACCCGCCTCGCGACGCTCGCTCCCGGCGAGCGACTTCCGCTCCGCCGTCGCTTCGGCCGCCGCACTACGCCGATCCTCTTACCAGCCCCGGTCCGCGAGCTTGGTGTCGAGCGACGCGCTCTCCTCGCCGCGCATCGCCTCGCCGAGGCCACGCGACACCTTGGCGACGATGGCGGCATCCCGGAAGTGGGTGGTGGCCTCGACGATGGCCTTGGCGCGCGGCGCGGGATCGGCGCTCTTGAAGATGCCACTGCCGACGAACACCGCCTGCGCGCCGAGCTGCATGACGAGCGACGCGTCGGCAGGGGTGGCGATGCCACCGGCGCAGAACAGCGGGACGGGGAGCTCGCCGCGCTCGGTGACCTCCTGCACGAGGTCGAGCGGCGCCCGCAGCTCCTTGGCCCAGCCGTGGAGCTCGGCGGCGTCGGCGGTGGTGAGCCGGCGGATGTCGCCGAGCACGGAGCGCAGGTGGCGGACCGCCACCGCGACGTCGCCGGTGCCGGCCTCGCCCTTCGACCGGATCATGCACGCGCCTTCGCTGATCCGCCGCAGCGCCTCCCCGAGGTTGGTGGCCCCGCACACGAACGGCACGGTGAACGCCCACTTGTCGACGTGGTACGCGTCGTCGGCCGGCGTGAGCACCTCGCTCTCGTCGATGTAGTCGACGCCGAGCGCCTCGAGCACCTGCGCCTCGGCGAAATGGCCGATCCGGCACTTGGCCATCACCGGGATCGTGACCGCGGCCTGGATGCCCTCGATCATCGCAGGGTCGCTCATGCGGGCCACGCCGCCGTCGCGCCGGATGTCGGCCGGCACGCGCTCCAGTGCCATCACCGCCACTGCGCCGGCGTCCTCGGCGATCTTCGCTTGCTCGGGTGTGACGACGTCCATGATCACGCCGCCGCGCAGCATCTCGGCGAGGCCGCGCTTCACGCGTGCGGTACCCGTACGAACCGGTTGCGGCATGACCACCATGCTACCGGTCGGGCTCTCAGGAACTCTTGGGCTTCCGCGTCGTGGTGGACGGTTTGCTCGCCGGCGGCACGGTGGACGGCGCGACAGTGGTCGGCGGCGGCGCCGGCGACACGATGTCGACCGCGTACTGGGCGGGCAGGAGCTCGACCCACGTGCGGCCCGGCTGCAGCAGGATCGGGTGCCCGTTCGCGTCCACGTAGCGGGCCGGCTGCTCACGGTCGGGGCGGACCCAGCGCCCCTTGTAGACGCGCCCGCCGGTGAACACCCATGCGTCCCCTTCGCCGACCGTCTGCGCGTCGGACACGTCGCTGTACTGCGTGAACTGCACCACGACGTTGGTCGGCGCGATCTGGTTGCCGCCGACGACGAGGTGCGGGTCGCCGTGCTGGAACCGCTTCCACGTTCCCGAAGCCGGGTCCCACGTGTAGGAGGCGTCGTAGTCGGCGAGCCAGCCGATCCGCATGCTCTCGACCGGCTCGCCGGGATCGGCGCCGGGCTCGGGACTCGCCCCCGGCTCGGCGTACTGGAACAACGGCGGCGGCGGCTTCGGGTCGCCACCGAGCGAGAAGAGCGCGGGGGCGTGCGCGTAGAGGTTGTGTGGCGCCTGGCGCGGCGGCTGGCCCGGCGCGTCCCGCTCCATGCCGTTCAGTCCGTTGGCGACGGCGGCGGTGTTGTCGACGGCGTGCACGGGCGCCGCGTTGATGGCGGCGACGGGGTCCGCGGCCCCACCCGAGTAGGCGAAGATGCCGTGGATCGGCCACACGATGTCCGGGTCCTCGAGCCGAACCGAGCGCACCGGGCCGATCGTCTCGGGAGCGGTCGAGTTGAAGATGGCGACGAAACGCGTGATGTTGCCCTCGACCTCTTCTTCGTACACGACGTCGGCCTGGTCGATGCCGGCCTGTGGCCGCGCGTCGGGTCGGTAGTTCTCGACCTTCACCGAGAGCGCCGGGCGGGTCTGGCTCTCGCCCGTGGGGTCGGGGAGCCCGGTGAGCGGCGCGATCGGCGGAGGTGGTGCGGTGCTCGCGGGAAGGGTCGTCGCGGCGCTGGACGTCGAGGTGCCGGCGGCCTTCGCCCCGCTGCTCCCGCCGCTCGCGACCAGGATGCCGATCGCCGCCCCGCTGATGACGAGCACGGACACCACGACTCCGATGACGACCTTGGATCGTGTCGGCACTACATCTCCTGCAACCGCTTGATGCGATCCTCGAGGGGCGGGTGGGTGTCGAACAGGTTGTTGAAGCGCGAGCGCGCGTCCTTCTTGTCGTCACCTTGCTCGAGCGGCTGCTCGATCCACATCTGCGCGGTGGCCTTCGTGGCGTGGTGCACCACGGCCTGGTCGTCGCGCAGCTTCTCGAGCGCAGAGATCAGGCCCGGCGGGTAGCGCGTGAGCTGCACACCGCTCGCGTCGGCGAGGTACTCACGGTTGCGGCTCATCGCGAACTGCATGAGGTACCCGGCGAAGGGCGCGAGCACGAGGAGCGCGAGGGACAGCAGGGCGATGATCGCGCCGAGACCCCCGGCATCGCTGCTGTCGCGTCGGCTCTCGCCCAGGCCGCCCCAGAACGCGAAGCGAAGGCCGATGTCGGCCAGGAGCGCGATCGCACCCACCGCGACCACGGCGACGGTGGTGACGAGGATGTCGTAGTTCTTGATGTGCGAGAGCTCGTGCGCGAGCACGCCTTCGAGCTCGACCCGGTTCATCTTGTCGAGCAGGCCGGAGGTCACCGCGATCGCGGCGTGCTTGGGGTTGCGGCCGGTGGCGAAGGCATTCGGTGCGGGGTCGTCGACGATGTAGAGCCGCGGCTTCGGCAGGCCGGCCGCGATGCACAAGCCTTCGACGAGGTTGTGGTAGCGGCGGTACTCGTCCTCCGGCGCAGGCTTGGCCCGGCTCGCGGCGAGGGCCACCTTGTCGCTGTTGTAGTAGGAGAAGAACGCGAGGCCCGCGGCGACGATCACGACGATGACGAGGCCCACGACCCCGCCGCTGAACAGGAAGTTGAACGCGAGCGCGACGAGCAGGACGAGGAAGACGAATCCGAAGAGGATGACGAAGGTGCGGCGCTTGTTGCGCGCGATCTGCTCGTACACGAAAGGGCCGGGCGGGGTGACGCGCGCCTAGAACTGCACGTGGACCGGCTCGGTGTCCTCCGGAGCTGCGTCGAACAGCTCGCGCCGGTCGAAGTGGAACATGTTGGCGATCACCACCGTGGGGAACTGCTGGATCTTCGTGTTGTAGCTCACGACGCTGTCGTTGTAGAACTGCCGCGCGTACGCGATGCGGTCCTCCGACGACGTGATCTCCTCCTGCAGGTTCAGGAAGTTCTGGTTGGCCTTGAGGTCGGGGTAGGCCTCGGCGACCGCGAACAGGCTCTTCAGCGCGCCGGTGAGCGCGTTCTCCGCCTGGGCCTGCTGCGCGGGGCCCTGGGCGTTGATGGCATTCGCCCGCGCGTTCGTGACGGCCTCGAAGGTGCCGCGCTCGTGCGCGGCGTAGCCCTTCACCGTCTCGACGAGGTTGGGGATCAGGTCGTGGCGGCGCTTGAGCTGCACGTCGATCTGCGACCACGCGCCGTCGACCCGGTTCCGCCGTGAGACGAGGCCGTTGTAGCCGAGCCAGAACATCAACAGCACGATCACGACGAGGACGACGATCACGATGACGACCCAGGTCATGTCACGATGATACGACCCGCCTCGGTCGCCGCCACGCCACGGAGCCGGGCGATGCCCTCCTCCAGCTGCCTCAGCAGCAGCTGGTGCAGCTCCCGGCCGGCCGCGCCGAGGACGGCGAGGCCGTGGGCACGCGAGGAGCCGACCGCCGGGTGGTCGTCGAGCGGGCGGCCGTCGGCGTGCGTGACCACCCCGCCCGCCTCCTGCACGACGAGCGCCGCCGCGGCCACGTCGTACGGGAAGTTGGTGCAGACCGCGCCCTCCCCGACGGCCAGGAACGCGGCCTCGGTCGCCGGGACCTCGTCGACGATCCGCCGGCCGACGTCGACGTAGGCGTCGAGCTGGCCGGTCGCGATGCGGGTCAGGTTGAACGCGGCGGAGCCCAGGTCGAAGTAGCCACCGCCCATGCTCGATCCGTCGACGAGCTCCTCGAGCACGATGCTGGTCGGCACGACCGGGCGGCCGCGCAGGCCCGCGGTCCAGAACAGGGCACTGAGGTCGGTGTTCGCGGAGGGCCGGAGGGATATGGGCGCGCCGGCCGCGGTCTCGCCCGCCGCGCCGCGTCCGCGCCCCGCAGAGAAGCGGGCACCCGACTTCAGCTCGTGCACGACGCCGAACGACACGTCGCCGAGGCGCGCGTCCTCCGAGGGCGGCACCACCGCGATCGACACGCAGCACGACTCGAGACCCGCGGCCGCGGGCCGGGTGCCGTCGACCGGGTCGACGACGAAGAACGCGCGGGGCCGCCCGTAGGTGACGAGTCCGCGGTCCTCCGAGTAGAAGCCGATGTCGCCCGCGGCGGCGAGCTCTGCCTCCACCACTCGCTCGGCCACCTCGTCGATCTCGAGCGTGGCGTCGCCACCCGGGGCGCGCCCCACCCGTGCCCTCGCCGCCGCGGTGCCGAGCCGCGGCCCGACCGCCAGCTGGACGGATCGAGCGAGCGCGAGCGCCAGGCTCTCCACTTCCGGCGGGGGGACCGCCGTCACGTGACGGGCTGGGCGGCGACGGCGCGCTCGTAGAGGTCGACGAAGCGCTCGGCGAGGCGGTCCATGGAGAACTCGTCGGCACGCGACCGGCCCGCGGCGACGAGCTCCTTCCGCGCGACGTCGTCGTCGAGCAGCGTGCGGAGCGCCCGCGCCAGCGAGTCGGGGTCGTCCGGCTCCACGAGCAGCGCCTCGCGCCCGTGGCGGGCGACGTCGCGGTAGCCGTCGATGTCGGACGCGACGACGGCGCTCCCGGCCGCCATCGCCTCGAGGAGGACGACGCCGAACGACTCGCCGTCGATGGCGGGGAAGCACGCGATCGACGCGCTCCGCAACCTCGCGCCCTTCTCGTCGTCGCCGATCCGGCCGAGCCACTCCACGTGCGGGACTCGGCGCCGTGCGAGCTTCTCTCGCTGGGGGCCGTCGCCCGCGACCCACAGCTCGGCCTCGCGGTCCAGGCGCTCGAACGCGTCGAGCAGCACCGCCACACCCTTGCGCGGCTCGAGGCGGCCGACGAAGAAGATGGCCGGACGGCTGGTCTGCCGCGTGTCCCCCACCGCGAGCCGTTCGACCTCCACGCCGTTCGGCAGGATCTCGCACTCGCGGTCGAACGTGAGCGCGACCTGGCGTGCCGCCTGGTCGGACACCGCGGTGCAGATGGTCAGGCGCCGCAGCAACGGGCGCAGGGGCGACCGGAACGTCTGGTACCAGGGGTTGCGCCCGGGCCGGGCGGAGTGGAAGGTGCCGACCGCGGGGATCGACGTGCCCACGAGCGCGGCGTGGTTCGCACCGGGCGAGAACGGCTCGTGCAGGTGCACGACGTCGGGCTCGAACGTACGGAGGGCGTCGATGGTGCGGCGGGCGACGGCGCGCCCGGTGGCCACCGGCGCCTCCGAGCCGTTGCTCGGAACCCGCGTGCTCGGGCCCACCGTGGTGATCCCCGGCTCGGGCGGCGGCCCGTCGCACGGCGCGATCACGCGCGCGTCGACCCCGCGGGCGCGGAGGGATCGCGCCAGGCCCAGCACCTGCGACTGCACCCCGCCGAAGAGCGAGAGCGAGTACGGGCTCGACAGCATCACCCGCACTCGACGCGTCCTCCCACGTTCTCAGTTTCGCATCGGGAGCGGCCCGCCTGCCTCCCCGGGCCGGCACGGGTCATTCGCGGTCGCTCGGCCAGTTCGGCTGCAGGAGGTGCCAGTGCTCGGGCTCGGCCCGGATGAGCTCCTCGAAGCGCCGAGCCAGCTCCTGGGTGACGCGCGCGACGTCGGCGCGGATCCGGCCGGTGCGCTCGACCGGGACGGGCGGCAGGATCCGGATGTCGTGGGCCCCGTGGGCGCGGAAGTAACACCCCGCGGGGATCAACGGTGCGCCGCCCCGGAGCGCGAGCGTGGCCGGCCCGGCCGGCAACGTCGTCTGCTCGCCGAAGAAGTCGACGTCGACGCCGTCACCCGTGAGGTCCCGGTCGCACAGCAGGCAGACGGCCTCGTTGGCGCGCAGCGCGGCGAGCGCCTCCGCGCCGGCGGTCGGTGACAGGGCGATCACGCGCATCCCGATGCGGCGACGCGTCTCCACGAACCAGTCGAAGAGCTCGGGCGGCTCGACGGGCTCCGCGACGACGGTGACGGGGTAGCCCCTCCCGGCCAGCCACGCACCGGCGAAGTCCCAGTTGCCGAGGTGAGGCAGCGCGAGCACGACGCCCCGCCCGGCGGCCGCCGCGGCGTCGAGATGCTCGGCGCCGGTGACCTGCACGTGCGCGTCGATCCACTCTTGCGGGGTGCCCGGGAGCCGGAAGAGCTCGTAGAAGTACCGCCCGTAGGAGTCGAACGTTGCGGCGACCGAGCGGTGGAGCGCGACGCCGCCGAACTCGGGACCGTACACGCGTCGCAAGTTGCGCTCGATCTGGCGCACCCGCGCCGGCATGAAACCGAAACCGACCAACTGCGCGAGTCCCCGCGCGATCGGCGCACCGACCGACTCCGGCAGGAACCGCGCCACCTCGGCGCCGGCACGGTAGGCGAGGTATGCGCCGCGTGCGGGCGCCACCGTCAGGTGCGCGGCGTGGCGGAACCGCGGCGGTTGCTGCGCGCGTCGAGGCGCGGACGGCGCGCCGCCCACCATTGCGCCAGGGTGCCGGCGCGAGCTTCGTCACCCGAGGAGCCGCGGAGATGACGGGCGCGCCGCGCCGGCTCCGGCGTCGCCTGGCGCCAGACCATCACGAAGCGCTGGACGGCGGTGAAGGCGGTGAGCACGAGCATGATCCACAGCACCGGGACAAGGATGTCGAACGCGAGTCCGACGCCGAGCAGCACGAGGCGCTCGGCGCGCTCCATGAGACCGCCGCGGCCCACGAACCCGAGCGACTCCGCGCGGGCCCGCTCGTAGGTGATGAGCATCGAGAGCGCGAGCACGACGAGCACGAGCACGGGGAGCCGCGAGTCCTCGCCGGCGAGGTACCACGCGACTCCCGCGAAGATGGCGGCGTCGGCCGCGCGGTCGCAGACGGAGTCGAAGAACGCGCCGCGCGGGCCCGCCCGTCCGCTGCTCCGCGCGACGGAACCGTCGAGCACGTCGGGCAGCCCGGTGAGGATCACGCCGACGACGCCGAGGACCAGGTGACCCGCGGCGATCGCGAAGGCGGTGGCGACGGCGACGACCAGGCCGATGACGGTGAGCCCGTCGGCGCTGATGCCGACTCGGTGCAGACCCTGCGCGACCGGCTCGAGGCCCCGCTCGACCTTGGCGCGCCAGCGTCCGTCGAGCATGGGCCGAGGGTACCACCGGCCCACGCGCGTGGCGGCGCTGCGCCCCGTGACCGGCGCGGTCGCAGGTGGTAGCAGCCGTGACCCGTCCTTAGACTCGACGGACCGCTGACCACTTCGGGGGTGAAGGTGCCGACCAAGACGTACCCGACCGACAAGATCCGCAACGTTGCCCTCGTGGGGCACGGCGGGGCGGGGAAGACATCGCTCACCGAGGCGCTCCTGTTCGTGACCGGCACGATCCCCCGGCAGGGCCGCGTGGAGGACGGCAACACGACCACCGATTTCGACCCCGAGGAGGCTCGGCGCGCGATCTCGGTGTCGCTCGGGGTGGCACCCTTCGAGTACGAGGGGTGCAAGATCAACATCCTCGACGCACCGGGCTACGCCGACTTCGTCACCGACGTTGCCGCGGCGTTGCGTGCCGCCGACCTGGTCGTCTTCGTCGTCTCCGCGGTCGAGGGTGTCGAGGTGCAGACCGAGGTCGTGTGGCGCATGGTCGACGAGCTCGGCCTGCCCCGAGCGTTCTTCGTGAACAAGCTCGACCGCGAACGGGCGTCGTTCGCACGGACGCTCGACGAGCTGAAGGACAAGTTCGGCGCGGGCGTCGCTCCCCTGCAGCTCCCGATCGGTGAGGAGGCCGACTTCCGGGGGATCGTCGAGCTGCTCGACGACACCGCGATCCTCTATGGCGACGGCAGCGGCAAGGGCACGAGCGCCGCGGTCCCGTCCGAGATGGAGTCGGAGGAGCACCGCGTCCACGACGCGCTCGTCGAAGGGATCGTCGTCGCCGACGACGACCTGATGGAGCGGTACCTCGGCGACGAGACCATCGCCACCGACGAGCTCGCGGGCGCGCTCGCGCTCGGCGTCGCGGCGGGGACCGTCTACCCGGTGCTGTGCGGCAGCGCCACCAAGGCGATCGGCGTCGACCGCCTCGCGCGCTTCTTCGCCGCCGAGGGCCCCGCGCCCCAGGCGAACGACGGCCAACCGGTGGCGTTCGTGTTCAAGACCATCGTCGACCCGTACGTGGGCCGCGTGAACCTGTTCAAGGTGCTGCAGGGCACGGTGAAGGCCGATGCGTCCCTCGTGAACGGCCGGACGATGTCGGAGGAACGGCTGCATCAGCTCACCCTGGTGCGGGGCAAGGAGCACGAGGCGGTGTCGGAGGTGCCGGCGGGCGACATCGCGGCCGTCGCCAAGCTCAACGACACCACCACCGGTGACGTGCTGGGCGCGCGCGGCGCCGACCTCGCGGTCGAGCCCTTCGTCGCACCACAACCGGTGCTCCCCGCCGCGATCCGCGCCAAGTCGAAGGCCGACGAGGACAAGCTCGCGAACGCGCTGCACCGCCTGCTCGACGAAGACCCGTCGCTGCGGCTCGAGCGGAACGCGGAGACCCACCAGACCCTCCTCTGGGGCATGGGCGAGACGCACCTCGGCATCGCGCTCGAGCGCCTGCACCGCAAGCTCGGCGTGGAGGTCGATACCGAGGACGTCGCCGTCGCATACCGCGAAACGATCACGGGCAACGCGGAGGCCGAGGGCAAGTACAAGAAGCAGACAGGCGGCCACGGCCAGTTCGGCGTCGCGTTCCTCAGGGTGGAGCCGCTCGAGCGCGGCGCGGGTTTCGAGTTCGCGGACAAGATCGTCGGGGGCGCGATCCCGCGGCAGTTCATCCCTGCCGTCGAGAAGGGCGTGCACGAGACGATGGAGCAAGGTGGCGTGTTCGGCTTCCCGGTCGTCGACGTGAAGGTCACGTGCTTCGACGGCAAGTACCACTCCGTCGACTCATCCGAGATGAGCTTCAAGATGGCCGGCTCGATCGGCTTCAAGGACGCGATGGCCAAGGCGCAGCCAATCCTGCTCGAACCGATCAGTGAGCTCGTCGTGGTCGCCCCCGAGACCTACCAGGGCGACCTCATGGGTGACCTCAACTCCAAGCGCGGCCGCATCCAGGGGTCGAGCTCGATCGGCGGTGGCGAGGTCGAGATCGTCGCGTTCGTACCCACGTCCGAGGTGCTCCGTTACGCGATCGACCTCCGTTCGATCACCGGTGGCCGCGGGCACTTCACGATCAAACACTCGCACTACGACCCGGTGCCCTCGCACCTCGCCGACAAGGTGTCGGCGTCGACGAAGGAAACCGTGAAGGCCGGCTGACACAACCGCGTTCCGGGTTCGGGACCTTCGGCCCTATCCCGACGGCGCGCGCTCCAGTTCGCTTCGCGGGTGAAGTACTGGTTCCGCGTGCACGGTCACGCCGCGGGTAGGTCGACCCACGGCGCCGATTTCGTGGTCGACGACGCTGCCGTCTATCCGACCGGCCCCGATCCGCGCGGCCGGCGCGCGTGGTTCCGGATCGCCCGCGGGTTCGTCTACCCGACCGCCGACCATCCAGACGGCGCGTCGGACGAGCCGTGGTTCGAGATCGTCGGCTCGTTCGTCTACCCGGCGAGCGGCCACCCGGGCGGGGCGAGCACCGCGCCCTGGTTCCAGGCGCGGCCCGCACCGACTTGAGCCGGACCGGACGGCGCCACCGTCACGCGGGCCGGCCACCCTCCCACTGCGACCAGTCCTCCGGGTTGGGCTCCGTGTACTCGCCGATGACGGTGCCATCGAGGCCGTCGAGCTCGACGAGCCCCCGCATGGAGGGCGGCTCGTCGGCCGAATACAGGAGGATGCGCCACGCCGGGCGGCTGAGCAGGCCGCGCCACGACAGCTGCGCGGAGGCGTGCCCGACCGGGAAGCCGACGGTTCGGCTCGCGACGAGCAGCGCCTCGGTCTGGTCGAGGCGCAAGGTCCAGCCGGCTCGCAGGTGGTAGGCCGCGATCAGCGCGAGCGCGATCGCCGCCCCGAGGAGGCCGCCGTTGCCCGACGCCAGCCAGCCGGCGATGCAGGCGAGCGCGAGCACCGCGTAGATCGCAGCCGCGATTCGCCGCCGGTTCGTGTCGGGGAACAGGTACGGGCCGACGTACGCGGTGACGTCGAGCTCTTCGGGCAGCTGGTCGTGTACCTCGTCGTCCATCCGGCCCGCAACCGTAGTGGAGCTCAGTGCGGCCAGGCCGACCGAAGGCGCTCGTACGTGACCGAGAGCGCCTCCGGCAGCACGCGGGCTTCGGCCACGCTGGTCATGAAGTTG
>DASPTH010000338.1:0-7463 GCA_035623515.1 Acidimicrobiia bacterium
TTCGGCGTCACCACGACGTCGCTCGAGATCGACGTGCGCGATCCGGGCGCCATGGCCGCCGGTGTCGGCCCCACCCTCGAGGCGCTCGGCGCGGTCGGCGGCCTCGTGCACGCCGCCGGCGTCCCGATGGCGCCCGCCGACCACCCCCTCGACGCCGCCGGATTCGACACCGTGCTCCAGGTGAACCTGCGCGCCGAGGCCACGCTCGTGCAGGTGTTCCTCCCGGCGCTGCGCGACGCGCAACCGGGTTCCGCGGTCGTGGGGATCGCGTCGATCGAAGGGCTCATCGGCCACGGTGCCATCCCCGCGTACACCGCGTCGAAGCACGGCGTGATCGGCCTCACCCGTTCGCTCGCCCACGCGCTCGGCAAGGAGGGCATCCGCGTCAACGCGGTGTGCCCCGGCTACATCGAGACGCCGATGTTCCTTCCTGCGGTGTCGATACCCGGCGCCCGCGAGTCGTACGAGTCGAAGATCCCGATGGGACGGCTCGGTGTGCCGCAGGACGTCGCCCGGCTCGTCCGGTTCCTCCTGTCCGACGAAGCGGGCTACGTCCACGGCGCGGCCGTGGTGGTCGACGGCGGAGTCACCGCCGCCGGCGGGCAGGAGTTCGCGGGCGGTCTGTGACATGGGCGACGTCGAAGAGATCACCGCGCTCGTGTACCGCTACGCGGAGTTGCTCGACGGTGGCGACATCGACGGTGTCGTCGAGTTGTTCGCCGACGCCGCGTGGCGTTCGGGCGCGACCGGCGAGGTGCGGCGCGGGCACGCGCAGATCCGCGACGTCTACGACCACGTGGTCCTCTACGACGGCATCCCGCGGACGCGCCACCTGATGACGAACGTCACCGTCGACGTCGACGACGGCGCCGACGAGGCGACCGGTCGTTGTGAGTTCACGGTGATCCAGGGCGTCGACGACGGCGCGCCGATCGCGACCATCCTCGGCGGCCGCTACCTCGACCGCTACCGCCGGGGCCCCGACGGCTGGCGGTTTGCCGAACGGGAGTTCATCGCCGACCTGCTCGGCGACCAGTCACGCCACTTCCGATGAGGTTCGGGTTCGCGATCCCGGCCTACGGCGCCGGCGCCGACGGGGCCGCGGTCGCCGACCTCGTGGCGGCCGGCGAGGAGCTCGGCTTCGACTCCGTGTGGCTCCCCGACCACGTGGCCGTTCCCGACTACGCGGCGGCCGTGAACCTCTCGCCGCCGTTCCTCGAGCCCCTGGCGACCTGCGCGTGGGGGCTCGGTGCCACCCGCCGCCTGCGGTTCGGGACCGACGTGCTCGTTGCCCCGTACCGGCACCCGCTCGTGGTGGCGGCGATGGTCGGCACCCTCGGCCGCCTCGCCGGCGACCGTCTCGTCCTCGGCGTGGGCATCGGGTACCTGCGGGGGGAGTTCGAGGTGCTCGGGGCGGGTTACGACGACCGCGCCGCCCGCACCGAGGACTGGGTCGAGGCCGTCCGCCACCCTCCTGACGGTTTCACCGTGGTCGACGCCCCGACGCCCGCCCCGATCTGGATCGGTGGCAACACGCGCCGGGCGCAGCGTCGCGCCGCCCTGCTGGGGGACGGCTGGCACCCCCTGTGGCTCCCGGCCGAGGAGTACGCGCGCGCACGCCTCCGGATCCTCGAGATCCGGGAGAATGCCGGTTTGCACGGGCCGTTCACGTTCTCGTTCAGCGCGGGCTCCACCCGCCTCGGCGACGAGCCCGACGGCGGATGGCCGGCCGTCCCCGAGCGGGCGCCGCCGGGCTCGGAGTTCCGCTACGCGCCCGCACCGTGGACGGCGGCGAGCGGTCGCCCGCGGCTCGTCGGGTCGCCCGACGACGTGATCGGCGATCTCCGTCTCCTCGCCGACGCGGGCGTCGACCACGTCACCCTCCGTTTCGGCACGACCGGTCCGTCGCCACTCGAGCGCTTCGCCCGGGAGGTGATGCCGGCGTTCGGGTGACCGCACCGCCGGTCGGGATCACAGCCAGGTGCCGCTTGCCCGGGCGTCGAGCTCGTCGGCGACGTACCCGGCGAGCACGGCGGCGGGCTCGTCGACGGTCGGGCAGCTCCGAGGGGACGGCTGGGTGATCGTGGGGACCCGGGTGAGGTCGGTCGGGTTCGTCGGCATCTGGTCGTCCTCCTCGGGAGTGGTCGGCATGCCGACGACGATCGCGCCCGGCACGCGCAGCCGGTATCGGGTCGACGGCGCGACTTGCTCCCCCGTCGGGTGACGCGAATGTGTCCGGAAGGTCAGCCCACGCGAGCGTCGAGCACCTCGTGCGCGACGAGCTCCTCGAGGTAGCGGTCGTTCCACCACGAGATCTGCAGCTCCTTCGCGCGGCGGAAGTAGAGCTGGATGTCGTACTCGAGGGTGAACCCGACACCTCCGAAGATCTGCTGGGCAGTCGCGGTGACGTCGCGGAAGGTCTGGCACGCGAACAGCTTCGCCATCGGAGCCAGCTTCGCGATCGAGCGGCCGACGGTGTGGGCCCACGCCGCCTCCCACACGAGCGTCTCGGCGCCGTCGACGGCCGTGATCCCGTCGGAGAGGTAATGGGCGAGGGACTGGAACGCGCCGAGGGGCTTGTCGAACTGGTGCCGGTCCTTGGCGTACTGCGTCGCGATCGCGTGCGCGTACTGCGCGCCACCGACGGCCTGCGCGGCGAGCAGGACGATGCCCTCGAGCATCGTCTCGTGCCAGACGGGCCACGCGTAGCCCGGCGTGCCGATCACCGCGTCACGTCCCACGTGGACGCCCTCGAAGTCGACGCGGTACTGGGTGTCGGACGCGATCGTGAGCTGCTGTGTGAGCGAGACGCCGGCCGCGCTCGGGTCGACGAGGAAGTAGGTGGGGCCGTCGTCGGCCCGGCCCATGACCAGCAGCCGATCGGCGGCGGGCGCGAACGGCACGTGACGCTTGCTGCCCGTGAGCCGCCAGCCCCCGTCGCCCGCGGCGTCGGCGCGGAGCCGGACGCCTTCGGGACCGAACCCGCGACCGGGCTCGAGCCACGCCGTGGCGACCACCACCTCGCCGGCGGAGATCGCCGGCAGCCAGTGGTCGCGCTGCTCGTCGGACCCGGCGCGCTGGAGCACGCCGGCAGCCATCACCGAGCTGACGAAGTGCGGCGAGGGCGCGAGCGCGCGGCCGAACTCCGTATAGACGATCATCGCGTCGACCATGGTCATCCCACTGCCGCCGTACTCCTCGGGCACGGTCATCCCGAGCAGGCCCAGCTCGGCGAGCTGCTCCCAGAGCTTGTCCGGGTAACCGATCGGGTCGTTCTCCATCGCGCGGACGACTTCCAGCCCGGCGTAGCGCGCGCACACGCCCGCGACGGCTTCGCGCAACATGTCCTGCTCGGGTGTGAAGTCGAGGTCCATGACCTGCCTCTCCTGGCTCGCGTCTCACGGGACCCAGCGCTCGCCGCGCCGGGCCCAGGGGTTGTCGTCGGGTGTGGTCGGCAGCGCGACGCGCGCGCTCCCCGTCGCGCGCGGCTCCTCGTCGACGTTCATGGCGAACTCGACCTCGGCCCACCCGCAGCCGGTGGCGTCGGTCTCGACGTTCGTGACGGTACCGGTGATCTCGATCGTCTCGCCGGGGAAGACCGGGCTGCGCATGTTGAACCCGAGCCGGCCGAGGCGACCGCGCGGTCCTGTCCAGTCCGTGATGTACCGCTCGAAGAACGCGGCCTGGCCGGTGGTGTTGAGGAAGATGTCGCGTACGCCGTTGCGTTCGACCGCGAACTTGTGGTCGTGGTGCATCGGCCGCCAGTCGCGGCCGCCGAAGGCGCCGAGCACCACCGTGGTCGCGGTGACGTCGTAGGTGAGCGGCGCGAGCGAGTCGCCCACGTGCACGTCGCCGAGGAGCCGTGACCCGGTGGTGGCCGCCGTCATCTGGTCGCCTCGTTGCTCGCGGCGGGCTGGTCGGGCTTGCGGTAGCCGAAGCCCGTCCACGTCTCGACGCCGACGAGGTCGCCGCGTTGGTTGCGGTACTCGACGTCGATCACCCAGAACCGTCCGGTGCCGACGCGCGCCGTCTTCACGGGGCTCACCGAGCGCAGCTTCTGGCCGCTCGTGATGTGGTCGCCGGGGCGCACCGGCTCGTAGAACGTCATCACGTAGTCGCTCATGATCGCTTCGGGCAGCTCGAAGGCCGCTTTCATGTCGAAGTGCACCTGGAGGGGGACCTTGGGCTCCGCGCGGCCGGGCGCCCAGTGATGAGGGCGGAACCAGGTCGACAGCATCGACGGCGGCGCGACGGGGCCGCCGGTGAGCTCGGCGGCCACCGCGTCGTCCCAGAAGAGGGGGTTGCCGTTCTCGGCGGACGAGCAGTACGTCCAGAAGTAGCCGCGCTCCACCGGGAAGTCGGCTTCCTCCTCGTACTGGAGCACGCCGATGACGCGCGCCACGTCGTCGGGGAGGTCGGTGTCGGTCGTGTCGGTCGTCACGCGATCGCTCCGGCTCGTCGCAGTGCCGCGCACTGGTCGGGCGTGTACCCGATCGCGAGGAGCAGCTCGTCGGTGTCGGTCTCGGTCGCGTCCCGCACCTGGTACGGGCGGGCGGGGGCGGCGGTGGTGCCGGCGAACGTCGGGCCGACCTGGCGGAAGGTCCCGTGGTCGGGGTGCTCGACCTCCACGAAGGCGCGACGGGCCGCGAACTGCGGGTCGTCGACGAGCTCCGGGACGGTGAGCACCGGCGCGACGCACGTGTCGCCGGGGGAGAGCAGTGCCGTCCACTCGTCGCGAGTCTTCGCGCCGAACGCCGTGCGCAGGTCGGCGCGGATGTCGTCCTGCACCGCGTCGTCGGTCTGGTGGACGATCCAGCGGTCGAGGTCGAGCGCGCAGCAGAGGTTCTCCCAGAAGCGTGGCTCGATGGCGGCCACCGTCAGCCACTTCCCGTCGCTCGCCGGATAGCTGTCGTAGCACGCGTAGCGGCCGGTGAGGAGGCCGTGGCGCGGACCCGGCACGTCGCCGGTGGCGAGGTACTCGTCGACCTGGAGCGCCATGAGCGCGAGCACGCCATCGGCCACCGCCACGTCGAGGTAGGCGCCGGAGCCCGTCGTCGCGCGCCGGACCAGGGCGGCGAGGATCGCCATCACCGCGTGCATGCCGCCGCCGGCGCTGTCGGCCACGGTGGCGCCGGGGATCGGCGGGCCGCCGTGGTCGCCCGGCCCGGTGCAGTCGAGGTACCCGCCGACCGCCAGGTAGTTGAGGTCGTGCCCGGCCCAGTGCGCGTGCGGGCCCGACTGCCCGAACCCGGTGGTCGAGCAGTAGACGGCCCGCGGGTTGCGCGCCGACACCGCCTGCCAGCCGATGCCCAGCCGGTCGACCACGCCGGGGCGGAAGCTCTCGAGCACGACGTCGGCGGTGTCGGCGAGCCGGAGGAAGGCGTCGCGCCCGTCGGGCGCCTTCAGGTCGAAGAGCGCGCGTTGCATGCCGCGGTGCGCGCTGTACGAGTGGAACGGCGGGACGATCTGCACGCCGCGGCGATCGGGTACCGGGCCGATCTTCACGACGCGCGCGCCGTAGTCGGCGAGCCAGCGCGACGCGCGAGCGGCGGGACCGACGCTCGCGAGGTCGAGCACGGTGATGCCGTCGAGCATCCCAACGGTCATCGGGCGACGTCCGCCATCGATCAGAAGTTCTTGGGGAGACCGAGCTTGCGCCGGGCGATGATGTTCTTCTGGATCTCGGATCCGCCACCGCCGACGGTGTCGATGACGGTGTACCGGTATGTCGACTCCGCCCGCCCCTTCATCGGCGCGTCGTCGGTGTGCACGCGCAATTGCGAGCCGGGCGCGCCGATGTCCATCGACGCGTTGGCGAGCCGCTTGGACAACTCCGTGGCGAAGAGCTTGTACTCGGACGCCTCCGCGGTCGGCGGCGCCCCGCCCTTCATCGACTTGGCGACGAAGCGCAGGCCGAGGAGGCGCGCGACCTCGGCGTCGGTCGCCAGCCGCGCGATCTGCTTGCGGATCACAGGGTCGTCGCGGAGTGGCTCGTCGTCCATCGTCTCGGTCGCGACGTAGTCGCACAAGACGTCGAGGCGCTGGCCGATGGGCGAGAACGTGAACATGGTGAAGCGCTCGAGGTCCAGTGCTTCGGAGATGTACTGGAAGCCGTGGTTGAGGTCGCCGACCACGTAGTCGTCGGGCACGAACACGTCGTCGAAGAAGACGTCGTTCGTACGCTCGTCGCCCATCGTCCAGATCGGGTTGATCGTGATGCCCGGGTGGTCGAGGGGCACGAGGAAGAGCGTGATCCCGGTGTGCTTGGAGGCATCGGGATCGGTGCGGGCACCGACCCAGTACCAGTCGGCGAAGTGCGCCGACGTCGTCCAGGTCTTCTGGCCGTTCAGGCGCCAGCCGTCGCCGTCGCGCGTGGCCTTGAGCTTCATGGACGCGGCGTCGGAGCCGGCGTCGGGCTCGCTGTAGCCGACGGCGAAGTCGATCTCGTGCCGCAGGATCTTGGGGAGGAACTCCTGCTTCATCCGCTCGCTGCCGTGACGCAGGATCGTCTTGCCGATGATGCCCACGCCCTTCCCGATCTGCGGCCCGCCGCGCGCCGCGAGCGCCTCGTTGAGGAGGTACTCGTAGACGCCGTCGCCCTCCTGGCCGCCCCAGCCCTTCGGCCACGTGATGCCGAGCCAGCCCTGCCCGGCGACCTTCTGCATGAACTCACGGCGGTCGGGCGTGTCGGCGATCTGCGCCATGTTCTCGCGCGTGACGTCGAAGAGCACGGGGTCGTCGTTGGCGTCGAGGAACGCCTCGACCTCCTCGCGGAACGCCAACTGCTCGGGTGAGAACTCGAAGTCCATCGCCGCGTCAGCCTACCGACCCCTCTGTTTTGGCGTCTTTGAGTGGGGCTATGGCCCCACTCAAAGACGCCAAAACGCAAAGGGTCAGGTGCGGAAGCGCCAGGCGAGGTGGTCGCGGCGGGCGCGGACCTCGGCGGCGCGGGCGTCCGGGCCGACTGCCGGGGTGCCGGCGGGGAGCGCGTCCCGCACGTCGGCGAGCGGCACCACTTCGGCCTCGAGCTTCGGCAGCCGTGTCCCCCAGAAGTACCGGAAGTTCAGCAGGCCCTCGCGCCGGTCCGACGTGTCGAGCCAGTTCGGCACGCCCGGGTCACGGTGTGCGAGCACGAGGTGGAACCGCTTGTCGTCTCCCGCGTGCACCTGGGTGTGGTTGCGGCTGGTGACGCGCCCGATGTCGTAGGGCTCGAACCAGTGCATGCCGTAGAGCTGCAGGCTCCAGTACCGCGCGTCCGGCACGTCGGCGTGCACGTGGAGCGCCTCGTCGGGTGCGAGGTCGTAGAAGCAGAACCCGAATTGCGAGAGTTGCAGGCCGCGCGGGACGTCGATCTTGTCGCCGAAGGTGTTGTCGTCCTGCGTGGCGCGCGCGTCGAGCATGTACTGGTTCCAGAACACGATCGACCGCCGCGTGAGGTCGAGCGCTTCGTCCGTCACGTCGGC
>DASPTH010000347.1:0-2276 GCA_035623515.1 Acidimicrobiia bacterium
CCGCACCGGACGTCGACGACCGTCGCGCGTACCACGACCTCGACGACCGTGCCCGCGGTGCCCGCGATCGACCGGCCGTTGCAGCTGCTGACGACGATCACCGGCGACATCTCGCCGAAGTCGGTCGACGCGACGGGCACCGGCCTCGTGTTCGCGCAGAACATGATGTACCGCCACACGATGACCGTGTATGACCGCGCGGGCGCGCTCGTGAAGACGATCCCCGACGGCGTCGACCTCGCGCAGTTCGGCTACCCGGGGCACGCGGGCGTGTCACGCGGCGCGCCGGTGGAGGGACCCGTCAGTCCCGACCACCGCTACTTCTACGTCACCAACTACTCGATGTACGGCGCGAACTTCGGGCCGGAAGGGAGCGACGACTGCAGCGGACCGGCCGGGTTGTCGCCGAGCTTCGTCTACCGCGTCGACCTCCGGACGCTCACGATCGACGGCGTCGCGCAGGTGGGCATGGTGCCGAAGTTCGTCGCGGTCACTCCCGACAACCGGTATGTCCTCGTGACGAACTGGTGCTCCTTCGACCTCAGCGTGATCGACCGCGCGACGTTCAAGGAGATCCGTCGCATCTCGCTCGGCACCGATCCGCGCGGCATCGCCGTGAACCGGTCGTCGACGGTCGCGTACGTCGCGGTGATGGGGTCGCGCGACGTGGCGCGCGTCGACCTCCGGACGTTCGCGGTCTCGTGGTACCGCGGTGTGGGGCTCGAGCCGCGGCACGTGGTGCTCGACCCGACCGGGCGGTACCTCTACGTGACGCTCAACGGGGACAACGCGGTCGTGAAGCTCGACCTCCGGACGGGTGTCGACGTGGCGCGCACGGCGACCGGCGACCAGCCGCGGAGCATGGCGATGTCGCCGGACGGGACCGCGCTGTACGTCGTCAACTACCGCTCGAACACGATCACGAAGCTCCGCGCGTCCGACCTCGCGGTGGTGCAGACGATCTCGGTGCCGTCGAACCCGATCGGCATCACGTTCGAGCCGTCGTCCCGCCGCCTGTGGGTCGCCTGCTACAGCGGCGAGATCCTCGTGTTCGCCGCCTGATCTCTCATCAAACGCGATTCGGTGGCCTCTGGGGGCACGGTGCATCATCAAAGCCGCACCGGAAACCTCCGAGTCACGATTCCTCGCTTTGATGTGCGTAAGTGCCCGCTGGCCGCACCGTTCCGCGTCTGATGAGAAACCGCAACGGTTGCCGTCACAGCCGGCGGGTACCCTGAGCACCGTGGCGGATCAGGCGACGTTCGAGGAGCAGGCCTCGCCGTACATGTCGGCGCTCTACGCCGCCGCGCTCCGGATGACCCGCAACCCGGCCGACGCGGAAGACCTCGTGCAGGAGACGTACCTGCGTGCCTACCGGGGCTTCGGAGGCTTCCGCGAGGGCACGAACCTGAAGGCGTGGCTCTACCGGATCCTCACCAACACGTTCATCAACCAGTACCGCGCCAAGAAGCGCCGGCCCGACCAGGTCGACCTCGACGACGTCGAGGACTTCTACATCTTCCGGCGGATCGGCGGCCTCGAGGCCAGCGAGGCGGAGCGGACGGCGGAGACCGAAGCGCTGGAAGCCATGGCCGACGACGAGGTAAAACGGGCGCTGGAGTCGATTCCCGAGCAGTTCCGCATGGCCGTGATCCTCGCCGACATCGAGGGCTTCTCCTACAAGGAGATCGCCGAGATCCTCGAGGTCCCCATCGGAACGGTCATGAGTCGCATCCATCGTGGAAGAAGGCAGCTGCAGAAGCTGTTGTGGGACTACGCCACCGAGCACAACCTGCGTCCTCGGGTCGAGACCGCCACCAGGGGATAGTGCATTGCGATGAACGGTCTGCCCATCGACGAGCCCGGCGGCGAACCCCTCCGGCGACCCACGAGCCGAGCGAGCGAGCCCGATGGACTGTGACGACGCCCTGTTGCGGGTCTACGAGTATCTCGACGGCGAGCTGACCATGTGGCGGCGGCGAGCCATCACCCGGCACCTCGACGAGTGCCCGCCCTGCGCCAACGGCTTCGTGTTCGAGGTCGAGCTGCGGCGGATCGTCGTCTCGAAGTGCCACGAGGAGGTCCCGCCCACGCTGCGGGCGCGCATCGCCGAGGCGCTCGGCATCGTGACCGACCTCTAACTCCCCGTACCCGGCGCGGTCGCCGGACCTTCTACGATGGCGAGGCCCGTGTCCGGGCCGGCACCGAGGAGGAACATGCGACCGTCCGAGATCATGATGCTCGCCGCCGGCGTGCTGATCGCTCTGGCCGGAGTC
>DASPTH010000353.1:0-2432 GCA_035623515.1 Acidimicrobiia bacterium
CTCGGCGGCCGTCTCCAAGATCTTCTCTCGGCGCGCACCGTCGCTCGACATCGCCGCGACCGTACCCAACCCCACCGCGGGCGGGCACTGGTCGGCCCCGGATCCTGGCGCGCCGTCTCTTGGGTTCCGCGGCCCACGACCGGTCTCGTCGACCGGCTCGAACCGGTCGCGGCCTCGAACCGGTGGGTCCGCAGCCGGCAACGCCACCCACGCCCGGGTGTACGCAGGCCGAGCAAACGGGCAAAGATGAAACGATGGCCGACACGCCGTGGACTGCGGACGCGTGCTCGCTCGTCGATGCGTACCGCGCCGGGGAGCGCTCGCCGCTCGAAGAGCTCGAAGCAACGCTGGCGGCGATCGAGCACAGCGATCTGAACGCGTTCTCGCACCTCGACCCGGAACGCGCGCGCGAGGCGGCACGCGCCGCCGACATCACGCGGCCGTTCGGAGGCGTGCCGGTGGGCATCAAGGAGCTCGACCTCGTCGCGGGCTGGCCTGCGACCGAGGCGTCGCTCGTGTTCCGCGACCGCGTCGCGCGCGAGAACTCGACGATGGTCGATCGCCTGCTCGGCGCGGGTGGCGGGGTTCCGGTCGGTCTCACGACTGCAAGCGAATTCGGAGGACTGAACATCGGCGTCACGAAGCTGAACGGCGTCACTCACAATCCGTGGAGGCGCGGTCGTACGACCGGCGGATCGTCCGCCGGCAGCGCGGCGGCGGTTGCCGGCGCGCTCGTCAGCATTGCGACCGGTGGCGACGGCGGCGGGTCGATCCGGATCCCGGCGGCTTACACGGGACTCGTCGGCATGAAGGGAACGTTCGGCCGCATCCCCCGTTCACCGGTTTCGTACTCCCGCCCGGGGACGGTCGTACTGGGATGCCTTGCCCGCTCGGTGCGCGATGCCGCGCGCTACTTCGACGTTTGTGCGGGCTACCACCCGGCCGACCCTTCGAGCCTGCCGGACGCGGGACCGTGGGAGGCCAATCTCGGCCGGTCGGATCTACGGAGGCTGCGCGTGGCAGTACTGCCGTCGCTCGGCGGCGTGGCTCGCGTCGCGCCCGCCGTCGACGACCGCGTGCGTCAGAGGGCGGAGAAGCTCATCGCCGACACGGGCATGACGCCGGTCGACGTCG
Organism: Acidimicrobiia bacterium; assembly: GCA_035623515.1. Lineage (GTDB taxonomy): Bacteria > Actinomycetota > Acidimicrobiia > IMCC26256 > DASPTH01 > DASPTH01. Next base: position 1,135 of record DASPTH010000353.1, read on the forward strand.
AGCTCCGCCTCCCGAACCTCGCCGCGCACTGGATGATGGGCAATCTCTCGACGTTGATCGCCGAGCTCGGTGATCGGTGGCCGCGCTGTGCCCCCGAGATGACCGATGAGATGGCGACCGGTGCGTATATGTCGCAGGCGTTGTACAACCTGCAGACGGCGGCCGCGGCCGAGCGCATGCGCCTCGAGGCGACCAACGCGCTGGGAGAGCTTTTCGAACGGACCGACATCGTGATCGCGGCGACGAATCCGGATGTCGCGTTCGCCGCCGACGCGTGGACGAGCAATCCGAACAAGAGCTTCCTGGACTCGGCGCGCCAGTTCCGTGCCGCCCAAGTCGCGATGCGCGGTGTGCTCGCGGGAGTACGCCTCACGTCCTCCTTCGTGCCGAGCTTGCCGACGCGACTCCTTGACGCCGTCGCGCGCCGCGCCCCAGATGTCGTGAGCATGGGCGCGCTCACGATGACGTCGAATCTCTACGGGAATCCCGCGATCTCGATCCCGGCGGGTCTCGTCGACGGACTTCCCGTGGGTATGCAGCTGCTCGCCCGCCACCACGAGGACGCACTCCTGTTCGACCTCGCGCTCGCGGCCCAGCGGGTCGACCCGTGGCCACTCGTCGCACCGAGGTGAAGTTGTCCCCGCGGGTCACGTTCATCGGGTCTGGTGACGCGTTCGGCTCCGGTGGCCGTCTGCAGAGCTGCGTGCTCGTCGAAGACGGAGGCTGGCGTTGTCTCCTCGATTGTGGCGCGACCAGCCTCGTCGGTCTGAAGGCGGCGGGGGTCGATCCGGCGTCGATTGCCGCGATCGTCATCAGCCACCTGCACGGGGACCACTTCGGCGGCCTTCCGTTCTTCTGTTTGGATGCGCAGTTCAACAGCGGGCGTCGTCCGCCGCTGTTGCTGGTGGGGCACGCCGACTTGGAGAGCCGACTGCGCGCGACGATGGAATTGCTGTTCCCGAGATCGGCCGGCTCGCTGGACGTTGTCGATGTGCGGTTCACCCAGGTCGTCCCGGCTCGGGTCGTGCCCATCGGGGGTGACGCATCGGTCGAAGTGTTCGAGGTCGACCACTTCTGCGGGTCACCGCCCTTCGCGGTGCGATTGACCACGCCGTCGGGCAAGGTGATCGCGTACTCGGGCGACACTGAGTGGACCGACATCTTGATCGAGGCGTCGCGGGACGCCGACCTCTTCATCGCGGAGACGTACTTCTACGACAAAGCGGTGAAGTGGCACATGAGCTACGCGACACTCGCAGCGAACCTGTCCCGTATCAGCGCTCGCCGGGTCGTCGGCA
>DASPTH010000360.1:0-23325 GCA_035623515.1 Acidimicrobiia bacterium
CGAGGCCGTCGCTGCCGCGTTGGGGTCGTTGCCGCCCCACCGGTACGGGGCCTGCGCGGCCGACTCCTCGGGCGAGACCGCGTAGCTCTCGGTGAGGACGTTGGCGTGCGCCAGGCTGATCAGCAAGGTGTCGAGGCCGAAGCTGTCGAAGTTGATCACCGCGAACGGCTTCATGGCCAGGATCGCCACCGCGTCGGCCCGCTGCGCCGTCTCGTCCACCCCCGTCGATTGATAGAAGGACACGTCGATGTCGCGCCCCCAGGTCTCGTAGAACGGCAGGTTCGCGACCAGGTAGTCGTGGATCGCGTCCTGCCACGTACCCCTGGAATTGGTCGCCAGGTTGTTCAGCTGGGCAGCGAGCGCCTGCTGCTCGGAGCGCTGGGGCGTCGGCAGGACCGCCACCACCTTGATCGACTTCGCCGTCACGCCCGGTGACGTCGCGCCGCCGTTGTTCTCACCGGCTGCGAACGGCCGCACGCAGATCGGCCCGCCGCCGACGTACGACGAGTCCCACTTGCCGTACGAGCCGTACTGGGCACCGGTGTGGCACCGCGGATCGTCCAGCGCGGCCTTGGTACCGATGCCCGTGCCCGGCACCGGCTGCGCGGCACCCTTCGGTGGCTTCACCACGACGACGTCGGTGCCCGCCGCGTGGCCCGAACGCGCACCCACGACCGCAAGACCGAACAACGCGACCACGACGGTGACGGCGACACCCGCAGCGCGGCGCACGCGCGCTCCCCCAGCACTCATGATCCCCCCTCCGCCGGTGCGGCCACGCCATCGTCGCTTGTCGTTTCGGCGATTGCAAGCCACCACTGGCGCTTGCGCGTATCGTCGGGCAGGCTGGTACCAACCGCGACAAGGGGGTCGGTGTGAGCGACGTGCGGATGATCGATGCCGACGGCCACGTGCTGGAGCAGCTCGACCTCCCGCCGGAGGTGCAGGCCGCGTTCTTCACGCAGTTGAGCGGTGGCACGACTGCCGCCGCGATGACCGAGGACCCGGCCCCCACCGAGTCGTCCCACGCCGAGCTCATGTACGGACGGCCCGGGGGATCCCAGCCCGGACCGCGGCTCGTCGACATGGACGCCGACGGGATCGACATCGCCGTGCTGTACCCGACCACACCGGGACTGGCGTGGGTGCCCCAAGCCGACGTCTTCCAGACGATGGCGCAGGAGTACAACCGCTGGTTGCACGAATACTGCTCCGCTGACCCTTTCCGCCTGATCGGCGTCGGCCTCGTCGCGCTCCAAGACCCCGCGCTCGCGGTCAAGGAGATGGAGCGCTGCGTGCAGGACCTGGGTTTCAAGGCGGTCATGATCCGTCCCGCTCCGTACATCGAGAACAAGAAGCTCAACGAACCGGACTACGACCCGTTCTGGGACGCCGCCGCGCAGATCGGGTGCCCCATCGGCGTGCATCCCTTCTCGTTCCCCGACATGCCGTGGAACGTGGTGACCCGACTCGGCCTGCACGACGACGCGCACGGACGCCTCGACAAGGGGCTCGCGCTCCGCCAGGGTCTGGGTAATGCGCTCGACGTGATGGTCACCATGGGATGGTTCGTCGCCGGTGGCATCTGCGAACGCTTCCCGACGCTCACCGTCGTGTTCCTCGAAGGATCGGGCGGCTGGTGCGCGCCGATGCTCGAGCGGTTCGACCACCACGTCGACGTCTTCGGCAGCCGGTACCAGAAGACCCCGCCGTCGGAGTTGTTCAAGCGACAGTGCTACATCAGTTTCGACCCCGACGAGGAGTCGCTCGCCTACACCGCCACGAGCAAGTACGTCGGTGCCGATCGCATCGTCTGGGCGTCCGACTATCCGCACCCCGACGCGAAGATCCCCGGCATCGTGCGCGAGTTGGAGGAGGCGACCGAGGGTCTGACCGAGGAGCAGCGCCGACTGATCTTCGGCGAGAACGCGGCGCGGCTCTACAGCCTCTGATCCACACCTGACTGCCCGCCCCGGTCCGGTGTGGAACCCGGGGTCGAAGGAACGAGGCGATCGTGCGCGAGGTCCATCCGCTCGACGGTGGCTGGCGGTTCGTCCGCGAGGACGTGGGGGTCGATGTCGCGAAGACCGGCACGGGCACCTGGGAGCCGGTCGTCCTCCCGCACACGTGGAACGCGATCGACGGCTACACCGGCGGCGGCGAGTACCACCGCGGCGCGTGCTGGTACCGGCGCGCGCTCGATGTGGGACCTCTCGACGGCCGCCGTGTCGTCGCCGAGTTCGGCGCCGCCGGCATGGTCGCCGACGTCTTCGTGGGCGACACCCATCTCGGCACGCATCGCGGTGGCTACTCGATCTTCCGCTTCGACCTGACCGACGCCCTCGACGCCGACGGGAGGGGCACGCTCCTCGTCCGCGTCGACAACCGCGCGTTCGACGACGTATACCCGATCTTCGGTGACCACACGTTCTTCGGCGGCCTGTACCGGGGGGCTCGTCTCGTCGTCGTACCCGACGTGCACATCGACCTGCTGGACCACGGGTCTCCCGGGGTGCTCGTCTCTCAGGTATCCCTCGACGACGAGGCGCTGGTGGGGGCCCGGGTAGGAGTGCGAAACGCGAGCGGCACCGACGCCAGGGTGGCAATCACCGCCCGGATCGTCGACGACGGTGACGTCGTGGGGCGCGCGGAGACGACGGTCGTCATCGCCCGCGGCGAGCGCGGGGTTGCCGAGCTCACCCTCACCGTCGCCGACCCGCACCGTTGGGACGGCAGAGCCGATCCCCACCTCTACGAGATGGTCGTGACCCTCGACGGCGACGTCGACGAGGTGCGCGTGCCGTTCGGCCTGCGCATCTTCGAGGTCGACCCCGACTCCGGGCCGCGGCTCAACGGGGAGCCGTACGCGTTGCACGGCGCGAGCCGGCACCAGGACTCCGAGGGCAAGGGCCCGGCGCTGCTCCCCGAGGACCACGAGCGCGACCTCGCGCTGTTCCGGGAGCTCGGCGTCACCATGATCCGCCTCGCGCACTACCAGCACGATCAGTACTTCTACGACCTCTGCGACCGAGCCGGAATCGCGGTGTGGGCAGAGATCCCGTTCAACGCGCAGGCAGCCAAGGAGGACCCCGACACCAACGCGCTGGAGCAGATGGCCGACCTGCTCCACCAGTGCATGCACCACCCGTCGATCCTGTGCTGGGGCGTGCAGAACGAGATCACGCTCGGCGAGGCGCGGCGGGATCCGCGCCCCACCGTCGCGAAGCTGAGCGAGCTGGCGCGCACGATCGACCCGTCGCGGCTCACCGCGCAGGCGAACCTCGGCCAGGTCACCGCCGCCGATCCGATCCACGGGCTGGTCGACCTCGACGCGCTCAACCTCTACTGCGGTTGGTACTACGGCACGCCCGACGAGATGGGACCGGCGCTCGACGAGCTGCACACGGCGCGTCCCGAGCTGCCGCTCGGCCTGAGCGAGTACGGCGCCGACGCGCACGTCGGCTACCACTCGAGCACGCCCACGGCCGGTGACTACACCGAGGAGTACCAGGCGTTCTTGCACGAGGAGGTGTGGCGCGCGGTCGCGACGCGGCCGTACCTGTGGGTCAGCTTCGTGTGGAACATGTTCGACTTCGCGTCGGCGGCGCGCCACGAGGGCGGTCGGTCGGGGCGCAACATGAAGGGCCTCGTCACCTACGACCGCCTCACGAAGAAGGACGCCTTCTACTGGTACAAGGCGAACTGGTCCGACGAGCCGTTCGTGCACGTCTGCTCGAAGCGCTTCGTGAACCGCCACCAGTCGCCGGCCGTCGTCCGCGTGTACTCGAACCAGCCCGAGGTGCGGCTCGAGGTCGACGGCGTCGAGGTCGGCCCCGGCAGGGGGCCGGACCACGTCTTCGAGTGGAACGTCGACCTCGACCCCGCGGGCACCACGGTCCGGGCGGTGGCCGAGGGCGTGCCGACCGACGAGGCGACCTTCCGGCGAGTCGAGGTGCCCGACGAGTCGTACGTGTGCCCCGAGCCCGCTCGCTTCGGCGGCGGGCGCCGGATGCAGCGCGAGTCGTGGTACGAGAAAGAGGGTCTGAGCGCCGACCCCACGATCTACTCGACGTGGACGTCGATGGGCGAACTCATGGAGAACCCCGAGACGCGCGCGGTGCTCGTCGACGTGATCGGGCTTCCCATGTTCGGCGGCGACCGCATCGACGGCAGCGGGCGCGAGCGCGGAGGGAGCGGCGGCCTCGCCCAGGGCGCGGCCTACTCGCTCGACTTCATCGCCGGCTTCGTCCCCGACGTCTTCACCGAGGAGAAGATGCGCGAGCTCCACGAGCGGCTGAGCCGGATCCCGAAGACGACGGAGCCGGCGGGCTGACGGCCGCCGCCTCGCCGATCGTCTTCGTCATCGGAGCGCCTCGAGCACGGCAATCCCCTCGGCGCGCACGCGCGCCAGCATGTCGACGATCTCCACCGTCGCGTCGGCGGCCGACGGCAGTGCCAGCGTGACGAGCTCCTCGTCGGTGCGGGCGGCACGCGGCGCGCCGGACGCCGGGTCGTCGAGCCCGTCCAGCGCGACCAGCCACGCGGCGGCGACCGCCGCGAATCGCGCGATGCCGAGCCCACGGGCCAGGCGGGCGGTCATCGGCGGGACGAGCCGTTGCGGGAGCTTGCGAGATCCATCGGCGCCGACCTGGCGGCACGTGTAGCCGAGAGTCGGGTTGCGGAAGCGGCCCAGCGCCTCCCGCGAGAACCCGTCGGCGCCGAGCCCGTCGCCGGCGATGGTCAGCACGTCGTCGACGTAGCGCTGCACGAACTCGGCGACAATGGGGTGGGCCGCCGCCTCGGCGACGGTCTGGCACCCCGCGAGCAGCCCGCCGTACGCCAGCGCCGAATGCGGGCCGTTGAGCAGCCAGAGCTTGCGCCGCTGGTAGGGCGCGACGTCGGCCACGACATCGACCCCGACATCGGCCAGGGGCGGCAGGCCCTCGGCCGCCGCGATCACCCACGAGCGGTGGTGCTCCACGACGACCACCGCCTCGTCGTGCACGCGCAGGCGCTCGTCGGCCTCCAGCACGTCGATCGAGGAAGTCGCGGGCACCATGCGGTCGACGACCGACGTCGGGAAGCGGACCTCGTCGGCGATCCAGCGCGCGAGTCCTGGGCTTTCCCGCTCCGCCACTGCGAGCACCGCGGCGGCGAGCACCTGGCCGTTGTCGAGGAGGTTGTCCATCGACGCCACGACAAGTGCGTGGAGCCCCGCGGCACGGCGGCGCGCGAGCCCGGCGGCGATGACGGCCGGCGCCGACACGCGAGCCTCCGGGCCGTCGGGCACCTCGTAGCCCTTCTCGGTGACGGTGAGAGTCACGAGCCGGGTGCTCGGCGACGCGATCGCCTCGATCGCAGCCTCGGCGCCCGTCGCGACCGAGGTGAACGACCCGATCACGCGCGCGGGCGCAGGATCCACCGGCTCGCGCTCCAGCACCGTGTAGAGCGCGTCCTGGGGCGCGAGCTGCGCTTCCGCACGCGGGCTGCGCAGCGACACGCCCCGGATGGTCGCCGGCCACCCGCGGCGGAGGAGGTCGTCGGCGTACACACCGAGGTGCGCGCGGGCGAACGCGCCGACGCCGACGTGCACGATCGGTGGTGGTCGCGTGCGGTCGTAGTGGGGCTTCTCCGCGCGTGCGGCGCCGAGCGTGCGCGCCGACAGCCGCGGGAGCTCGGTCACGTACCCACGCGGAATGCGTCGCGGGCCAGCCGGTAGGAGAGATCCACCGCGACGTCCTGGGCTTCGGCTTCGTCGAGGCGGTGCTCGGCGACCAGGCCGGCGAGGAAGCCGGCGTCGACGCGCCGCGCGGTGTCGTGGCGCGCCGGGATGGTGAGCAGCGAGCGGGCGTCGTCGTTGAACCCCACGGTGTTCGCGAACCCGGCCGTCTCGGTGACCTGCTGGCGGAACCGGCGGATCCCTTCGGGACTGTCGTGGAACCACCACGGCGCGCCGAGCCGCACCACCGGGTAGTGACCGGCGAGCGGCGCGAGCTCGCGGCTGTAGGTGGTCTCGTCGAGGGTGTACACCACGACCAGCAGCGCGGGCTCGTTGCCGAAGCGGTCGAGCAGCGGCTTCAGCGCGCCGACGTAGTCCATCGGGGTGGGGATGTCGGAGCCCATGTCGGCGCCGAAGCGGCGGGTGACCTCGGGGTTGTGGCGCCGCCACGAGCCGCAGTGGAGCTGCAGCACCAGCCCGTCGTCGAGGCTCATCGCCGCCATCTCGGTGAGCATCTGGCGCCGGAACTGCTCGGCGTCGCCCGGCTCCCCGCGCCCCGCAGCCACGCGCGCGAACAACGACGCACACTCCACGCCCGACAAATCGGCCGTGCCCGCGGTGGGATGGCCGTGGTCCGACGCGGTAGCCCCCGCATCGATGAACGCGCCGCGCCGCCGGCGCAGCGCCGCGAGATACCCGGACCAGGTCTCGGTGTCCTCCCCCGTCATTCCGGCCAGCCTCGCCAGGTTCTCCCGAAAACGTGGACCATCGGGGTCGACGACGTCGTCGGGACGGAAGGTCGGCACCACGCGCCCATCCCAACCCGACGCCCGCATCCGGGCATGCGCCTCCAGCGGGTCCAGCGCCCCGTCGGTGGTGGCGAGGAACTCGACACCGAAACGTTCGTAGAGCGCTCGCGGGCGGAACCCCGCCTCCCCGAGGCGAGCACACGCCGCGTCATAGACGTCGTCGGCGGTGTCGCGGCCGAGTCGCACGTCGATGCCGAGCACCTCGGACAGCGTGTGGTCGAGCCACAGCCTCGACGGCGTCGCGCGGAACAAGCCATAGTGCTCGCCGAGCGCCCGCCAGACGTCGCGCCCGTCGACCGTCGGGCCCTCACCGTCGAGTGGCCGGACGCCGAGCGCCTCCAGCGGCACGCCCTGGCTGTAGAGCATGCGGAGCAGGTAATGGTCGCGGGTCACGAGCTCGAGCGCGATGTCACCGATGGGGACATCGTCGGCGAGCGAGACCGGATCGACGTGGCCGTGTGGGCTCACGATCGGCAGCTCACGCACGTGCTCGTAGAGATCGCGCGCGATCCGGCGGACACCGGGGTCGGGCGGCAGGAGTCGGTCGGGAGAAAGCATCGGGTCCAGCTTGACGACCCCGTCACGCCCGTTGCAAGGCGCCCCTTGCGGTGAGCACCCCGACGGTCGGTACGATCAGCCGAACCCCGGGCGTGCGGCGGCGCGTGCCCGAGACGTGTCCCGACCCGAAAGGATCGACCGTGCCACGTGGGAGCAGCACGACGGTCGAGGCCGACGCGATCGAGCCGGAAGCGCTGTGGGACCGCAGGCGAACCCGCGCGCGCATCCTCGACGCGGCACTGGCGCTGTTCGTGGAGCGCGGGTTCGAGGGCACGACCGTCACCGCCATCGAGCGCGAGGTGGGGCTGGCGGCCGGCTCCGGTAGCTTCTACCGTCACTTCCGCTCGAAGGACGACGTGTTCGTCGCGAGCGTCGAGCAGTACGCGGCGGAGTACATCGAGCGCTTCCTCCCCGAGCTCGAAGCCGTCCGGACGATCGAAGATCCGCACGAGCGGCTCGTGCGCGACTTCCAGATGCGGTTGTCCGCCTATCGCACCTTCGCCCCGATCGCGAGACTGATCGCCGCAGAGCAGGCCCGCTTCCCGAGGCTCGCCCGGACGTTCACCGCCGCGCTCGAGCTCGACGCATGGAACCTCGCCTGGGACGACGGCCCGCTGCCCGGCATCGCGATGGCTGCCGTGATCGGGTACGCCAGCATGGCTGAGCTGCCGGACGGGCCGTACGGTTCGATCCCCGCCGACGAGTTCATCGACGCGCTCGCCGACCTCCTCACCGACTCCGGCGTGACCCTCCCCGAGCGACGCCCGCCGAAGCCGACGCGGAGGCGACCGCGTGCACGTCGGTCATCCTCCGGATAGCCCGCCGCCGTCGAGCGGCGGCGGTCGCGGGAAGTGGATCAGTCGCGCCGCGCGTCGATCAGCAGGGTCTTCGGCTCGCACCCGTCGGCGGTCGCGGTGACCGTGATCGTGCCCGCGTCGGTCGGGCGGATGACCGCGAGCGCGCGCCCGTCGAAGGTCGTGGACCGCGAGCCGGTGAACGACTCGTCGGTGCTGGGGTCGGCGCTACCGAGACCCTGGAGAGCACCGGGACCGTCCACCGTGACCGCGACGCACCGCTCAGCCGTGTTGTAGAGCGCGCCCGCGTCGTCCACGAGCGTCAGCGTCACGTACGCGAGGTCGTTTGGGTCGGCCCGGATCTCGGCGCGGTCGACCGCGGCGTCGAGCCGCACCGGCCCGGCCGCCGACCGGAGGCGGGTACTCCCGATCTCCTGCGTGTGGCGCCAGGCGACCGCCTCCAGCACTCCCGGCTGGTAGGTGACCTCGAATTGGGCGCGGAACCGGTGCTCCTTCCCGGCCGGGCGACGGCCGAGCGAGTGGCCGTCGAGCAGCAGTTCGACTTCGTCGGCATCCGCGTACACCTCGACGGTGACCGGGGCGCCCTCGTGGCCGGCCCAGCTCCAGCTCGACACCACGTCGGTCCACGCCCACGGGCTCGCGTGGGTGATCTCACGGCCGTGGTGCTCCGGTCGACGGACTGCGAGGTACGGATCGGCGCGGAGGCCGAAGACGATCTCGCGGTAGTACGACTGCGGCCGGCGGTGTCCGGTGATGTCGACGTCGCCGCACCACGCGGCGAGCCACGGGTAGTCGCCGTGGAACGCCGACATGCCGAACGGCGGACGCTCGTCGCCGTACTCGACACGGCCGATGCCCGCTTCGCCGAGGTAGTCCCATCCGGTCCAGGTGAAGTCGCCGATGACATGGGGGTTGCCGAGCACCAAGGCCCAGTCCACGTCGACCGACGGCGGCTGCGATTCCGTCGCCACGATCACGCGTTGCGGGAACAGCTCGCGGTCGAGCTCGAACCGGGACGACATGTAGTTGTACCCGGCCACGTCGAGGAACGAGAACGTCTCGCGAGTCTTGGCCGCGACCACGGGCGATTGCATCGCCGACACCATGATGTCGGCGAGGTTGATCGCCGCGGTGTTGACCTCGGTCTCCTCGTCGGTACTCGTCGCCGTCGCGTGCTCGCGGATCTCGTCGAACAGCTCCGTCCCGCCCACGAGCAGACCGCTCACCGCTTGGGTCACGAACCGGGTGTCATCGAGCTCGCGCACCCTCTCCGCCAACGCCCGGCCGACGCGGATGCCCGTCGGTGTCGAGCCGTCCGGCACCTCGTTGCCGATGCTGTAGAGGACGACGCTCGGATGGTTGACGTCCTTGCGGACCATGGCCTCGACGTCGGCTGCCCACCAGTCGGCGAACCGCAGCGCGTAGTCGTCCTCCGACTTCGTCTGCAGCCACATGTCGAAGGTCTCGTCCATCACCAGCATGCCGAGCCGGTCGCACGCGTCGAGCATGGCCTTGCTCATCGGGTTGTGGGCGCTCCGGATCGCGTTGAAGCCCGCGGCCTTGAGCAGCTCGACGCGCCGTTCCTCGGCGCGTGCGATCGTCGCCGCGCCGATCACGCCGTTGTCGTGGTGCACGCACGCACCGCGCAACAGCACGGGCTCGTCGTTGATCCGGAGTCCCCGTTCGGGATCGAGCGCGAGCGATCGGATGCCGAAGGTCGTCGAGTCCTCGTCGACGACCCCGTCGCCGTCGAGCAGGCTGGCACGACCGCGGTAGAGGTATGGATCGTCGGGCCGCCATCGCCGCGGTGCGGGGACATGCAGCCGGGTGCGGGTCGTGAGCCCGTCACCGGGGAACGTGGTGACGGGCGCATCGGCCCGAGCAACCACTCCTCCGTCGGCGTCGAGGATCTCGACGCGCAACACCGCGTTCGACGTCGCGCCCGACTCGTTGTCCACGCACGCTTCGACCGCGACAACCGCACCACCGTCGTCGATCTCACGGGTTCGGACCTGCAGCCCGTCCGGCGCGAAGTGCACGGGACCCGACCGGAGGAGCCAGACGCTCCGGTAGATGCCGGCGCCGGAGTACCACCGCGAGTCGTTGCCGGCACGTACTTCGACGTGCACCTCGTTCTCTGCGCCCTCACGAAGGAGGTGGTCGATCGGCACGAAGAAGTTGGAGTAGCCGTAGGGCCGGCGAGCCGCGACGGCGCCGTTCACCGACACGACCGCGTCGCGGTACACGCCCTCGAACTCGAGCACGATCTGCTCGCCGGCGTCGACGACGGCGAACTCGAGCACCCGCCGGTACTCCCAGTTGCCGCCCGGGAAGTAACCGTTCGCGGCGGTGCCCGACGGCGATCGGACCGAGCCGATCATGGCGTCGTGCGGCAGGGTGACCGGCGTCCAATCGGGCGCCGAGCCGAACCGTTCCTCGAAGCGGTCGGCCTTGGGGCGCACCGACCAACCCTCGTTGCACACCGTCCTGCGCACGAGTCCTCCCGGTCAGCGCGTGCACGCGCGAGCACTGGGTTCGGGACCGTACGGCGCGACGCCGGGCCGCGCCAGCCCGCGGGTCATGATGGACGGAAAAATGTCGGTCGCTGGAGGAGGAGCGCATGGGAGAGCTCGACGGCAAGGTCGCGGTCATCACGGGAGCCGGATCGGGGATGGCGCGTGCGTCCACCAAGATCTTCGTGCGCGAAGGCGCGCAGGTCCTCGCCGCGGACATCAGCGGGAGGGAGCGCGAAACGGCCGCCGAGCTCGGTGACGCCGTCGTGGCCTTCCACTGCGACGTCACCCACGAGCCCAACGTCGAAGCCATGTTCGCAGCCGCGCTGGAGGCCTTCGGGCGCGTCGACGCGGTGCTGAACGTGGCGGGAATCGGCGGCGCACAGCCTCTCGCCGACGTGAGCATGGACGAGTACGAGAAGATCATGGGCGTCGACCTCAAGGGTGTGCTGCTCGGCACGAAGCACGGCATCCGCACGATGCTGCCCACCGGTGGCGGCGCGATCGTCAACTGGTCCTCGACCGGCGGCATGAACGCCTCCGTGCTCCCGGTGAGCGTGTACTCGGCGGCCAAGGCGGGCGTCATCGCGTTCACCAAGGCCGCCGCGATCGAGTACGGGGACCACGGCATCCGGGCGAACGCGATCTGCCCCGGGTTCATCGAGACCGAGCTGTCGGGCGGCCCCGGCGCCGCGGCCAGGTTCCCCCAGATCGTCCAGGGCCAGGCGCTGAAGCGCGGCGCGCACCCGGACGAGGTTGCCGAGGTCGCGTCGTTCCTGTGTTCGGATCGTGCGAGCTTCGTCACCGGCGCCGTCATCGCGGTCGACGGCGGGATGACGGCGCGACTGCCGTAACGGCACGTTCCCGTCCCGCGAGGTGACGAACCTCGATACGGTGATGGGAGCACTGCGAGAGGAGACGCACGTGACGCAGTACGGGACGACGGATGCCGCCGACGGCGACGCCCGCGCGTTCGTCGACGGGGTCGCCGACACCTACGAGCGGATCGCCGCGATCCATCACCACGCGCCACTCACCAAGCGCGACCACACGCTGGAGCTGACGCGTTACGACGACGTCGTGGCGGTCACCCGGCGCCGCGACGTCCACTCCATCGATCCCGATGCCGCGGTGCTGTTGGCGACCGCGCTGGGCTCGGGCCGGCCGCTGATCCCGCTCATGCTCGACGGCGAGGAGCACACCAGGTACCGCAAGCTGCTCGACCCGCTGTTCGCCCCGAAGCACGTGGCGCGGCTCGAACCGATGGTGCGCAATCTCGCCGGCACGTTGATCGACGCTTTCGCCGCCGACGGGGAGGTCGACTTCTACCCGGCGTTCTGCGAACCCCTGCCCAGCCAGATCTTCTTGAGCCAGCTCGGCCTGCCGCTCGACGACCTACCGTTCCTGCTCTGGGTGAAGGACGGCGTCATCCGGCCCGTCGACGACGAGCACCGCACGACGGCCGGCCCGAAGCTCATCGAGTACCTCGACGCCGAGCTCGACCGGCGTGAAGCGACCGGCGAAACCGCCGACGACCTCATCGGCGAATTCCTCGCAGCCGAAGTGGACGGCGAACACCTCACCCGTGACGACGTGGTCGACGTCGTGTTCCTCCTCGTGCTCGCCGGCCTCGACACGGTGACGTCGTCGCTGTCGTGCATGGTCGACTGGCTCGCCCGGCACCCCGCGGAACGCGATCGGCTCGTGGCCGACCCGTCGCTGCTCCCTGCGGCGATCGAAGAGCTCATGCGTGTGCAGACGCCCGTGGTGGCCGGGAGCCGGCACGCGATGGCCGACTTCGAGATCGACGGCGTGCAGGTGAACGCGGGAGACGAGCTGCGCGTGGTGTGGGCCGCCGCCGACATGGATCCCGACGTGTTCGCCGACCCCACCAGGGTCGACTTCGACCGCCCGAGCAACCGCCACATTGCCTTCGCGAGCGGCTTCCACCGGTGCCTCGGGTCGCACCTCGCGCGGCTGGAGCTCCGGGTGGCACTGGACACGTTCCATCGGCGCATCTCCGACTACCGGCTCGACCCAGACCGTCCACCCGGGTATCGCAACACCGCACCCGTCCGCTGCGTCGACCCGCTGCCCCTGCTCTTCACCCCCGCGTGAACGTGAGGTGAGGATGACGACCACCGTGCACGACCCGCTCGACTTCGAGGTGCTCGGGAGCGGGCTCGGGTTCACGGAGGGACCGGTCGTCACCGACGACGGCACGGTCTTCGCCGTCGACATCGACGGCGGCCGGGTGCTCCGGCTGTCGCACGGCGAGGTGACGGTCGTCGCGACTCCCGGCGGAGGACCCAACGGGTTGGCGCTCGAGACGCCCACCACCGGGATCGTCGCCAACAATGGCGGGTTCCTCTGGTCCGAGGTGAACGGGGTGCGCATCCCCATCGACCACCCCACGCACACCAACGAGCCGCCCGGCTTCACCGGTGGCTGGATCGAGCGGGTCGACCTCACGTCCGGTGACGTCACCGTCCTGCACCGCGCGTGCGACGGCCGGCCACTGCGCGGCCCCAACGACCTCGTCGTCGACGAGGCCGGCGGCGTGTGGTTCACCGACCACGGCAAGGGCCGGCGCGCCAGCGTCGACCGGGGCGGCCTCTACTACATCCCCCCGCGCGGCGACACCGTGGTCGAGAAGGCGTTCCCCCTCCTCGGGCCCAACGGGGTCGGCCTCTCGCCCGACGGCCGGCGGGTCTACGTCGCGGAGACGTTCACGGGCCGGTTGTGGGCGTGGGACCTCGACGCTCCCGGCGAGATCCGCCCCGCGTCGGGCTCGCTGACCGTCCGCCACGGCGGCGTGTGCGTCGTCGCGACGCCGTACTCCTTCGACTCCCTGGCGGTGGAGGCCGACGGCCGGATCGTGATCGGCGCGATCGCCGACGGCGTCGCCGTGGTGACCCCAGACGGGAGCGAGGTCGACGTGTACCCGGTGCCGGGTGACACGACCACGAACGTCGCGTTCGGGGGCCCCGACTTCCGCCGCGCCGTGATCACGCTCTCGCGCTCGGGTCGCGTCGTCGAGACCACGTGGCCGCGCCCGGGATTCGCGCTGAACGTCGGGCCGTTCCCGGCCGCGTAGCAGCGTGGGCGAGATCGTTCGCTGGGGAATCGCGGGCCCGGGCGGCATCGCGACGCGATTCGCGGGCGGGATGCAGATGATCGACGACGGCTCGATCGTCGCCGTCGGCTCGCGATCGACGGAGCGCGGACGCGAGTTCGCACGCCGCTTCGACATCGATCGGCACTACGGCAGCTACGAGGATCTGGCCGCCGACCCCACCATCGACGTCGTCTACATCGCGACGCCCCACGCACGCCACGCCGCCGACGCGCGGCTCTTCCTCCGCGCGGGCAAGCACGTGCTCTGCGAGAAGCCGTTCACGCTCAACGCGGCGGAGGGCCGCTCCGTCGCCCAGGTTGCCCGCGAGCACGACCGCTTCGTCATGGAGGCCATGTGGTCGCGCTTCCTCCCGTCGTACCGTGTGCTCCGCGACGTGCTCGCCGAGGGCCGCATCGGCGAGCCGCTGCTCGTCGAGGCGGATCTCGGCTGGCGCAGCCCGATCGTCCCCACCGACCGGCACTTCGATCCCCGTCAGGGGGGCGGCGCGCTGCTCGACCTCGGGATCTACCCCGTGCAGCTCTGCTTCCTCGTGCTCGGGCCACCCGACGGCGTCGTCGCGCAGGGGCGGGTGGGCGAGACCGGCGTCGACGAGCAGGTCGCGGCGCTGACGCACCATCCCGGTGGTCGGCTCGGCGTGGTGAAGACCGCCATCCGCACCCCGATGTCCTGCACCGGCCGCATCGCCGGCACCGAGGGCACCATCGACCTCCCCGCGTTCGTGCACTGCCCCGACCACATCACCGTGCGCGACGCGCACGGCGAGCACCGTCTCGACGGGAGCTTCGAGGGCGACGGCATCCGCTTCCAGGTCGACGAGGTGCACCGCTGCCTGCGCGAGGGCCTGCGCGAGAGCCCGCGCATGCCGTTGCACGAGACCATCGCCATCGCGGAGACGCTCGACGCCATCCGCGCGCAGATCGGGCTCCACGACCCGGGCGAGGACTCGTGACGGGCTCGCCGACCGCGCACCGCATCGTCTTCCCGGAGCGCGCGCGTGTCGCGATCGAGGAGTTCGCCCTCCCGGACGTCGGCCCCGCGCAGGTGTTGTTCCGCACCCGGTACTCGCTCGTGTCGAGCGGAACGGAGCGCATCGCGTTGTACGGCCGCTTCGACCCGGGCACCCACTGGGAGGGCTACGCGCGGTATCCCTTCTATCCCGGATACAGCAGCGTGGGCGAGGTCGCCACCGTCGGGAGCGAGGTGCGCGACCTCTCGGTCGGCGACCTCGTCGTGGCGCGCGTGGGGCATGCCTCGCACCACGTCACCGACGCGCAGGGTTGCACGCCGGTGCCGTCGGGGATCGATTCGCAGCAGGCCACCTGGTTCGCGCTGGCGAAGATCGCGCTGATGGGCCAGTGGTCCGCGGGGTACGGCCTCGGCGCGCGCGTGCTCACGATCGGCGCCGGTCCGATCGGACAGATGACGGTGCGGTGGGTGAACGCGGCCGGCGCGCGCCACAACGCGGTGGTGGACCCGGTGGCCCACCGGCGCGCGCTCGCCGAACGAGGCGGCGCGACCGGCACCGTCGACGATCTTGCCGACCGCGACACGGTGCTCGCGGCTTGTGGCGGCGCGCCACCCGAGTACGTGATCGACGCGACCGGGAACGCCGCCGTGCTCGGCCAGGTGCTCCCGCTCGCGGCCATGCGGGGTCGGGTGGTCATCCTCGGCAACACCGGGTCGCCGGCGGCGCAGCGGATCACCGACGATGTCATCACGCGGGGGCTCCAGATCGTCGGCGCGCACGACGTCCTCAGCATGCTCGACCAACCCTGGGACGGTGACCGCGCGCTGCACGGCCTGTTCTTCCACCTGGTGCGCACCGGACGGTTCGACCTCGAAGGGCTCGTCACCGACGTGGTCTCGCCCACCGACGCCGAAGCCGCCTACCGCGCCGCCGACGAGCGCCCGGACGAGACGATCGGGGTCTGCTTCGACTGGTCGAAGGCCTGACGCGGCCCACGAGGCGGTCTCGTTCCGTCACTCGACGGGCGTGAACTCCAGGTACAGCTTCTGCAGGCCGCGGAGGATGAAGGTGGGGACGTACTGGTAGCGCCGCGCGCCCGCGGGACCGTGCTCGGCCTCGGAGATGGTGATGTCGGCCATACGGTCGAGGACCCGCTCGACGCTGATCCGCGCCTCGGCACGCGCGAGCGGCGCGCCGGGGCACGTGTGGGGTCCGTGCCCGAACGCGAGGTGCTGGCGAGCGTTCGCGCGGTCCACCTGGAACTCGGCCGGGTCGTCGAACCGGCGCGGGTCGCGGTTGGCGGCGCCGTTCAGCACCATCACCGTGGTCCCGGCGGGAAGGTCGACGCCGCCGACCGCCGACGCGACCCGTGAGAGCCGGAAGTCGCCCTTCACCGGGCTCTCCCACCGCAGCGCTTCCTCGACGAAGTTCGGGATGCGCTCGCGCTCGTCGCGGAGCAACTGCTGGAGGTCGGGCTGCTCGCCGATCAGCTTCAGCGCGGTGCCGAGGAGACGGACCGTCGTCTCCTGCCCGGCCGCGAACAGGTTGGAGGCGATGCGCACGACGTCGATCACCTCCGGCAGCGAGCCGTCGGGGAAGGTCGCGCCGGCGAGGCCGGTGAGCACATCGTCGCGCGGCTCGCGCCGACGCTCCTCGACGTACGTGGTGAACCGGTCGTAGAGAAACTCGAGCGGGCGGTGCTCGAGCGAATCGTCACCGGTGCTGCCGACCGCGCGCCGCCGCGAGCCCTGCAGCTCGGCGCGGAACGTGTCGTGGTCCTGCTCGGGCACCCCGAGCAGGTCGGCCACCACCAGCATCGCGAAGGGAGTGGCGAAGTCACCGAGGAACTCGCACTCGCCACGACCCACGAACTCGTCGAGCTGGCGATCGGCCAGCCGCCACATGAACTCCTCGTTCTCCTTCAACCGCTTCGGCGTGATCAACCGCATCAGCAGCGCGCGGTGGTTGGTGTGCGTCGGAGGGTCGAACGTCGTGATCTGGTCGCTCATCGGCAGCTCGTCGCGGTGCGCCTCGATGAGCGCGCTCACGTCGTCGCCGACGAGCGGGACCGGGAACCCGGGGAACGGCCCGGTGACCGAGTTGCACGACGAGAACCGGGCGGTGTCGTTGTACACGGCGACGGCTTCTTCGTAGCCGGTCACCATCACGACGTCGTGATGGTGCTCACGCCGCACCGGACACTCGCCGCGCAGGAAGTCGAAGTAGGGATACGGGTCGGCGACGGGGGTCTGGTCGCGGAAGAAGTCGATGGTGTCGAAGTCGAGGTCGCCGTCGTGCTCGGTCACGGTCCCCCTGTCCTGCGTTGGCGTGCGAGTCGCCAAATATACGGTGGCTCAGACCGGTGGCACCCCGTGGAGCCGATCGCTGAACGCCCGGTCCTTCCCGTCGGCGAGAGCGAGCCGCGCGACGAGCTCGTCGCGGAGCTGCTCGGGCTCGACCACCGCGTCGATGACGAGCTCCGACGCCAACCGGAGGAGGTCGACGTCGGCCGCGAACTCGGCGCGCCGCTCGTTCACGAACTGCTCACGCTCCTCGGCGTCCTCGATCAGCGCGATCTTGTTCGCGTATACGGCGTTGATCGCGGCCTCGGGCCCCATCACGGCGATACGGGCGGTCGGGAGCGCGAGGCACGCGTCGGGCGCGAAGGCGGGACCCGCGAACGCGTAGAGCCCCGCGCCGTAGGCCTTGCGCACGATGACCGAGAGTTTCGGCACGGTGGCCTCCGACACCGCGGTGATCATCTTGGCGCCGTGCCGGATCATCCCTTGTCGCTCGACTTCCGTGCCGACCATGAACCCGGGCACGTCCGCGAGGAACACCAGCGGGATCCCGTACGCGTCGCAGCACCAGATGAACCGCGCGGCCTTGTCCGACGAGTCGACGAAGAGCGCACCGCCCTTGGACACAGAGTTGCTCGCGACGATGCCGACGGGCCGTCCGTCGAGGAGCGCGAGCCCCACGATCAATTCGGGCGCGAACAAGGGCTTGACCTCGAAGAAGCTGTCGGCGTCGACCAGGCCGTCGATCAGCTCGTGCATGTCGAACGCGATGCGCTCGTCGGCCGGCACCACGCCCGCGTCGAGGAGCGCGCGCGGCGGCTCGGCGTCGTAGCGGGGCAGCGGAGCGCGCCAGTTCTGGGGCATGTAGCCGAAGTACGCGCGGGCCTGCGCGATGGCGTCGGCGTCGTCGACCGCGAGGTTGTCGCCGCTGCCCGACACCGTCGCGTGCATGCGAGCACCGCCCATCTCCTCGAGCGTGGTCTGCTCCCCCACCACCATCTCCACCATGCGCGGCGAGCCCAGATACATGGATGCATTGCCCTCCACCATGATCACCACGTCACAGAACGCGGGGATGTACGCGCCGCCCGCGGCGGACGGCCCGAACAGGCAGCAGATCTGCGGCACGCGTCCCGAGAGACGGTTCTGGTTGTAGAAGATGCGGCCGGCGCCCCGGCGGCCGGGGAACAACTCCACCTGGTCGGTGAGACGCGCGCCCGCGGAGTCGACGAGCCAGAACACGGGCACCTCGTGCTCCAGCGCGTACTCGGTGAGGCGCACGATCTTCTCCACCGTGCGCGCGCCCCACGATCCCGCCTTCACGGTGGGGTCGTTCGCCATCACGCACACCGGCCGGCCGTCGACGGTGCCGACTCCCGTGACCACGCCGTCGGCCGGCAGGTCGCCGGCCAGCGCGTTGGCGAGCAGCCCGCTCTCGACGAACGATCCCTCGTCGAGGAGCAGCGCGAGGCGGTCGCGGACGAAGAGCTTGCCCTGACGCTCGAGCTTCTCGCGCTCCTTCTCGAGGTTCCCCTGCAGCGCTCGCTCGGCCGCGTCCCGCAGCTCGTCGCTCACGATGTGGGTGACCCGCCCCCGGACCGCGGCACGCCGCGAGCGTCGCACGCCCGCGCTTGACGGGTCGCGACGGCCGCGCACAAGATCCTCACCGGGTCAAAAATACTGTATTTCGCAGGGCGGATCCGCGGAGCATGGGAAGTCGATGACCGAACCCGAGGTGCGCACCGTCCGCAGCTTCTGCCGGATCTGCACTGCGGTGTGCGGGATCCTCGTCGACGTCGCCGGCGACGAGGTCGTGCGCGTGCGCGGCGACCAGGATCACCCGTTCTCCCACGGCTACACCTGCCCGAAGGGACGGGCCCTGCCGCGGATGCACCACCACCCCGACCGGCTCGAGCGTCCATTGATGCGGACCGGCGACCGCCTCGAACCGACGACGTGGGACGCGTGCCTCGACGACCTCGCGGCGCGGCTGCGCGAGGTCGTCGACGCACACGGTCCCGAGGCGATCGGCGTGTTCTTCGGGAGCGGCGTCGGCATGGACGCCGCGGGCTACCGGATGGCCGAGGCCCTGTACAACGCGCTCGGCACGCGGGCGCGCTTCAGCCCGCTCACGATCGACGGCACCGCCAAGGTCCTCGTGTCCGATCTCGTCGGTGGCTTCCCCGGCCTCAATCCTCACGTCGACTCCGAACACGTCGGGCTGGTGATCTACGTGGGGGTGAACCCGGTGGTGTCCCACGGCCACACCTCCGCGATGCCCGACCCGGTCACGAAGATCCGCGCGTTGTGCGCGCGCGGGGAGGTCTGGGTCGTCGACCCCCGCCGCACCGAGACGGCGCGGCTCGCGACCCACCATCTCGCGCCGCGACCCGGTGCCGACTACGCGGTGCTCGCGTTCCTCGTGCGCGAACTGCTGCGCGAAGGCGCCGACCGCGAGGTGCTCGAGCACGGCACCGCCGGGATCGACGGGCTGACGGCGGCCGTCGAGCCCTTCACGCGGGAACACGCGGCGCATGTCGCCGACGTGGACGAGCGCGAGCTGACCCGATTGCTCGATGCCGTACGCCGCGCCGGGCGGGTCGCCGTCGTCACCGGCACGGGCGTCACCATGTCGGGCGCCGCCAACGTGACGCAGTGGCTCGCCTGGGCGCTCATGATCGTGACCGGCTCGATGAACCGCCCCGGCGGGGTCTGGTTCCACCCGGGCTTCAACCACCGGCTCGAGGCCTTCGAGCTCCCGGTGTCCCCCGTCGACGGGCTGTTCGGGCCCGGGCCGCGCAGCCGCCCCGAGACCCAGGCGTTCTTCCGCGAGTGGCCCTGTGCAGCGCTCGGCGACGAGATCCGCGCGCAGAACATCCGCGCGGTGCTGAACCTCGGCGGCCACCTGGTCACCGCGTTCCCCGACGCCAACGACCTGATCCCCGCGCTCCGCTCGCTCGACGTGTTGGCCACGATCGAGATCATCGCCAACGACACCACCGCGCTGTCCACGCACGTGCTCCCCACCAAGGACCAACTCGAGCGCGCGGATGTGATGTTGTGGGACTCCCTGATGCCGCGCGTCGCGGGGCAGCACACGCCGCGCGTGGTCGACCCGGTCGGCGATCGTCGGTCGACGTGGTGGGTGCTCGGCGAGCTCGGACGGCGGCTCGGCTACGAGCTGGCCGACACGACAAGCGAGCACGCCACCGACGACGCGATGCTCGCGAAGCTCGACAAGCGGGCTCGGTGCACGTTCGACGATCTCGTCGCCAACGGGTGGGTCGAAGCGCCCTACGACCTACCCGCGCAGTGGGTCGACGACCATCTCGACCGGCTCGGCGGCTGGCGCATCGCGCCGCAACTCCTCGTGGACCAGCTCACCGCGCTCGAATCGGAGACCGAGCCGACGCCACTCGTGCTGACGCCACGGCGCCAGGTGCGCCACCTCAATTCGCAACTCGACTTCCTCGGTGAGGTCGTCGAGGTCGTCGTCCACCCCGACGACGCGGCCGTGGCCGGCGTCGCCGACGGTCAGCGCGTGGTGGTGCGCAGCGCCCGGGGCGAGCTGGTCGGCGTCGCGAAGATCGACCCGTCCGTGCGCCGCGGCGCGGTGTCCGTGCCGCACGGGCACCAGTCCGCCAACGTCAACGTGCTCACCGACAAGGACCGCATCGACCTGCCCACGGGCATGGCGCGCTATTCGGGCGTCCCGGTGAGCCTGCACCCGGCAACCGCGCCCGAGTGACCGCGCACACGTCGTCGACCTCTCACGACGGACCGAGCGCCGTGAGGCGGGGGACCATGACCGGCACGTCGGTCGTGGCCACCAGCCCGGGTGCCGCCTCGCAGACGGATGCGACGGCATTGACGGCCGGGTGCGCGGTGTACCCGGGGGTGACCTCGGCGAGCTGGTCGGTCCCGATCGGGAAGGCGAGATCGACGACCATGGGCGCGTCGCCGTCGACCGTGACGCGCCAACCGGTCGCGCCGAGCGACCACCCCGGATCCAGCTCGGCGGTGCAGTACCAGCTGGCGCGGAACGACAACCGAGCCTCGTCGCCCGACATCGCTTCGACGACGGTTCGTTGCGCGGCGACGCAACCCTCGTCGATGTCGCCGGCGGCGATGGTCACGCGCCGCGTCGCCACGGCCACCTCCGTCCGAGCGTCGACGCGATCGACCGCCAACCCGACGTGGTCGGCCAGTGCCTCGAGCGACGGCCCGAAGCTCGCGCGTGCGTGGTCGGCGCGCCGAGCGTCGACCGGTCCCGGGCGGCGCCCCATGCCCATCACGTCGAAGAGGAGCTGCGGCGAGGGACGGCGAGACAGGTCGGCGAACTCCTCGATGGCGAGCGTGCGGAGCGAACGCTCCACGTACAGCAGTGCGAGCGGCAGCACCTCGGAGATGAAGCCCGGGCTGCTGCCGGTGCCGTACAACGACGAGCCTCCCTCACGGCACGCGGCCTCGAGGCGCTCCACGTCGTCGGCCGGCAGGCTGCGCCGCGGCTGGACCAGCTCGGAGCACGTGCTCACGACGTTCTTCCCCGAGGCGAGGATCCGGTGGAGCTCGTCGAGGTCACACGAGCTCGGCATGTGCAACACGCAGTCGGCGTCGAGCGCGAGCAGCGCGTCGACGTCGTCGGTCGCGGCTACCCCGATCGCGGAGCTGCCCGCGAGTGTCCCCGCGTCCTGACCGACCTTCGCCGGATCGAAGACGCGCACGCCCACCACCTCGAGCTGCGGATGCTCCATCGCGGCGGCGAGCGCCCGGCGCCCGATCGTGCCGGTCGCCCACTGGATCACGCGATAGCTCACGAGTTCCTCCCCCGTTCGTGATGTCGTGTCGTGACGGCTCGCCGGTCGGCTCGGGCGCGTCAGGACGGCGGAGGGCCCGGGACGGTCTGCTCCGCGTCGCCCGCCGTGATCCTGCGCACCTCCTCGACCAGCGTCTCGATCGGCGTCCCAGTGGGGAACACCGCCGTCACACCCATGTCGAGCAGCGGCTGGACGTCGGACTCGGGGACGGTCCCGCCCACCACGACCTTGATGTCGCCGACCCCGTAGTCGCGCAGGGCCTGCACGGTCTTGCGCGTGAGGCCGAGGTGCGCACCCGAGAGGATCGAGAGCCCGACGAGGTCGACGTCCTCTTGCAGCGCGACCGACGCGATCGCTTCGGGCTTCTGCCGGATGCCCGTGTAGATGACCTCGAAGCCCGCGTCGCGGAGTGCGCGCGCCACGAGCTTGGCGCCGCGATCGTGCCCGTCGAGCCCGGGCTTGGCGACCAGCACCCGGGCGGGCATCACATCTGGTCGATTCCGCTCCGGCATCCCGGCCTCCGGCCACGCCTCCGCTGCATCTCCATCACACCTGGTCGACTCCGCTCCGGCATCCCGGCCTCCGGCCACGCCTCCGCTGCATCTCCGTCAGAACACGGTGGGCTGCTGGTATTCGCCCCACACGTCCTTGAGCTCCTTCGTGATCTCGCCGACGGTGCAGTACTCCTCGACGCAGTTGACGAGGTACGGCACGAGGTTCGCGTCGCCTTGCGCGGCGGTGCGCAGGTCGCGCAAGGCGGCGAGCGCGGCGCGCGTGTTGCGGCTCCGCCGGACCTCGGCGAGGCGGTCGAGCTGCAGCTTCCGTGCCGCGTCGTCCATCGCGGGCGGGACGAGCGCGGGAACCGGTTGGTCGCTCTCGTACCGGTTCACGCCCACGATCACCCGCTCGCCGCGGTCGATCTTGCGCTGCACCGCTGCGGACTCGTCGGCGATCAGTCGTTGGACGTAGCCGTCTTCGATGCAGCGGACCATCCCGCCGCGCGCTTCGAGGTCGGCCATGATCGCGACGATCCGTTCCTCCATCGCGTCGGTGAGCGACTCGACGAAGTACGACCCGCCGAGCGGGTCGACCGTACGCGCGATGCCCGTCTCGTGGGCGAGGATCTGTTGAGTCCGGAGCGCGAGCGTGGTGCTCTCCTCGGTGGGCAGCGCGAACGGCTCGTCCCACGCTGCGGTGAACATCGACTGCACGCCACCGAGCGCAGCAGCCATCGCCTGGTAGGCGACGCGCACGATGTTGTTGTGCGGCTGCCGGGCCTGGAGCGTCCAGCCACCGCAGACGACGCCGGTGCGGAACATGGCCGAACTCGGCTTCTTCGCGTCGTAACGCTCCTGCACGATGTGCGCCCACCGGCGTCTCCCGGCGCGGTACTTGGCGATCTCCTCGAAGAAGTCGTTGTGCGTGTAGAAGAAGAACGACACCTGGGGCGCGAACTGGTCGATCGTCATCCGGCCCCGGCCGACGATCTCGTCGCAGTACGTCACCGCGTCCTGCAACGTGAAGGCCATCTCCTGCGCGGCGTTCGCACCCGCGTCACGGAAGTGCGCCCCCGCCACCGAGACCGCGTTGAAGCGCGGCACTTCGTCGGCGCAGAACTCGATCGAATCCGCGATCAGCCGGATCGACGGCGCGGGCGGCCAGATCCACGTGCCGCGCGCCACGTACTC
>DASPTH010000380.1:0-13290 GCA_035623515.1 Acidimicrobiia bacterium
CCGAGATCGGCTCCGGCGGCGAGATGACCCGCCGCCGGCGCCAAGACGTCGCGCCCGGCGAACGTCGGGCCCGGTGCCGGCAGATGGAAGTCGTCGTTGCTCAACTCGACGACCCGGCGGGCGCCGCCTGTCATCGCGACCGACGGCGCGAGCAGACCGTTGTCGGGACCGAGCAACACGCCGCCGTCGACCTCGATCCCGAGCAGCCTCCGATCGGTTCCCACTCCGGGGTCGACGACGGCGACGACGATGGTCCCTTCCGGGAGGTACTGCACCGACCGGACGAGCAGGAGCGCGCCCGCGCGAACGTCGTGCGCGGGAATGTCGTGCGCGAGATCCACAATCTGC
Organism: Acidimicrobiia bacterium; assembly: GCA_035623515.1. Classification (GTDB taxonomy): domain Bacteria; phylum Actinomycetota; class Acidimicrobiia; order IMCC26256; family DASPTH01; genus DASPTH01. The sequence continues at coordinate 349 of DASPTH010000380.1, forward strand.
GCGTCCGGCGCGATGCCGAGCATCACCGCCTTGCACACGCCGGCGAACTCGTCGGCGTGTCCGTAGTCGGACGCGAACGCGATGACCGTCACGACTTCTGGAGGCTACGCGGCGGAGTTGCGTCCGGGGGAGGCGGCTGAGGCGGGCAGCATGCGCGCTGCCCGACCGCTCAACCGGCCTGGGTGTAGCGCGACCCGAGGTAGTTGTCGACGTCGACGTCGCGGACCCGGAAGGACCGACCCACGCGGACCGCCGGCAATTCCCCGGATTTGATGATCCGGTAGACCGTCATCGTCGAGACTCGCATCAGGTCCGCGACTTCCTGCACCGTCAGGAACCGCGCCGTGGCGAAGGATTGCGCCACTGGCTCACCCCTTCCATTCCCATCCCGCTTCCCGCCGTGGTGAGCGTAGGCCCCTGCGGCAGGTGTTGCAAAAGACGCCCTACGAGCCTCATCGTGACCCTGCGGCGCCTGGGGAACGGGAGGTGCCCGGGGCGGGTGCGGCCCACGAACCCTCGACCACCTCGGTGAGCACTTCGAGCAGCGGTGCGTACAGCTGCGGAGGTCGTCGTTCGTCGAGCGGGACGACCCGGACCGCCATGCCCCGCCACGCGGCGACGGCGAGCGCCACCGCGTCGAGGTCGGCGAAGGCGACGACCTCGAGACCCGAGGCGAGGGCGGTGCCCGCGAACGTGCGGTCGGCGACCACGAGGTCGGGACGGGGCAGGACGAAGAGCAGTTCCTCGGCGGCGGCGGCCGAGTCGTCGGCGAGCAGGCTCTCGCCGTCGGTGAGGGTCGCCACGCCGTCGATCCACCAGATCCGGCGGCCGCTCCCGTCGATCGGGCCCGACTGCGTCGCGCCGAGCACGTCACCGCCCTCGGCTCCTGCGAGCGACGCCATGGCGCGGTACAGGGTGAGGAGCGACGCCGGGCGCGCGGTGGCGAACGCGATCTGTCCTCCTGCGCGCGCGATTTCGAGCAGACGCACGCACGCGGCTTCGAACCCGTGGATGGTGCGCGCGGGGTCGATTCGCGCGCGCGGGCCGTCGCCGTTCCAACCGAAGACGAGTGCGACGGCCGCCGACGCGTGCTCCACGGTGAGGTGTTCGAATGCGGGAAGTCCCATTCGCACGTCGTCGTCGCCGTGCACGAGCGCGTGCATTACGCGCATGACATCGGTGTGCGCGAACCGCGCGCTGCGTCCCGTGACGTGGGCCTCCCGCAACCGGTCTCGCGCAGACGGCGCCTTGTGGGGTGCGGGCGCAGTGGCGCGCGGCGGATCGAGCAACTTCGGTGGGAGGCGCGATTTCGGCCGCCGGGTCACGGCCGCGATCCGAGCTCGCGCGATCGGTTCGTCGCCGCCACCACCGCGTCGAGGATCGCCGCGCGCACGCCGTGTGCTTCGAGCGACTGCAGGCCGGCCGCCGTGGTCCCCCCCGGCGACGTGACCGCAGCGCGCAGAGCCTCGGGGCTCTCGCCCGTCTCGTGGAGCAGCGTCGCCGCGCCGAGCAGCGTCTGGGTCACGAGCGCGACGGCGGTGGGCCGCGCGAGCCCCACGAGCACGCCGGCTTCGATGAGCGCCTCGGCGAGCAGGAACACGTAGGCCGGGCCGGACCCGGACAGCCCCGTGACCGCGTCGAGCTGAGCTTCCGGAACCCGCACGACGGTACCGACGGCTCCGAGGATGCGCTCGGCGAGCTCGAGCTGCGCCTCTCCCGCGTCGCGGCCGGCCGCGATGGCCGCCGCGCCCTTGCCGACGAGGGCTCCGGTGTTCGGCATCGCCCGTACCACGGGCCGGGCTCCCGTCGCGGCCTCGAGGTCGTCGATCGTCACGCCGGCCGCGATCGAGAGGACGAGGGCGCGCTCCGGCAAGGTGCCGGCGCACGCCTGCAGCGCGGCCGCGACGTCGGTCGGCTTCACCGCGACCACGACGACGTCGACGTCGGCGGTCGCCCATGCCGGACTCGGGACGACCCGCACGCCGGGCAGGAACTCTTCGAGCACTCGGCGCCGGTCGGCGTCGATCTCCGCGACCACGATCGCGTCGCGCTCCCACCCCGCGTCGAGCAGTCCTCGTGCGAGCGCCTCACCCATCCGGCCGCCACCGAGCAACGCGAGGTTCATCGGATCAGGGTAAACCCACTGTCGACGCGCGATGTGCGCTTGCTGTCGTCCCGATCTTCCCGATCTCTTGCGCGCGTGCGGGCCCGAGGAACCCTCGGGCTGCTCCGCACTTCCCCGAACGGAGCGGCCCTCCTGCACCTCGGGCCCACCACACGCCCGGCAACCGTTGCTGCCGGTCGGCGGCAATCTAACCGAGCAGATGATGGAGACAAACCAGCGGTGAGATGTCGCCGAACGTAAAGACGACCGCGTGACCGTCGCGTCACGCGCGAGGTCAGGCGTTCTCGGCGACCGGCACGACGCGCGGTCCGTACGCGAGCCGGACCACCGGCTGGAACCATCGTTCGACGAGCTCGTACAGGACGCCGATGATCCGGTCGAGCTCGCTCACCGTGAGGTGCTCGAGCGCCACGCGTCCGACGAGGTACACGTCGCCCTCGGGACCGAGCGAGAACCGGGCGCCGTACATCGTGTGGTTGCGCCGGAGCAGGAATTCGTAGAGCTCGAGCAGATTGCCCGGAGGCTCCGGGAGGAAGTACACCTCGTACCGCAACGTGCGTTCGTGCAGGTCGAAATAGATCGTCGTCGCATCGCGGCCGTCACAGGTGAAGCGGACGTACCACCGTCGGAGTTCGGGGTCGTACTCGACGACCTGGATGTACGGCTCGGCGGCGACGGGACCTTCGAGATGCGCGGCAACGAGCTCGTGCGCGGCGTCGAGGTCGAATGGTTCGATCGTCAAGTGCACTGTACGGGCGCGCGCACCGCCAAGTCGTCGTACTGGCGGCGGAGCCGCGCGGCCGCGATGTCCCACCGGTATCCCGCGGCACGAGCGACCGCGCGTCCGGGCATCGAACCTGCACCGTCGCGCAGGATCCGGTCGACGAGGGCGGCGAAGTCGCCCGGGTCGCGGCCGTCGACGAGATAGCCCGTCATGCCGTTCTCGACCACGAAGCGCAACCCGCCGACGTTCGCGGCCACCACCGGCGTACCGCAGGCAGCAGCCTCGAGGGCGACCAACCCGAACGACTCCGAGCGCGACGGCACGATGCAGACGTCGCTGGCTCGGTAGTACGTGGCGAGGGACTGGTGGGGCTGCGGCGGCACGAAGCGCACCTTGGCCTCGAGGCCCAGCTCCTCGACGAGCTGGTGCGCGCGTTGCAGCTCGGCCTCACCCTCGGGACCGCTCGGCCCGCCGACGATCAGCAAGGTGGCGCGCGGCACGGAGAGGCGGTACAGCGACTCGATCGCGAGATCCACTCCCTTCAGGGGCTGGATGCGGCCGACGAAGAGGAGCACCGGCCCGTCGTCGAGCCGGAGGGCACGGCGCGCTGCCGCCCGGTCGCCGGGAGAGAACACGGTCGGGTCCACGCCCTGCGGGACGATCTCGATGCGATCGGGATCTGCTCCGTAGAGCTTCACGAGCTGCTCGCGCTCGTCGTCCGTGGCGGCAACCACGAGGTCGGCGCAGCGCACGACTTCCGCCTCCACCCGCGGTCGCAGCGTGACCTCGTCGTCCAGGCCGACTTCCGCGCGGACGCGGTCGAGCGAGTGGAACGTCGCCACGAGCGGGAGGTCGAGCTCGTGCTTCAGCCGGTGGCCGACGGCGCCCGACACCCAGTAGTTGGCGTGCAGCACGTCGTAATCGGTACCGCACCGCTCGAGCTGGGAGCGTGCTGCCTCGCTGAACGGGGCCACGAGCTCCGGGAACTGGTGGCGCGGCACCGGCGCGCACGGCCCGGCGTCGAGGTGCACCACCCGGTAGCCGGGTTCCACCACGACGACCGGAGGCTGTTCGGGGTGCTCGTGCCGGGTGAGCACGTCGACACCGACTCCCGCACGGGCCAGCGCGGACGCCAGCGCGTGGACCGACACGTTCATGCCGCCGGCGTCGCCGCTTCCCGGCTGCGCGAGCGGGGAAGTGTGCACGCTGAGCATGGCCACCCGCTGCATAGCGGGAAAGATCCTAATGGCTCGCAGATATGGCGCTATTCGCTGAGCGCTTCGCCGAGGCGGCGGTCGATTCGGTCGATGACCCGGTGCAACGCGCGCCGTTCCGTGGACACCTCGTGCTCGAGCTCGCGCAAGCGCTCGATGGAATCGACGAGCTCGTCGTCGGCCAGGGTCGGCAGGTTCGCGAGCAGCCCGTCGAACGCCGCGAGCTGCGGTGCCCACTCGCTGTCCTGCGCGGGCGCCAATTGGAGTGGGAGGTGACTCGACGCGGGCGACGAGCGTGGGCCCGGGTCGGACAGGATCTGCGGGAGTGCCCGGATCAGGTCCTCGACGGATTCGCCGCGTTCGCGGCGCCCGACCTCGGCACTCAGGATGTCGATGCGCGCCTGGGTCAACCGTCGTACGTACGACACCTCGGTTTCGAGCTCGACGCACTCCGAGTGCATCAGGCGCAGGTCGTCGAGAGAGCGCGTGTCGAGATCGGTCAGGTAGCCGGCGTCGAGCACCCGAGCGGTGCGCACGTGTTGATCGCTCATCCGGTGCTGCCTCCTGCCGCAAGACGGTACCAGCGACGCTCTCGCCGGCCCGTTGGTTGTCGGCTCAGCAGCCCGCCGCTTTGAGCGTCGGATAGGGGTCGGTCCGCGCGCCGTTCTCGCCCCCGAGGCGGATCTCGAAGTGCAGGTGCGGGCCCGTCGCGTTCCCGGTCATGCCGGTGAGCGCGATCACCTCGCCCTGCGCGACCGTGCGCGCGCCACCGACGAATTGCGAGAGGTGGGCGTAGAAGTACGTGTTGCCGTCGTCGGCATCGAGGTACGCGGTGTTTCCTCCGGCACCTTCGTTCGCGACGTAGCGGACGGTGCCGGCTTTGACCGCGAGTGCCCGCGTGCCGATCGGCACCAACATGTCGATTCCCGGATGACCGGTTGGCCCGCCGTAGTCGTCCGTGTACGCGGCGCCGATGACGGGACACGTGAACGAGCTGCTGACCGAGCTCGCGACGACTTGGCCCGGACCGAGGTTCGCGCTCGTGGGATTGGTGACGGGTTGCGCGGCGACGACCGTGGCGAGGGCGGCTTCGAGGGCGGCTTTGCGTGCAGCCTCTTGTGCCGCCGCGATCTCGGCGTCGTACTTCGCCTGGAGATCGGCAGTGGCTTGCTGTGCCTCCGCCAGCTTCGCCTGGAGCGCATCGTTGTTCGCGTCGAGCTGGTCCTTCGTGGTGCGCTGCTTGCCCTCGAGATCGCGCAACTGCGCGGTCTGATCGCGCAAGTCGCTGTTCGTCGCGGCGAGCTTCGTTGCCGCGGCGTTGTCCTTCTCGTTCGACAAGTCGATCAAGAGCTTGCCGCGCGCGGCAGACACCGCACTGTTGGTGCTGACAAACGTGTCGATGTCGTCGCCCGCGTGCGTATACGCGTACACCGCGCGTCGACGGACGATCGATTCCAAGGCCGCGGCTTGGTGCTTGAGATCGGCGATGGTCGCCTCGAGCTGCGTGATGCGCGCTTGCGTCTCCTCCAGTCGCACTTCGGCCTGGTACGCCATCGCGCGCGCGTCGTTTGCGGCTGCGCGCGCCGCAACGAGATTCTCCTTGGCTGTTTCCAGATCGTCCGCCGTGGATGCCGTCGAAGGAAGCGCCGGGAGCGATACCACGATCGCGGCGATGAGAACGGTGAGCGTGCGGCGGAAGGACAGCATAAGAGCAGGCGCGTCGCCAGAGAGTCGGCGAGACGCTAGCAGGAACCCCGCGCGATCCGTCTGCGGCGCGCCCCGGCAACCCGCGGGTGCGCGGCGGCGCTGGGGACCATCGGTGGATCGGCATCGATCCTGAGAGTTCGGATAGCCTGCAATACAAGGGATTGCAGCCGTCGACTGCGAGCCGAACTCAGGTTTCGAGGGGTGTGGAAACAGCGTGAGCGCTTTCCTTCCGATCCTCACGATGATCGTGTTGGTAGTGCTCTTCGCCTCCCTGTCGTTCGCCGCGTCGCAGCTGCTCGGGCCCAAGCGGCCGACGTCGGCGAAGGAGGCACCCTACGAGTGTGGGATCGTGCCGGAGCACGACCTCGCCGAGCGCTTCCCGGTCAAGTTCTATCTGGTGGCGATGGCGTTCATCGTCCTGGACGTCGAGATCATCTTCCTGTACCCGTTCACCACGGTGTTCCGCGGCCTCGGCGCCTACGGCCTGGGCGCCATGGGGGTCTTCCTGCTCGCGTTGCTCGTTCCGTTCGCGTACTTGCTGTCGACCGGCGCGCTCGACTGGGGTCCGATCAAACAAGTGGCGGCGCGCGCGGGCACCACGATCCTGCGGGCGGCGGGGATGCCGGGTCGCGAGGGTCTCGATCCGGCCGAGGCCGCAGCCGTCGAGAAACCCGACAAGGCTGCGTGATGGGTCTCGAGTCCCTCCAGCGCAACTTCCTCACCGCCCGCGTCGAGGACCTCGTCAAGTGGGCGCGTAGCAATTCGATCTGGCCGGCCACCTTCGGACTGGCGTGCTGCGCCATCGAGATGATGGGCACGGGCGCGGCGCACTACGACCTCTCGCGCTGGGGCATGGAGATCTTCCGCGCCAGCCCACGCCAGGCCGACCTCATGATCGTGGCGGGGCGTGTGAGCCAGAAGATGGCACCGGTCCTGCGCCAGGTCTACGACCAGATGGTCGAGCCCAAGTGGGTCATCTCGATGGGCGTCTGCGCGAGCACCGGCGGGATGTTCAACAACTACGCCATCGTGCAGGGCGTCGACCAGATCGTGCCCGTCGACGTGTACGTCCCGGGCTGCCCGCCCGGACCCGAGACGCTGATGCACGGGATCCTCACGCTCTACGACCAGATCAAGTCCGGCGAGATCCTGCGCCGGCGGACCGAGACGCCGAGCGGCGGCGCCGGCATCCAGATCGACCAGCACGACGGCGTTCCGGTCGCGTGAGCGGGATCGAGGGGGCCGATGGCTGACAGTGCCGACGAGCCTCGTGAAGATGTTCACGAGCCGGGCCCACCGCCGCCGCCCGACGACGAGGTCGCGGCGGCCGTGCTCGCGGGGTTCCCTGGAGCGTGCTTCGTCGACTCCCACGGTCAGTCGGTCGTCTACGTCGGCCGCGCGCAGTGGCGTGACGTCACCGCGTTCCTGCGCGACGAGCAACGCTTCACGCAGTGCGTCGACCTCACGGCCGTCGACCACCTGGTCGACGTGGAGCGCGCAGTCCCTCCCGGCGTGGCACCCGAGCGCTACGAGGTCGTCGCCAACTTCCTGTCGCACCCCCGGAACCGCCGCCTGCGCGTGATCTGCGAGGTCCCCGCCGGTGAGCCCGAGGTTACGAGCATCGCCGACCTGTATCCGAGCCTCGCGTTCGCCGAGCGCGAGGTCTACGACCTCTTCGGTATCGACTTCACGGGTCATCGGGACATCGCGCGAATCCTGATGCCCGACGACTGGATCGGTCACCCGCTGCGCAAGGACGACGCACCGGCGCGCGTGCCGGTGACCTTCAAGGAAGACCCTGGCCCGCGATGAGCGCACGCGGGAGGTTCACCGATGAGTGATCGCGTCACCGAGCCGGAGCAAGTGCGGCTCGAGGCGCAGACGGACGAGGGCGCGCAGGAGTTGCGTCCGCTCGAGGGTGAGGCGCGCTCGCGCGAGCTCGTCCTCACCGGAGGACCGTGGCCCGACGCCGACGACACGATGATCCTCAACATGGGGCCACAGCACCCGTCGACCCACGGGGTGTTGCGCATCATGATGGAGCTCGACGGCGAGACCGTATTGCGCGCGAAGCCCGTGGTGGGATACCTGCACACCGGAATGGAGAAGACGGGCGAGGAGCTCACCTACGTTCAGGGCGCGACGAACGTGACGCGTATGGACTACGCCGCGCCCTTGTCGAACGAGCTCGTGTACTCGATGGCGGTCGAGCGGCTCCTCGATCTCGAGCTGCCGCCGCGTGCCACCTGGATCCGCATGCTGCTCGTCGAGCTGAACCGAGTCTCGTCGCACCTCTTGTTCCAGGCGACGAACGGCATGGATCTCGGCGCGGTGTCGATGATGATCTACGGATGGCGCGAGCGGGAGTTCGCCCTCCGTGTGCTCGAGACGATCACCGGGCTCCGCATGAACCACAACTTCATCCGGCCCGGTGGTGTCGCCGCCGATCTTCCCGACGGCTGGCAGGAAGACGTGCTCGAGCTCTGCGATCTCGTCGAGCGCGGTGTGAACGAGTACAACGAGTTGCTGAGCGACAACCCCATCTGGCGCGAGCGGACGGTGGGAATCGGCGTGCTCACCACCGACGAGGCACTCGCGCTCGGCGCCACCGGCCCGATCCTGCGTTCCACCGGCTTCGCGTGGGACCTCCGCCGGGCGCAGCCGTATCTCGCGTACGACGACGTCGAGTTCGACGTGATCTACACGCAGAACGGCGACGTCTTCGATCGTTACCAGATCCGGCTCTACGAGATTCTCGAGTCCCTCAAGATCGTTCGGCAGTGCGTCGAGCGCATCCCGCCGGGCGACTACCGGGTGCAGGACCGCAAGGTCACGCCGCCGCCCCGCGCGCGCATCGACGAGTCGATGGAAGCGCTGATCCACCACTTCAAGCTGTTCACGGAAGGGTTCCACGTCCCGGCCGGTGAGACATACGTGGCCATCGAGTCGCCCCGTGGTGAGATCGGCTGCTACCTCGTGGCCGACGGCACGTCGAAGCCTGTTCGGCTGCACATCCGCGCGCCGTCGTTCTACAACCTCCAGTCGATGGACGCGATGGTGCCGGGTGGCATGTTCGCCGACGCGGTCGCGATCGTGTCGAGCATCGACCCGATCATGGGGGAGGTCGACCGGTAGTGGCGTTCACGCCTGCGAATCTGGAGGCGGCGCGCGAGATCATCGCCCGGTACCCGCACAAGAAGTCGGCGACGATCCCGCTGCTGCACCTCGCGCAAGACCAGGATGGTTGGGTTACGCCCGAGGCGATGGAGGAGATCGCCGCGCTCCTCGACCTCACCCCCGCGCTCGTGCTCGGTACGTGTTCCTTCTACACGATGCTGAAGCGCGAGCCGGTGGGCAAGCTCCTCGTCTCGGTGTGCACGAACCTCAGCTGCCTCGTGAACGGCGGACCCGACCTGCTCGACCATCTCGCTCGCCGCTACGCCGACGACGACGAGGTCACCGTCGAAGAGGTGGAGTGCATCGCGGCCTGCGATCTGGCGCCGGTGCTCCAGGTGAACTACGAGTTCCACGGGCCGCTCACCGCGGAAGCCGCCGACACGATCATCGACGAGTACCAGCGCGGCGCGCGCGTCGCCCGCACGATCTCGGGATCCCCACGCTGATGGCAGCGAGCGAGACACGGGTCATCACGAAGTTCCTGCGCGATCATCCCGACGACTCGTGGACGATCGACGCCGCGCTCGCCAACGGCGCGTACTCGACGCTCGACACGCTCTTCGATCGCGCACCCGAGGACATCGTGAAGACGGTGACCGACTCGGGGCTGCGCGGCAGGGGCGGCGCCGGGTTCGGCACCGGCCAGAAGTGGTCGTTCCTGCCGAAGGACGTGTACCCGCGGTACCTCGCCGTGAACGGCGACGAGGGCGAGCCCTCCACCTTCAAGGACCACATGCTCATCGAGGGTGATCCCCATCAGCTCATCGAGGGGATCGTCATCACGTGCTACGCGATCCAGGCGCACCACGCCTTCCTGTACCTGCGGGGTGAGTTCGCCCTCGGCGCGGAGCGCGTCGGGCAAGCGCTGAAGGACGCGTACGCGCGGGGGTTCGTGGGGAAGAACATCAAGGAGTCGGGGTTCGACCTCGAGATCGTCCTGCACCGCGGCGCCGGCTGTTACATCGCCGGCGACGAGACGGGGTTGCTCTCGAGCCTGGAGGGCGAGCGCGCCATGCCGCGTATCAAGCCTCCGTTCCCCGCGGTCCAGGGTGTCTACGCCGCGCCCACGATCGTGAACAACATCGAGACGCTCTCCACCGTGCCGCAGATCCTGCGCAACGGCGCGGAGTGGTACGCGGCCATGGGCGTGAACCGCTCGAAGGGCACCCGGCTCTTCTCGGTGTCGGGCCAGGTCGAGCGGCCCGGCAACTACGAGGTCGAGTTGGGGATCACGTTCCGCGACCTGATCGAGGGCCTCGCCGGCGGCGTGCGGGGCGGTCGCAAACTCGGGTTCTTCATCCCCGGTGGCGCGTCTTCGCCGTGGTTGCTCGAACAGCACCTCGACGTCGGGCTCGACATGGACTACGTGCAGAGCGACCTCAGCGGCGCGACCACCATGCTCGGCTCGGGCGCGGTGATGGTCTACGACGAGACCGTCGATCCGCTGCTCGTGGCGTGGCGCATCGCGAAGTTCTTCGCACACGAGTCGTGCGGCAAGTGCACGCCGTGCCGCGAAGGCTCGGGATGGCTCGAGAAGGTGCTGTACCGGATGCTGCACGGGCACGGGCGACCCGACGACCTCGACCTCATGCTCGGGTTCGGCAAGAACATCGCGCCCGGACTCAACTGGCCGCCCGGCATGACGACGATCTGCCAGCTCGGTCCGAGCACCATCTCGCCGATCATCAGCCTCAACCGGTTCTGGCGCGACGAGATCATCGAGCGCATGACCCGCGACACCGAACGTCGCGAAGCCCTGACCGTGGAGGCGGCCGGATGAGCGAGCGTCGTGAGCCGGGTATCCCGGCGAGCAGCGAGCGGGGCCGAGCGGCCCGGCGGCGGAGCCGCCAGGAGCGGGGGAGATGAGCGCGCCCCAGGGACCGCCCCTGCAGGTTCCCATGTCGCAGTGGCCGTCCGACTACGAGTACGTGATCCCGGTCGCGCCCGGGCCCGACGTGATCAAGGTCACGATCGACGACCGGGAGGTGGAGGTCCGCCGCGGCGAGCTGCTCATCAAGGCGGCGCAGCAGCACGGCACGTACATCCCGCGGTTCTGCTGGCACGAACGCATGAAGCCGGTCGGCATGTGCCGCATGTGCCTCGTCGAGATCGAGGGGATGCGCGGGCTGCAGATCTCCTGCGCGACACCGGTCGTCGACGGCATGGTGGTGCACACGCAGAGCGACGTGGTGAAGGACGCGCAGGACGGCGTCCTCGAGTTCCTCCTCATCAACCATCCGCTCGACTGCCCGGTCTGTGATCGTGGGGGCGAGTGCCCGCTACAGGACCAGACACTCGCGTTCGGCCCGGGCGAGTCCCGCTTCGTCGAGGAGAAGCGTCACTTCGAGAAGCCCGTTCCGATCAGCGACCTCGTGCTGCTCGACCGTGAACGCTGCATCCAGTGCGGCCGCTGCACGCGTTTCGCCGCGGAGATCGCCGGTGACCCGCTCATCGACTTCGGCGCGCGGGGCGGGGTGACCGAGGTCATCACCTACCCGGACGAACCCTTCACCTCTTATTTCTCCGGGAACACCGTGCAGATCTGCCCGGTGGGCGCGCTCACCGCAGCGCCGTACCGCTTCCGGGCCCGTCCTTGGGACCTGCAGACCGTCGAGACCTCGTGCCAGGTCTGTTCGGTTGGCTGCCGCGGCGCGCTCGAGAGTACGTCGAACCGCATCGTGCGGCTCTTGGGCGTCGACTCCGAGCCGGTCAACCAGGGGTGGCTCTGCGACAAGGGCCGCTACGGGTACGAGTGGGTTTACTCCCGTGATCGCGTTCACGAGCCGATGGCGCGCACCAACGGCGCCCTCACCACCGTCTCCTGGCCGGAGGCGCTCGACGCGGCGGTCGCGGGGTTGCGTCAAGCCCTCGACACGCGCGGACCGGGATCGATCGCGGTGCTCGGCGGTGCCCGCGGCACCAACGAGGACGCGTACGTCTGGGCGCGCTTCGCGAAGGAAGTGCTCGGCACGGACAACGTCGACGCGCAACTCGATGACGGGTTGCCGGCGGAGGTCGTGCTCGGCCTTCCGCGCGCCGTCATCTCCGATCTCGAACGGGCTCGGGGAATCGTGTTGCTCGGACCCGACCTCAAGGAAGAGCTTCCCGTCCTCCACCTCCGTGTTCGCCGCGCCGCGGTGGAGCTGGGCGTTCCCGTCGTCGAGATTGCAGCACGGGCGACGGGTCTCACGCGCGACGCGGCTGCGGTGTTGCGGCATGCACCCGGTGAAGCGGCCGAAATCGCGCAGGCGTTCGCCCGGGCGCTCGCGGGCGACGGCACGGCCTCGGGCGACGGGCAGATCGAGCGCGCGGTGTCGGCGTTCGACGGTCGCGACGGCGATCTCGTGGTGGTGCTCGGCCGACCGTCGCTCGCCGAAACGGCCGACTCGGTGGTCGCCGGGGCCGCCGCCCTGGCCGCGCTACCGGACGTGAAGTTCCTCTCGTCGTTGCGACGCGGCAACGTGCACGGCGCGCTCGACATGGGGCTCGCGCCCGGTTTCGAGCCCGGCCGCGTGCAGCGTGGCGGGACGAAGGGTCTCGATGCCGCCGGCATCCTGAAGGCCGCGGCCGCCGGTGAGATCGACACCCTCGTGCTGCTCGGCGTCGACCCGCTGGTCGACTTCCGTGACCACGACCTCGTCGAGCGCGCCCTCGACCGCGTCCGCTTCGTGATCTCGGTCGGCGCGTTCGCCGACGACGGCTCGGCCCACGCGAACGTCCTCTTGCCGGTTTCGGTGTGGGGAGAGAAGACGGGTACGGCCACGAACCTCGAGGGCCGCGTGGTTCGGCTGGCGCGCCTCGTCACGCCCGAGGGCACGACGATGGACGACTGGCGCATCGCCGCGGAGCTGGCGAAGCGGTTGGGTACCGACTTCGGCCTCGAGACGGTCGACCACGTCCAGGACGAGATCGCGCGGCGGGCACCGGCGTACGCCGGGGTCGACGCGGCCCTCGTGCGTCGCGCGCGTGACGGAGCGGTCGTGCCGATCGCCGAG
>DASPTH010000396.1:0-3610 GCA_035623515.1 Acidimicrobiia bacterium
CCGGGCCGCCCGACTTCAGCGCCGCGTTGGGCGCGGGTGCTTCGTCGCGCTCGGCGCAGCAGGCGCGGGCGCGGCTGGAGCCCGACGGCACGATCACGGTCTTCACCAGCCAGCAGCCTCACGGCCAGGGCCACGAGACGACGCTGGCGCAGCTCGCCGCCGCCGGGCTCCGGATCCCGGTCGAGCGGGCGCGGGTCGTGCACGGCGACACCCGGCGGACACCGTTCAACGCCGTCGGCACCGGCGGGAGCCGGGCCGCCACGCTCGCCAGCGGAGCCGTCGTCGGCGCGGTCGACGCGCTGCGAGCGAGGATCGCCGAGGTGTTCGCGTCCGAGCACGAGCTCGACCCGCGCGACGTCGAGGTCGGCGCCGGTCGCGTGCAGGCGCGCGGGGTGCCCTCGTCGGCCTGGGACCTGGCGCGTGTGGCCGAGGCGGCAGGCGGTCCGCTGGAGGAGACCCACGACTTCGCGATCCCCGACGGCGGATGGACGCAGGCGACGCACTGCTGCTGGGTCGAGGTCGACGTCGAGACCGGCCTCGTGCGCATCCCGCGGTACCTGGTGGTCGAGGACTGCGGCCGCATGATCAACCCGATGGTGGTCGACGGGCAGATCTGCGGCGGTGTCGCGCAGGGGCTGTCGACCGTGCTCCACGAGGGCGTCGTGTACGACGACCGCGGGCAGCTCCTCACCACGACGCTGCTCGACTACCTCCTGCCCACGGCCGCCGAGGTACCGCCGGTCGAGATCGAGCACCTCGAGTCGCCGCCGCAGGGGCCCATCGACTTCCGAGGAGTCGGCGAGAGCGGCGCGATCGGCGCGCCGGCCGCGTTGTCGAACGCCATCGAGGATGCGTTGGCGCCCTTCGGCGTGACCGTGACGCAGAAGTACCTGCCCCCCGACCGGATCGTCGCGCTCGTGCGCGCCTGATCGGAGCGAGGTTCGTCGATGATGTCGTCGGGCGACGTGACGCCGCTCTGGGTTCCCTCGGCCGCACGCGCCGACTCGACACGGCTCGCCGCGTTCCGCCGCGCGGCCGGGAAGGACGCCTACGAGCCGTTGCACGAATGGTCGGTGTCCGAGCCCGAGCAGTTCTGGCGGCTCGTGTGGGACGACTGCGGCATGCTCGGCGAGCCCGGCGACCGCACCGTCGAGCCCGGCGACCACTTCTGGTCGACGCGTTTCTTCCCCGACGGCCGGTTGTCGGTCGTGGAAAACCTCCTCGCGATGCGATCCGGGGTGGACCCCGGCGACGACGCGCTCGTGGCGGTGGACGAGACCGGCGCGCGCGTGACGCGCTCGTGGGACGAGCTCCGGGCGGAGGCGGCGGCGGCGGCGGCCGCGCTGCGCGCGGCCGGTGTACGAGCCGGCGACCGCGTCGCCGCGTGGCTCCCGAACCAGGTCGAGGCGGTGGTCGCGATGCTCGGGGCGGCGGCGATCGGCGCGGTGTTCTCGTCGACGTCGCCCGACTTCGGCGCGCGCGGCGTGCTCGACCGGTTCGGCCAGATCGAGCCGGTCGTGCTGGTCGCGGCCGACGGCTACCGCTACGGCGGGAAGCGCTTCGACTGCCTCGACCGCCTCGCCGAGATCCGCGCCGGGCTCCCCGCGTTGCGTGCCACCGTGGTGGTGGGCGAGACACCCGACGGCGCAGTGTCGTGGGACGACTTCCTCGCACCCCATCGCGGCGCGAGCTTCACACCAGTGGTGCAGCCCTTCGACCACCCCTGGTACATCCTGTACTCGTCCGGCACCACCGGCATCCCGAAGTGCATCGTGCACCGGGCCGGCGGCGTGTTGCTCCAGCATCTCAAGGAGCACCAGCTCCACTGCGACATCCGTGCGCGCGATCGCGTCCTGTACTTCACCACCACCGGGTGGATGATGTGGAACTGGCTGGCATCGACGCTGGCGTCCGGCGCGACCGCGATTCTCTACGACGGCTCGCCGTTCCACCCGGGGGCCGAGGTGCTCTTCGATCTCGCCGACGCGGAGCGGATCACGTTGCTCGGCGTGTCGGCCAAGTTCATCGACTCCGTCGGAAAGGCGGGCATCGAGCCCGCGCGCACGCATGACCTCGGCGCGTTGCGCACGGTGTGCTCCACCGGGTCGCCACTCTCACCGCTCGGGTTCCACACCGTCTACGAACGCGTGAAGGCCGACGTGCACCTGGCGTCCATCTCCGGCGGCACGGACCTGTGCGGTTGCCTCGTCGGTGGCGACCCGACGGGGCCCGTGTACGCCGGCGAGCTCCAGCGTCCCGTGCTCGGCATGGCGACCGACGTGGCCGACGACGCCGGGCGGTCGCTCGGCGGGGCGCCGGGGATGCCCGGCGAGCTCGTGTGCCGGCAGCCGTTCCCGTCGATGCCGCTCGGCTTCTGGCGGGACGACTCGGGGCAGCGCTACCACGAGGCGTACTTCGCGCGCTTTCCCGAGGTGTGGGCGCACGGAGACTTCGCGTCGTGGACCGAGCACGGCGGGATGGTCATCCTGGGCCGCAGCGACGCCACCCTCAACCCCGGCGGGGTGCGCATCGGCACGGCCGAGATCTACCGCGTCGTCGACGCGATGCCGGAGGTGGTCGAGTCCCTCGCGTTCGGCCAGGAGTGGCACGGCGACGTGCGGACCGTTCTGCTCGTGCGCCTGGCCGACGGTCGCACGCTCGACGACGACCTGGTCGCCGAGATCCGCGCCCGGGTGCGCGCGGAGTGCTCACCGCGGCACGTCCCGGCCGTGGTCGCGCAGGTCGACGATCTCCCACGCACCCGGAGCAACAAGCTCGTGGAGCTCGCGGTGGCCGATGCCGTGCACGGCCGTCCGGTGCGCAACACCGAGGCCATCGCCAACCCGGAGACCATCGACGCGATCGTCGCCCTCCCCGCCCTACGCGAGGAGCACGCCTGAGATCAGAGATACCCGCCGAGGCGGTGGGTGGGCTGCGTCTCTCGCAGCAGGCCGGTGCCGTCGTCGCGGCGCTCGTAGAGCTCGGCGAGCGTGGGCTCGTCGGTGACGGAGTCGTCGCCGAGCCACGCCCGCGCTTCGGCCGTGCTGAACCGTTCGAACTCGATGAGGCAGAGGCAGCGACCGGGCCGAACGACGGCAGGGTGCAGGCGCGTGATCTCCTCGTTGGTGGTGAGCAACACCAGCGTGTTCAGACCCTGGCCGAGCATGCCGTCGGCGATGTTCAGCAGGCGGCCGAGCGAGGCGCCAGCGCGTCGTCGGGCGTCGCTGCGCACGTACTCGTCCGCGTCCTCGGCGATCACGAGCTTCCATCGATCGCTCGGGACCATCCAGCCGCGCGCGCCGGGCCGCATCTCCCGCCGGTCGGACGCGAGCAGCACGTCGAGCATGTAGTTGGCCTCGTTGAAGAACCGCTCGGGGTCGGTCACGTACTGCGGATCGCACCAGCCCCGCCACTCCCGGATGAGCGACCGGATGGCGGTGGTCTTGCCGGTGCCCGGTTCACCGTGCCAGAGCAGGAGCTTGCCGCCCCCCGTGGGGGCTTCGACCTTCATCAGCTCGTCGAGGCGCGCGCGGACGTCGCTCGCGTAGTTGGGGCGGATGTCCGTCCAGCTCGGCGCGTCGAGGGCGCGGCTCGTCTCGTGGGCGCCGTG
>DASPTH010000187.1:0-5103 GCA_035623515.1 Acidimicrobiia bacterium
CGCGGTCCTCGAACCGTGCACCGCCGCTCGGCATCAGGCCGCCGCGCGTCGATGTGGCGGTGGGCCCGCGGCCGTGGGCAACATGGGTCGAGGCTAACTGAGCGTTCACCAACTTCGATCGCTCCGGACGCCCCCGGAAGACGATCCCCCGGAAGGCGAGCTGGGGAAGTTGTGGAGGTGCGTCCATGGCATCAGCGGAGAAGAAGCCGTCGGGTGTGCGGATCTACCGCGCGGCGGAGGCCCCCGAGCTCTCGACCACCGGCTTCGGTGCCGGCGGCGACTACGCGGCCCAGCCCGAGCTCGAGGAGGTCGCGACCGAGTTGGTCAGGGCGTCGGGTTCCGACGCGCGCCTGCTGGTCCGGCAAACCCCGGAGGAGGGCGGCTATTCGCTGCTGTACCTCTGGTTCAAGCCGAACTTCCCGCTCTTCCGGCACCGCCACGAGGACGATTGCCTCTACGTCGTGCTGTCGGGCTCCGCGCTGATGGGGAACCAGACGCTGCGGCCGGGCGACAGCTTCTTCGTCTCGGCGCGCGCGCCGTACTCGTACACGGCCGGGCCCGAAGGCGTCGAAGTGCTCGAGATCCGGCACGACGTCGAGAAGTTCACCACGATCTTCGCGACCAACTCGCAGAGCCGGATCGAGGACGCCCGGGCCGCAGTGCGTGCGAATGCGACCTCGTGGGGTGACATGACCATGGGTCCGTTGTTCCGGGCGGGTGGAGGCGCGTCGCGTGGCGGGGAGTGACGAGCCGGAGGCCGTCGCACGGCGCTTCGTCGACGCCTTCGCGGCGAACGACCTTCACGCGATGCGGGCGTTGCTCGCGCCCGGCTTCAGCGGTCACATCACCACCGCGGACGGTGGGACGCGGGAGGTCGGAGCCGACGCCTACGTCGAGGGCGTTGCCGAGATGGACGTGCCCAGCGCGAACTTGCAGCTCAGCGTGAACGACGTCACCGCGATCGACGCCGACTCGGTGATGCTCATGGTCGAGGTGCACGCGGAGCGTCGTGGCCGCCGGCTGCACAACTTCAGCGGGCAGCTCGTCCGCGTGCGCGACGGCGTCGTGGTCGAGCTCTGGATGGTCGACGCCCTCCCGGCCGAGAGCGACGAGTTCTGGGCGAGCTGAACGACCGGGCTCGCCGCCCAGGGCGGCCGGCGCCGCCTCCCGCTACGTTCGTGGGTGTGCTCGCCGGTTGGAGCTCGCGCGACCGGGTGCGTCGGCAGTGACCGTCGGTGCGTCACCGGAGCCGTTCCGGCTCGAGGTCGCCCAAGCGGTGCTCGGCGACCTCGACGACCGGTTGCGGCGCATTCGCTGGCCCGACGATCCCGGCAACGAGACGTGGCGGTTCGGCGTCAACCGCGCGTACCTCGAGGAGTTCGTGCAGTGGTGGCTGGACGAGTACGACTGGCGTGCCGTCGAAGCGAAGATCAACGCGTTGGCGAACCACCGGGTGGAGCTCGACGGCCAGGTCGTGCACTACGTCCACGTGCCGGGGTCGGGACCCGAGCCGCTGCCGCTCGTGCTCACGCACGGTTACCCGTGGAGCTGGTGGGACTACCGCAAGGTGATCGGTCCGCTCGCGAACCCCGCCGCGCACGGTGGTGATCCTGCCGACGCGTTCGACGTCATCGTGCCGTCCATCCCCGGCTACGGCTTCTCGACGCCCATGCGGCGTGGCGGCGTCAGCGCGAAGGCCACCGCCGGCCTGTGGGTGCGGTTGGTACGCGAGGTCTTGGGCCTCGGTCGGTTCGTCACCGCGGGCGGCGACTGGGGGGCGGTGATCTCGATCATGCTGGGTCACCTCTTTCCCGACGACCTCCGCGGCGTCTACGTCACGCTGCCCAACTTCGCCCCCGCGCTGCGCAACCGGTTCGAAGGCTTCGAGCTCGACGATCTCGAGCCCGACGAGCGGGTGTGGTACGAACGCGAGTGGAGGCGGGGTCCGCATCCGGGGCGGCCGATCGTCCGCACGGATCGCAACCTCTTCGCACCACAGACCGACGCCTACGCGGGTACCGACAGCCCGCTCGCGTTGGCGGTCGAGATCATCGACGGCCGGCGCCGCTACGGCGACACCCACGGCGACGTCGAGCGCGCGTTCACGCGCGAGGAGCTCGTCACCAACGTGATGCTCTACTGGGTCACGCAGACGTGGGCGTCGGCCAAACGCTTCTACTGGTTCACCGCCCGGGACCCCGTCGAACTCGTGCCGGACCGCGTTCCGCCGGTCCCGGTTCCCACCGGAATCGGGTTGTTCCCCGGCGAGGCGTTCTACGTGCCGAGACGCTTCGTCGAACGCGACGCCAACCTGGTCCACTGGAGCCCGCAGCCGGCGGGAGGCCACTTCGCCGCGTGCGAGCAGCCCGAGCTGTTCGTGGAAGACGTCCGTCGGTTCGCGCGCGCACTCCGGTCCTGACGGCGACCGGCGGAGAACGACGCGAGGGTCCGGGGTTCGGCCAACGGCGACCGTGCGTTGGCACCGCTCAGGTGGTTTCGCCGAGCAGGCCCTGGAGCACCTGCGCGCACTCTCCGGGAAAGGCGATGAAGCCCGTGTGGTCACCCGGGAACTCGACGATGTCGGAGCCGAGTGCGTCAGCGAGGGCAAGGGCGGTTCGGTTCGCCACCTGGCCCTGCGAAGTGGCGCCGGCCGCCACGATGATCCTGGTCGGAGCCGCCGAGAGCGCCGCGATATCGGGTTCGTAGTGCGTCGTCGGGCGGAGCATGTGGCCGAGGAAGGTCTCCGCGGTGGTTGCCATCCGGGCCGCCTCCTCGGGGGCCGGGGCGGGGGCGGTGGCCGTGTCGTCCGGTCCCGGCGGTCCCAACCCCGTCACCGTCATGAACTTCTGCATCGCGGGCCCGACCCCGCCGGTGCGAAACGTGTCGTAGACCTCACCGAAGTGGGCGAGCGCGGCGTCACGGTCCGGAAGCAGGGTGACGACCGGCGGCTCGTGAGCAACCAGGGTGCGGACGTGATCGGCGTGGGCCGTGACGGCCGCGAGACCGACGACGGCTCCGCCGCTGCTCCCGAAGACGTACGCGGGCCCGGCGTCGAGCGCGCCGATCAGACGGCAGACGTCCTCGGCCTGTTGCTCGGGGGTCAGGTCCGTGTCGGTGTCCTCGCGGGTGCTGTGGCCGAGGCCTCGAGGGTCGTAGGTCACGACCTCGAATTCGTCGGCGAGCGCCTCCGCGAATGCGGCGAAGCCGGTGCTGTCCATCGGCGAGCCGATCAGGAGCAGCAAGGGCCCCGATCCCCGCTCCTCGTAGTAGAGGCGGGCGCCGGGAACGTCCAAGGTGTGTGTCGACGGCATCGTCGAGTCGTCCTTCCATCGGAGCGAGCGTCGCGAACCACGGTTGGGTGAGGTGCTCGCCTCTAGCCCGCGGCCAGCGCGGCCCACGTCGTCGGGCCGACCACGCCGTCGGCCGCGAGGTTCTTCGCCTTCTGGAAGTTCATGACCGCGGTCTGCGTGCTCGTGCCGAAGTTCCCGTTGGCGGTGCCGGCGTTGTACCCGAGCGCGTTGAGCCGCTGCTGGAGCGCCACGACGTCGGGGCCGGTGGACCCGAGTTTGAGCTCCGGCCGCCCGGCGGTGGGGAACGTCGTGGTGGTGGGCACCGTCGTGTTGCTCTTGCTCCCGGCCTTGCGGGTGGTCGTGGTCGCGGCGGCGGTCGTCTGGGTGGTGCCGCCGGACGAAATGGTCGAGCTCGTGGGGAGCGCGCTCGCGCTCGACACGACGTGGGCGCCGCCGGAGGACGTCCTCTGAGGTACGACCGCGAGCAGGACGATCGTGGTGGCCACGCCCAGAACCACGACCACGACGGCCCGGAGATTCATCTCGGACGAACCCAAGGGCGCAATGCTAGGAGCGATCGGAACGAATCGGGTGACATCACAGATGGCCGGCGGTTCTGCGCCGGGCGCGAGTGGCGCGAGTGAGCGGTGCAGTACTGATGACGCGTGTGGCCCCGAGCGTCAAGATGGGGGGAGCCAGTCGAGGGAGGGCACCATGAACCGGCGATGCGGAGTCCTGGTCGCGTCGGCGACGCTGGCGACGGCGTTCGTGGTGCCGGCCGGTAGCCGCGCGGTGGCGCAGGGCACCGCCGGTGATACTCCGATCCCGAGCAGCGGGAGCCCGGCGTCGGCGGTCGACTACGTCGGCCGCGTCTTCGACCCGGCCGGTGGCAGCTTCGACTTCGACGTGGACGCGCGGGAACTGAAGGGCGTGGGCACGCGGGTCGACAACGTGCACTTCTCGGGGCACTACACGGCGACGCCGTGCCCGGACGCGCGCGGCACCGCAAAGGCGTCAGCCACGGTCTCGGTCGACCTGACCGCCAGCGGCGTCGGTGTTCTGGAGAGCTACCAGGTCGAGCTGCCGGTCGAGATCGACGTCAACGACAAGGCCGTGTACACGAAGGCGCGCTTCACCGGCCGGTACTTCGACAAGATCCGCAACCAGCGGGGCAACCTCGAGGACTCGGCGACCAGACTGCAAGACAGCGGCACGCCCGGGTCTGCGAGAGCGGTGGTCGACAACGAAGGCGCGTTCGACAGGGCCGTGCTCCAGAAGAGGGCCAATGTCGTCGAGCAGCACGCGCGGGGCCTGGCGGACAGCATCGCGCAGAAGCTCCAGGCGATCTGGCAGGACGGCAAGTCCTGCGTGACCTTGTCGGTGACTCCGGGCTCGGGGTTGGTCAAGCCGAAGCAACAGCTGCAGATCAACGTGACCGCCACCGCCAAGGACGGCTCCGCCGTCAAGCGACCGATCACTGCCGCGCTCGACGGTCCGACGTCCGTCAAGCCCAAGACGTCGAAGAGCGCGCCGGGCGCGTTCAAGTACGTCGCGCCGGCCAAGAAGGGGCAGAAGGGTCACATCACATTCGAGCAACGCTCCAAGCGCGGCGTCGGCCGCGCCGAGGTCGACTACCAGCTCAGCGAGAAGTGGAAGTTCGACCTGACCGCGACCAAGATGCCGGTCCCGGGTGGCGAGAACAATCTTGCCTGTGACGACGTGCGGTGCGGTTCGGGCGCGACCCTGACCGGGCCCTCGGTCACCATCGAGCTCGGAGACGACGGTCGCGGTGCCGGACAAGGTCCGGCCGTCC
>DASPTH010000423.1:0-4774 GCA_035623515.1 Acidimicrobiia bacterium
GCACGGATGAGCGGGGGGCTCGTCCGCCCGTGGGACCATGGTGTCGTCCTCGGCGAGTACCGGCCACGTGCGCTCGGAGACGCGCTGTACGAGGTCGCGCGTGGGGTGCCGGATCGTGTGGCAGTGGAGGACGACCGCCGCTCGCTGAAGTACCGCGCACTCGTGTGTGCCGTCGATCGCGTGCGAGACACGGTGCGCGCAGGCGAGCCGGGCAGTGTGGCACCGGTCTGCTTGGTGATCGAGCACGGAATCGACGCGGTGATCGGTCTGCTCGGCGTGATCGCGGCCGGTCGCATCGCGGTGCCACTGGACGCTCGTGACCCGCTCTTCCGTCTCGCCGCCCATCACGAGCGAGTCGGAGGGCGGTTGTGGCTGCAAATGGCCGCAACGGACAAGCGCGGTAAGCCCTCTCGCCGCGAACGACCCTCATTGAAGGATCGCCGCTCACCGCCCCATGAAGCTCGCGATCGCTCAGACGGTGATGACGTTGATCGCGAGGCCGGCG
Source organism: Acidimicrobiia bacterium (assembly GCA_035623515.1). Classification (GTDB taxonomy): domain Bacteria; phylum Actinomycetota; class Acidimicrobiia; order IMCC26256; family DASPTH01; genus DASPTH01. The sequence continues at coordinate 506 of DASPTH010000423.1, forward strand.
AGGGTGACGCCGGCGCGGGAGGCGGCTCACTCAGCCCAAGTCGTAGGGACGGCTCCATGGTTTGGTCCCGTGCCCGTCGTAAATCTGCGACTGTCGTCCGACGCACCACGCCGGGCACCGGCACCGGTGTCCCCCCGATGGGCACCAGATGAGCATTAGGCGCAACCGCGCCGCGCGATGATTCCCGCAAGACGACGATCGCGGTCGTGTGTCCACCAAGCAGGGCAATGCCATCTCGGTCGCGCCGATGCTGCAGGCCCTCGCCATGGCGGTCTACGGCCCCAACATCGGCTTCGGGCTCACACCTACCCAAGCGCTCGCGCCCAGCTGGACGGGCATGCCCGAATCAGAACAGGAGTGAGCGGCTCGTTCGGGGCTACTCGTCGCTCGGCAACTGGAGCATGGTTCACCCGAACCGTTCCTCCAGCCTGCCCTGCGCCGCCCCGGTTCAGCCGCTACCGCTCAAGTTCTGAGGTGGTTGGTGAACCGGAGCCGGCCCAGTCGAAGGTATCGGGAGCTGACCAGCTCGGCGTCGCGTCCAAAACGGCGACGCCACCGCGGAGAGGTGGCGACCGCGATCTCCGGCGCGAGTTGAGCGAAGATCGCGGGGACCTCGGCGGCGACCATCGGCCGCGCCCGCGGAGTGGTGTAACTCGACGTTGTCCGCGTGATGCTCAGCGCGGCTGGTCGGTTGTGTGAGGACGCGATCTTGGCGGCGGGGAGTTCGTCGAGCAAGACGGCGGGTTCGGGTGGGTCGTAGAGCTTGTTCATGGAGCCTTCGGAGAGGTAGCGGTGTTCGGTGACTTGCCATTCGTCGTGGGTTCCGGCGACGACTGCGCTGACGCGCGTCGACCGATGGAGAACGCTCACGGGGAGCCAAGGCCGCATGTTTGGCTCCCGGTTTGGCTCCCCGCCCTACCGCAAGCACTGTTCCGCCAGCTCGGGAACCGCCACGGATGGCTATCCTGAACGGCCCGCCCCCTTAGCTCAGTCGGCAGAGCACTTCCATGGTAAGGAAGGGGTCTACGGTTCAAGTCCGTAAGGGGGCTCCGAGGGCGCCCGCAGTGAGCGAGGCAGACATCTGGCGGTGTAGCTCAGTTGGCAGAGCACGCGGCTCATAATCGCGGCGTCGCGGGTTCGAGTCCCGCCACCGCTACCAGGAAAGAGGAGCAGACGACCGATGGCGAGTGACAAGCGGGTGAAGGTCACGCTCGCATGCGAAGAGTGCAAGCGGCGGAACTACATCACGGTCAAGAACAAGACGAACGACCGCGAGCGCCTCGAGATGAAGAAGTACTGCCGCTTCGACCGCAAGCACACCCTGCACCGGGAAACCCGCTAGCCCTCGGCCCGGTGTCGTCCCTCGCGGTGCGTAACCCAACCGGTCCGGCCTGAGTCGGACATGACCACGCACGAAGTGCCGCGAGACCGGGAGGATCACGTCGTCCTCGTCGAGGCCGCCCGCGAGGGCGACCGCTCGGCGTTCGACGAGTTGGTGCGGCGAACCTACGTCGACACCTACACGCTCGCCCTCCGGCTCACGGCCGACGAGGAGGATGCGCGCGACGTGGTGCAAGAGTCGTACCTGCGAGCTTGGAAGGGCCTTCCGAGCTTCCGCGGCGACGCGCAGTTCACCACGTGGATGTACCGCATCACCGCCAATACGGCGTACACGATCGTGAAGCGCCGTCGCCGGCACCGCGTCGAGTCGCTCGACTCGATGCTCGAGGAGCCCGTCGAGCTCCGGCCCGACGCACAGCCCGAGGACTCTGCCGAATCGGCGGCTCTCCTGGATTCGCTGTCGCGTGCGCTCGACGAGCTCCCGCCGAAGCTCCGCGTCCTCGTCGTGCTGAAGGACGTCTACGGACTGACGCACGAGGAGATCGCCGAGGAGCTGGGCATCTCGGTTCCTGCGGCCAAGGTGCGGTTGCATCGGGGGCGCAAGCGCCTCCGCGACCTGCTCTACGACGACACCCGGAACGACGGGAGGTGGGCGAATGCAGTGTGACGAGGTCGCGAAGCTGCTGCCTGCTGCGGTGGAGCGGAACGCCGCCGTGGAGCTCTCGGTGCAGCGGCACATCGAGAGCTGCCTCCGTTGCCAAGCCGAGCTCGCGCGTTACCGCCGCATGCTGCGGGGTCTCCAGACGTTGCGAACCCGCTACCTCGAGCCCGCGCCCGGGCTCCTGGCGCAGACGCTGGCTGCAATCGAGGAAGCGGGCGAGCGACAGGCGGTGCGGTCGATCCTTTCCGGTCGCCGGCTCGCGTATGCGGGCGCGATCGGCGGTGCGGCCTTCGCCGCAACCGCCGCCACCGCGGCGATGCTCGTCCACCGCTCCCGGCGCCGGACGGTCCCCGTCACCGGTTAGAGCCTCCGACCGCGCGGCAGCCGTTGGCGCACCGGGATCGGTGCGACGACAATCTCAGAGTGGAGCTCGGGTCGTCGACGGCAGCCGGCTCCCGAAGGCGCGTCGACCGTCGCGGGCTCCGGGCGCTGAACATCGCCGTCACCCTGGTGCTCGCGGTGTTCTGGTGGAACCTCTACCGGCCCCAGCTCCTCGGCGGACCCGCCGGCTACGCGGTGGTCGAGGGCACGTCGATGCGCCCGACGTTGGTCGCCGGCGATCTCGTCATCACGCGCGAGCACGCGAGGTACCACTCGGGCGAGGTGATCGCGTACCGCGTGCCGGCCGGCGCGAGCCTCGCCGGCCTACCCGTGATCCACCGGATCGTGGGCGGCTCGGCGTCGATGGGGTACGTCACGAAGGGCGACAACCGCGCCACCGCCGACCCGTGGCGGGTCGCGCCCGGTGACGTCATCGGTAGCGTCGGGCTCCGGATCCCGTACGCGGGGACCATCGTCGGGGTGCTGCGCCAACCGCCGATGTTCGCGTGGTTGGTGGGCTCCATCGTGCTCACGGGCCTCTGGGCACTCGACCGGAGGCGCCGCGCGCGGCCCGTTGCTGCGTAGCTGGCCGCCTCGGGACGTTCAGGTTCCCACTGCTATCCTCGGTGCTTCGGCCCCACCAGCATCGGCCGGAGGGCAGTAGCTCAATTTGGTAGAGCACCGGTCTCCAAAACCGGCGGTTGCGGGTTCGAGTCCCTCCTGCCCTGCGAGCGTGACGACGAACAGGACGGCTGTGCCGTGGCGATGAATCGTCAGACCAAGCGATTGATGCAAAAGCAAGGCTCGGACAAGCCGGGCCAGCCACAACCGCGCCGGACCCAACCGGCGCAGGCACAACGCGAGCGAACCGGTCCCCGCCAGTACCTGTCCGAGGTCAAGGGCGAGCTCCGTAAGGTGGCGTGGCCCACCCGCCACGAGGTCATCAACTCCACGATCATCGTGCTCATCGCCGTCGTCGTCATGACCTCGCTGATCTTCTTGTTCGACCTCGCGTCCTCCAATTTCGTGCTCTGGCTCTTCGACTGATCGCCATGGACGACGTGCAGGCACCAACGGAGCAAACTTCCACCGACGACGCTCCGCGCGACTGGGGCGACGCGCTCGCGGACGCGCCCGCCGGCGAGGAGGTCGCGGAGGCGCTTCCCGACTGGGCCACACCGTCGTTGCCCGCCGAGGAGGACGAGATCGACGTCGACATCCTCCGGGTCGACGGCGCCGCCGGTGACGACGCCGAGGAGCTCGTCGAGCTCGTCGAAGTGGTGGACTCCACCGCGGGCGGTGAGCTCGCCGACGCGGAGCTGATCGGCGTCGTCGAGGTCGACGAGGAGGGCGTCGAGATCGACGCCGGCCCGCGTGAGCCGAGCCCCTACGACCGGCCGGGCGACTGGTTCGTCGTCCACACGTACGCGGGCTACGAGAACAAGGTGAAGCAGAACCTGGCGAGCCGGGTGAAGTCGATGAACGTCGAGGAGCGGATCTACGAGGTCGTGATCCCGATGGAGGACGTCATCGAGTTCAAGGGCGGCCGCAAGGTCGTCGTGCAGAAGAAGGTGTTCCCGGGATACCTGCTCGTCCGCATGGCGCTCGACGACGACTCCTGGTACGTCGTGCGCAACACGCCGGGCGTCACTGCCTTCGTCGGCAACGCGTCACGCCCCACGCCGCTGTCGCGCAAAGAGGTGGAGTCGATCCTCGGCGTCGGCAAGGAGGAGCCCGGTCAGGAGCGCAAGGTGCGGCCGCGGCTCGAGTTCGAGGTCGGCGAGCAGGTCCGGGTGGTGGCGGGACCCTTCGCCGACTTCAACGGCGCGATCTCCGACATCGACGTGGCACGGTCCAAGCTCACGGTGCTCGTGAACATCTTCGGG
>DASPTH010000014.1:0-4824 GCA_035623515.1 Acidimicrobiia bacterium
GGTTCGCCGACGGCAACATCGGCATCGTCGGATTCTGCTTCGGAGGTCGGGTCACGTTCCTCGTCTCGGCCCGGCGCGCGATCGGCGCCGGGGTCGGCTTCTACGGCGGCGGCATCACGCACAACAGCCAGGGCATGGCGGGGCCGCTCGCCCACGAGGCAAGCTCGCTGCAAACGCCGTGGCTCGGGCTCTTCGGCGACGAGGACGCGATGATCCCCGCCGACGGCGTCGAGGACCTGCGCCGGAGTCTGTCGGAGGCGAAGGTCGAAACCGAGATCGTGCGGTACCCGGGCGCCGGGCACGGCTTCCACTGCGACGCGCGTGAGAGCTACCACGAGCCCTCGGCCAAGGACGGCTGGGCGCGCACCCTCGACTGGTTCTCGGAGAACCTTGCCGCCTGACCGGGCGACGGGGCACAACTTTCCCGAGTCTTTAGCTCGCGCGTGTGGTTCGTTCGCGCGCGCGCGGGCACACTGCAGGTTGGGCGGCCAAGTCATCGAGGGAGGCATGCAGAGCGCAACCTCGGTCGAGCCCACACGGCGCGTCGAGACCCCGATCAGGACCGACGGGTGGTCGTGGCGGTGGACGGGCTGGGCGTCGTGGCCGGTGAGCCCCGCGATCCTGGCGGTCGCGACCGCCGCGCTCGCCCTCGACGTCGCGTCGGCGTGGGCCGCCTGGCCGCCCTGGTATGCGGGCCGGGTCCTCATTTCGCCTGCGCTTCCTCTCGCCGCGGTCCTCGTCGCGCTCGTCGGCTGGCGCCGAGTCGTCGGCGACCGTGCGACGCGGTCGGCGTGGCGCGAGTTCGTCGTCGGCGGGGCGCTCACCGCTCTCGTTGCAGTGCTCGCGATGGTCCACTCGGTGGCGGGCTGGGGCGACATGGAGGGCGTCACCATCAGCGCGGTCGGCGAGGAGGTCGTGTACCGGCTCGCCGCGGTGCTCGTCATCGGAGCGGCGTGCGCGCGTCTCGCCGGTCGCGAGTGGCGCGACACCGCCTCGTGGGGAACTGGTCCGGTCATCGCCGGTCTCGTGGGCGCGGCCGGGTTGTTCAGCGTCCTCCCGGGGCACGTGGAGCAGATGACCGGGGCGGAGAACGTGCTGCCTTTCGCGAGCCTCGCGATGCTGCTGGGCTACGTGGCGTTCCGCACCGGCTCGCTGTTGCCCGGCGCGGTCGTGCACGTGCTCCTCGACGTCGTCACCCTCGGGTTCTTCGCGGGCGTGCTCTCTGCTCCTGCGCGCGCGGCGGTCGCGGCGGCAACGCTCACCGCGCTCGTGCTCGGGCTCATGATCGCGGGTCGCCGCCTCGGGTTGCGGCGTCGTCTGCCGGCGGTGATCGACCTTCGCGAGCAGCCGCCAGGAGTTGCCTGACCTCGTCGTCGGTGGTCTGACCGAAGTCGTCGTACCACTGTCCGATCGCCATGAACGGGTGCGGGCTCGCGACGGCGATCACCGCGTCGGCGGCCGCCCCGAGGTGATCGAGCGTCTCACGCGGTGCAACCGGCACGGCCAGGACCACGCGCTGCGCACCGTGTGCGCGCGCGACGCGGATCGCGGCGCGTGCGGTGCTTCCCGTGGCGAGACCGTCGTCGACGATGACCACCGTGCGACCATCGAGCGAGAGCATTGGGGCGCCGCCTCGGAAGGCAGTCGCCCGCCGTTCGAGCTCGGTGCGCTCGCTCACCTCGACGCGTTCGAGCGCACTCTCGCTGATCCTCATCTGGCGGATCACCTCGTGGTTGAGGACGCGCACGCCGTCCTCGCCGACTGCGCCCATGGCCAACTCGGGTTGCGACGGGACGCCGAGCTTGCGCACGACGATGACGTCGAGCGGTACGTCGAGGGCGCGTGCGACCTCGAAGCCGACGGGCACACCACCGCGGGGGAGCGCGAGCACGACCAGGTCGCCGTCACCCGGGTATTGGTCGAGGAGTTCCGACGCGAGCACCCGCCCGGCTTCGCGCCGGTCGCGAAACGGCAGTCCGGAGCCGGGGCCGGCCATGGCGCGACGACAGTACCGGCAGCGCCGACCGCGTCACGCGAACCATGCGAAGGTCGCGACTACTGCAGGGGGACGCTCCGGGCCCGCTCGAATCGGGCAGCCACGTCGCCCCAGTTCACGACGTTCCACACGGCGGCGACGTAATCGGCGCGCCGGTTCTGATACTGCAGGTAGTAGGCGTGCTCCCAGGCGTCGAGGACGAGGAGCGGACCGCTGTTCTGGCCGATGTTGTCCTGGTGGTCATAGATCTGTGCGACGTACAACCGCTCGCCGAGCGGCTCCCACGCCAGTGCTCCCCAGCCCGATCCCTGCACCGTGGCGGTCGCTTCCGAGAGCTGGCGTTGGAAGCGGTCGAAGGAGCCGAAGAACTCGTCGATCGCGGCGGCGAGCTCACCGTCGGGCTTGCCGCCGCCATCGGGCGACAGGTTCTTCCAGAAGATCGTGTGCAACACGTGGCCCGAGAGGTTGAATGCGAGCTTCTTCTCGAGTCCGGTGATCGCCTCGAAGTCGTCGGACGCGCGGGCCTCGTCGAGCTGCTCGAGCACGGCGTTCAGCCCCGCCACGTAGGCCGCATGGTGCTTGTCGTGATGGAGGCGCAGCATCTCCGCCGAGTAGTAGGGCTCGAGTGCCGAGTAGTCGTAGTCGAGGTCGGGCAGCGTGTAGGTCATCGATTCCTCCTCCGCAGGTGCGGGTGGACGGGCAGTCGAGCGGCGGTCGAAGGGGGGCCGGTTTGCCGCCGCCGTGTCGCGGGAACTCCAACCACCGTATGATCCTGCCCCCGTCGGTCCACAGTCCGGCGATCGCTCGGCGCTTCTGCGACGCCGTGCTCGGGGAGGTGGGGTGCGGCGCCGACATGACGGCCGACGCTCGCCTGGTGGTGAGCGAGTTGGTCACGAACGCGGTGCTCCATGCCGACACCGCGATCGACCTCGAAGTCTTCCTCCGGGACGACGGCGCGCTGCGGATCGAGGTGACCGACCTCGGATCGGATCGGCCACAGGTCTGGGCGCGCGACGACACGCGCGGGCGGGGTCTCCCCATCGTCGCCGCGTTGGCGAGCGCGTGGGGCATCATCGACCTCGGTTCCGGCAAGACCGTGTGGTGTGAACTGGCCAGCGCCGGCGCCACGGCTATTGGCCACGCTCACCGGACTGATCGGCCGCCAACCTCGTGAGCTCGGCGGTGACCCTCGCGTCGGAGTCGATCGTGAGGTTCCCGCTGATCGGCGTGGTCAAACCGCGCCGAACGCGGCTGCCGAATGAGCTACTGGTCGCCGAGCTCGAAGAGCGAGTCGAGACCAGTGATCTCGAACACCTTCCGCACCGCGTCCTGGGCGCCGACGACGGCGAATGTGCCGCCGCCGCCTTCACGGAGTCGCTTCAGGGCGCCCACCAGGACACCGAGACCCGACGAGTCGACGAACGCGACCTCCCGGAAGTCGACGGTGATGTCCTCCGGTTGCGATGCGAGCACGGACGCGAGCTCCGAGCGGAGCATGGGCGAAGTCGCGACGTCGATCTCCCCGCGAGCGACGACGATGGGCCGGGCCGCAGTGCCGTGACGCTCGAGCGCGAGCGGTGTGACCCGCGTCGGGGGCGTGCCCGGCTCCTGCGTCACCGTGCCCCCGCGAGGTTCACGGCTCCGCCACGGTGCCGGTGTGCGCGCCGAGGGTTGCGAGGCTGCGAACGAGGAGCCGTGACACGTGCATCTGGCTGATGCCCACGTGTTCGGCGATCTCCGACTGCGTCAGACCTTCGAAGAAGCGCAAGTAGACGATCTTCTGCTCCCGCTCGGGGAGTACCGACAGGAGCTCACCGACCGCGAGACGATTCTCGACCGCGTCCATCTCGGGATCGACGTCACCGAGGCGCTCGGCAGGCGCGCTGCCCGGGTCGTTGCCGTTGCGCAACGCGTCGATGGACGGGAGCCGGTACAAGCTGCTCGCTTCCATGCTCTCGAGCACATCCTCCTCGCGCACGCCGGCGCGATCCGCGATCTCCTGTGGCAGAGGTGGCCGGCCGAGTTCCTGACTCAGCGTGGCAATGGTGCGGTCGAGTTCCAGGTGCAATTCCTGGACACGGCGCGGCACGCGCACGGCCCAGCCGCGGTCGCGGAAGTGCCGTTTCAGCTCGCCGACGATCGTCGGCATCGCGAACGACGAGAACTGCAGGCCCCGATCGGGCTCGAATCGCTCGACTGCCTTCAGCAGGCCGACGAGGGCGACCTGACGGAGATCGTCGAGCGGCTCGCCACGGTGCGCGAACCGGCGGGCGAGGAACTCCGCGAGGCGCACGTGCGCCTCCACCAGCTCGTTGCGCAGATCGCGGTCGCGCGTCCTGCGGTACGTGACGAACTTCTCGTTCGTCGCGCTGTTCGCATCGTGCGGTTGGCGCCTCTCGTGCGTCATCGCCGATCCGCCAACACTCGACGCGTCTGCTTGAGAATCGTGAAGCTCATCTCGTCGCCCCGGTTGGCGACCTCGTAGTGATCCGTGGTGGCGGCCAGGATGAGCGACGACAGCTCACCGGGCACCCGTGACTCGGCGCCGGCGCGGCTGATCGCGAGGCCGCGCGCGATCACGGCCCTCGGCGTCGTCACCACGTGGAGCTCGACGAAGTTGTCGCTGCACGACATCAGGTGATGGCAGAGCTCGTCGACCGCGATCCGGAAGTCCTCGATCTCCTCGCAATCGAGCCCGGCGCGCACCGACGCGTCGGCGGCAACGAGCCGCGCCGTGCGCAAGTAGTCGGACGATGGGGGGATGACGAGCCGCACGGTGTCCACGCTCTCGGTGAATGCGTCTCGTACATGCTGGTCCATGCTGCCAG
>DASPTH010000023.1:0-2400 GCA_035623515.1 Acidimicrobiia bacterium
CCGCCACATCCCGGAGATCGAGCAGGAGCTCGCGATCCTCGGGGCAGACGTCCGGATCACATTCATCCCGCACCTCGTACCGCTCGACCAGGGTGAGCTCTGCACCTGTTACGTCACGCTGACCGAGCCCGACGCCGCCGAGGGCCTGGACGCACTGTACGCAGAGGCTTACGCGGACGAGCCGTTCGTGGAGCTGACGACGACGCCGCCCGGCGTGCGCGACGTCCGCGAGACGAACATCTGCCGCATCTCCGTGCACCGGGACGACCGCACCGGACGCGTGATCGTGTTCGGCGCGATCGACAACCTGTGGAAGGGCGCCGCATCCCAAGCGGTCCAGAACCTCAATCTGATGCTCGGGCTCCCCGAGGACGAAGGGATTGGTCCCGTCCGCGCGTCGGCTCGCGAGGTGTTCCGGTGACCGCGACGCACTCGTTCTTCCGCTCGCGCTGGGTCGAGGTCCCCAGCAATGTCTCGGAGCCTGGTGGCGGGCTGCCGCGGGGGTTCGCGGCGGCGGGCGTCGCCTGCGGGATAAAGCCGAGCGGCGGGCGCGACCTCGGCCTGGTCGTGTCGAGCGCGCCGGCGACGACGAGCGCGGCGCGCTTCACCAGCTCGGGCACGCAGTCGGCACCCGTGCTGCTGTGCCGGGAGCGGTGCACGCTCGAGGGGATCCGCGCGGTCGTGGTCAATTCCGGGAATGCCAACGCGGCCACCGGGCGCCCCGGTTTCGAGAACGCGGTCAAGATGCAGGGCGCCGCCGCACTGGCCAGTCGGTGTCTGGAGAGCGCGGTGGCGGTCGCCTCGACCGGAGTGATCGGGGTGCCGCTCCCGGTGAGCTCCGCGATCACGGGAATCGTGCAGGCGACGCACGCGCTCCGTCCCAACGGCGAGGTCGACTTCGCGCACGCGATCCGCACCACCGACATAGTCGACAAGCACGCCTGCCTCGACGTCGAGGTCAGCGGCGGCACAGTGCGCCTGACCGCGCAGGCCAAGGGCGCCGGGATGATCTCGCCGAACTTTGCGACGCTTCTGTGCTTCGTCCAGACCGACGCCGCCCTGTCGCCCGAGACGTGCGATCTGTTGCTCGGGGTCACGGTCAGGCGCTCGTTCGAGCGGATCAGCGTCGACGGCCAGTTGTCGACAAGCGACACCGTGATTCTCCAGGCCAGCGGCGAGTCGGGGGTGGGGATCGACCCCGAGACCGAGGACGAGGTGCGCTTCGGCGAGGCACTCGACGCGGTGCTCAAACAGCTGGCGCTGAACATCGTGCGCGATGGCGAGGGCGCACGTCGGGTCGGTCGCGTCGTCGTCCATGGGGGTCGGAACGAAGTGGTGGATCGCGTCGCGCGTGCGGTCGCAGAGTCGCCGCTGGTGAAGACCGCGCTGTACGGAGGCGATCCGAACTGGGGGCGGATCATCCAGTCGGTCGGGATGGCGATGCCCGGCACCGCGCCGCTCGCGGTCGACATCGCGATCGAGGGGATCCAGGTGTGCACGCGCGGCCAGTACGTGCCCCACGACGAGGACGCGCTGAAGGCCGCTGTCCAGGGTGAGGAGGTCGAATACGAGATCCACCTCCCGGGGGAGGGCGCCGAGACCGAGCGCTACTTCTCCGACCTCGGACACGAGTACGTGACGCTGAATGCCGAGTACACCACCTAGCAGCTACGACTCGCAGAGCATGCGGGACGTCGGCACGCTGCTCGAGGCGCTGCCGTACATCCGCGAGTTCCACGGCAAGACCGTCGTGATCAAGTACGGCGGGGCGGCGATGATCGACGCCTCGCTCAAGGAGGAGTTCGCGCGCGATGTGGTGCTGCTCAAGTACGTCGGGATGAACCCGGTGATCGTGCACGGAGGCGGCCCGGAAATCACAAGCTACATGCAGCGCCTGGACCTGCCCGTGCAGTTCGTCGACGGCCTGCGCGTGTCGAACGCCGAGACCGTCGAGGTCGCGAAGATGGTGCTCGTCGGCAAGGTCAACAAGGACATCGTGCTGCTGATCAACCGCCATGGTCAGCCGGCGATCGGCCTGTGCGGGGACGACGGGCTGCTGTTCCGTGCCAAGCGCAAGTCCGCGCCGAGCGGCCAAGACATCGGGTTCGTGGGCGCGATCGAGCGCGTCGACGTCGACGTGTTGACCCATGTCGCGCAGGACTACATCCCGGTGGTGGCGAGCGTGGGCGCCGACCGCGACGGCAACTCTTACAACATCAACGCCGACGAGGCCGCCGGCGCCGTCGCCCGCGCGCTCACCGCGTACAAGCTGATGTTCCTGACCGATGTGCCCGGCTGGCTCGCCGACCCCGACGACCCGGCGAGCGTCGTCTCGGAGGCCGGCGTCGACGCTGTGATCGAGGCGCTCGCCGGCATCGGCGGGGGGATGCGACCGAAGCT
>DASPTH010000074.1:0-11876 GCA_035623515.1 Acidimicrobiia bacterium
CGGGGTGCTGGGCGTCGACTACCGGCACCCGGTGCTCGTCCACCGCATGGCGGCAACGCTCGACGTCGTATCGGAGGGACGCCTCACGATCGGCATGGGATCGGGATGGATGACGTCCGACTACGACGCCGCCGGGCTCGCGCTCGACCCTCCCGGAGTGCGCGTCGACCGCCTCGTCGAAGCGATCGCCGTGGTGAAGGGGTTGTTCGGAGCGGAACCGTTCTCGTTCGCCGGTGAGCACTACACCGTCCGGTCGCTCGACGGCCTGCCCAAACCCGTCCAGCAGCCGCACCCCCCGTTCTTCGTCGGGGGCGGGAGCCCGCGGGTGCTCCGCCTCGCCGGCCAGGAGGCCGCGGTCGTCGGCGTGAACGCGCGCCTTCGCGCCGGCACGCTCGGGCGGCACGCGGTCATCGACCTCTCGCCCGAGCGCACGCACGAGAAGATCGCGTGGGTCCACGACGGCGCCGCGCGCGGTGGCAGGCAACCGGGCGACGTCACGCTCTCCGTGAATTGCTGGCTCGTGCGGGTCACCCCGGATGCCGCGGCCGCGCGCGAGTTCCTCGACCGGATGGGCGCGCAGTTCGACGTGACCGCCGCCGACCTCGACGCGTCGCCCGCGGTGCTCGTGGGAACCGTGGACGCGATCTGCGCCAAGCTCGAGGCCTCACGCCGGGAGTTCGGGTTCAGCCATGTACAACTCGACGCCGGCTTCCATCCCAGGGCGCTCGACCCGCTCGTGCCGATCGTCGCGAACCTCGCGGGAGCCTGACGTTGCGCGCCGACGAACGCTGGGCGTCGATCCCGGCAATGGTGCAGGACAACGGCGAACGCTACGGGAATCGAGAGGCGGTCGTCGACGGTGCGCGGCGTGCCACCTACTCGGACCTCGCCGATCGCGCGCTCGCCGCAACCCGGGCCGTCATGGCGGCCGGGATCGCGCCCGGTGACCGCGTCTCGGTCTGGGCACCCAACTCGGTCGACTTCGTCGTCACCGCGCTCGGCATCCTCGGCGCCGGTGCGTGGCTGGTACCGGTCAACACGCGGTTCAAGGGCGACGAGGCCGCGTACGTGTTGCGCAAGAGCGGGGCGCGGCTGCTGTTCACGGTCGGCGACTTCCTCGGCACCGATTACGCGGGCATGCTCGCTGCCGCCGACCGCGAGCTGGCGCGATCGATCCAGATCGTGCTGCTGGCGGGCACGACGCGCGGCCAGGCCGACACCCTCGCGAGCTTCCTCGACGCGAAGGGCGCAGTAGCCGACTCCGCCGCCCGCGCCCGCATCGCCGGCATCCACGGCGGCGACGTCGCCGACATCATGTTCACGTCGGGGACGACGGGAAGGCCCAAGGGCGCACTCATCACGCACGAACAGAGCCTCCGTGCGTTCGAGGCGTGGGGTGCCGGCTTCGGCATCCGCGAGCGCGACCGCGCCCTGATCGTCCCGCCGTTCTTCCACTGCTTCGGCTACAAGGCGGGCTGGATGCTCTGCCTCATGGCGGGCGCGACCGCGCTCCCCGTTGCCGTGTTCGAGCCGGGCGACGCGCTCCGCGCGATCGAGCGTGAGCGCGTCAGCGTCCTCACCGGCCCGCCGACGCTCTGGACCGCGATCCTCGACCATCCCGCCAAGGACTCGACCGACCTCTCGTCGCTGCGGCTCGCGTTCGTCGGCGCCGCGAGCGTCCCCGAGCCGCTGATCCGGCGCATGCTGGCCGAGCTGCCCGTCGAACGCGTGTCGACCGGGTACGGCCTCACGGAGTCGAGCGCGATGTGCTCGATCACGCGCCGCGACGACCCACCGGACGTGATCTCCACCTGGAACGCGGGGCATCCGATCGACGGCGTCGAGGTCCGGCTCGTCGACGACGCCGGCCACGACGTCGAGGTGGGAGCTCCCGGCGAGCTGCTGATCCGTGGCTACAACGTGATGCGCGGGTACTACGACGACGCGGACGCGACCGCCGACGCGATCGACCCCGACGGTTGGCTCCACACCGGCGACGTCGCGGTCGCCAACGAGCAGGGCGCCCTCCGGATCGTCGACCGCAAGAAGGACATCTACATCGTCGGCGGGTTCAACGTCTCACCCGCCGAGGTGGAGGCGGCGTTGCTCGGCGACGAGCGCGTCGCCGAGGTGGCCGTCGTGGGCGTGCCCGACGAACGCATGGGCGAGGTGGGCGCGGCGTTCGTCGTCCCGCGACCGGGCGTGGCGCTGTCGGCCGACGACCTCCTGGTGTTCGCGCGGGAGCACGTCGCCAACTACAAGGTGCCGCGCCACGTGGAGATCGTCGACACCCTGCCGCTGAACGCCAGCGGCAAGGTGCTGAAGACCGTCTTGCGCGAGCGGATGGCCGGCAGGTGAACGGCCACGGGACCGGACCAGCTGCGCGTGCGTACACTGCCGTCGCTCGTGGTGAACGGAGGACGTGATGCGTGAGGTCGTGATCGTCGACGCCGTGCGCTCGGCCGTCGGCAGGCGGAACGGCTCGCTCGCGAGGAAGCCCGCGACCGAGCTGGCCGGTGACGTGATGCTCGGCCTGATCGCGCGTACTGGGCTCGAGCCCGGCGACGTCGACCACGTCGTCGGTGGCTGCGTGCAGCAGGTCGGCGTCCAGTCCGGGAACGTGACGCGCAACGCGTGGCTCGCGGCGGGTCTCCCACTCGAGGTCCCGGCCGTCACCGTGAACACCCAGTGTGGCTCCTCGCAAGAAGCGCTCACCCTCTCGCACGCGCTGGTGGCCGGCGGGCTGGCCGACGTCGTGATGACCACCGGCGTCGAGACGATGACCGCCATCCCGATGGGGTCGTCGGCTCCCGCGGAACCCGACTTCGGGCAGCCCCGCGGGTTCCGCTACGTCGATCACTACGAACCGACCACGCAGTTCGAGGGCAGCGAGCGCATCGCGGAACGGTGGGGTCTCACGCGCGAGGAGCTCGAAGTGTTCGCGAAACGCTCGCAGGACCTCGCCGCACGGGCGTGGGCGGAGGGCCGCTTCGACACCCAGATCGTCCCGATCGACGCACCGGTCGTCGACGACCAGGGCGCGGTGATCGGTACGAAGGTGTTCGACCGCGACGAGGGCATGCGCGAGACCACCCTCGAAGGCCTCGCGGCGCTGAAGCCGAACCTGCGCGACCGCGACCCCGCGTTCCACACCGCGGGCACGTCGTCGCAGATCTCCGACGGAGCCGGAGCGCTCCTGCTCATGACCGAGGAGCGCGCGGACACGCTCGGTCTCCGGCCGCGCGCGCGGGTCGTCGCGTCCGTGCTCGTCGGCTCCGACCCCGAGCTGATGCTGACCGGTCCGATGCCGGCAACGCGTGAGCTCTTGGACCGATCGTCACTCGCGCTCGACGACATCGACGTGTTCGAAGTGAACGAAGCCTTCGCCAGCGTCGTGCTCGCGTGGCGCAAGGAACTCGACGCCGACCTCGAGAAGGTCAACCCCAACGGGGGCGCCATCGCGCTCGGCCACCCGCTCGGTGCGACCGGCACCATCCTCGCCACCAAGGCCCTCAACGAGCTCGAGCGCGCACAGGGACGGTACGCGCTGGTCTCGATGTGCTGCGGCGGCGGGCTCGGCACCGGCACCGTCATCGAACGCTGCTGACGCCGGGGCGAGCATGATCGACACGGCCACGAACATCGCCGTCGGCAACCCCCGGTTCCGCGGGTAAGGGGGCACTCGTCGTCATGGCCGCGATCGACGCGAGGCTCGAGGCCGGATACGAGCGGTTCGTCGGTGCCATCGCCGCCGCTCACGACATCACCAACGGCGCGCCGTTCGTGCGCAACGCCGCCGACCGCGAGCAGGGCGAGTCGTTCGTGCGCGGCATCGTGAACCACTCGCTCGCCGCGTCACTCGGGAACACACCCGAACAACCGGTGATGCAGCTCCTGCCGTATCCCGACACCCGGCTCGGGTACAACAACCCCGACAACCTGTACTACGTCGCGCGCGTGTCGGACACCGGTTCGTACACGATCAGCGGGACGCGCGGCACGTCGGTCGGGCTCCTCGTCCAGGCACTCGGACCCGGCCTTCCCGGCACCGGCGCCGCGGCCGGCGCAACCAAGTCGTTCTTCGCGGGCAACGAGCTCGAGCTGGGACCGGACGGCTCGTATTCGCTCGCCCTCTCCACCGATCCGCCGCCCCGGGGCGACTGGCTCCCGCTGCGACCCGGCACCGACAACATGCTCGTTCGCTTCTCGTTCCTCGACTGGGAGCGCGAGGAGCCCGGCAGCATCACCATCACTCGCGACGGCGGCCCGGCGTCGAACCGCGTCGAGGTCACTCCCGCGCTCGCGGCGGCGATGCTCGAGGAAACCGCCCGATGGATCCCGCTCCAGGCCGAGTTCTACCGCGATCAGGGAAACGTGCTCACCGCGCTCGGGCCGAACACACTGGTCGGGCCGCGCCGCGCGCTCGGAGACGCCGGCACGAACGTCCAGCAGTGGAACCTCACCGGCAATTTCGACCTCCGTGACCACGAGGCGCTGCTCGTCACACTCAAGGACGTGTCGCAGGCCCATTACGCCAACTTCATGGTGGCCGATCCGTGGCTCGACATCTTCGAGTTCGTGCACCACCAGACGAGCCTCAACGCGAGCCAGGTACGTGTCGACGGCGACGGGTACGTCCGCTACGTCCTCTGCGCCCGCGATCCGGGCGTGCCCAACTGGATCGACACCAGCGAGCTGTCCCACGGCGCGATCTTCGGTCGCTACCAGGACGTCGAGGGCGAGCTCGGCCCGGAATACGCGCCGACCGCGTCCGTCGTCGACCTCGCCGACCTCCGCCGGCACCTCCCGGGCGACACGCCCTCGGTGGGCCGCCACGAGCGCGCCGAGCAGCTGGCGGCGCGCGAACGACTGCTGGCCGTGCGGTTCCGCGGCGCCGATCCCCAACACCCGGAGATCGTGCGTCGTCTCGACGCGGTCGAGACCCTGCTCGGGCACGCGCTCCCCCTGCACACCATCCACGACCAGGACGTGGCACGACTCGGGGAGTGACGGGATCGGAGCCGGCTCAAGAACACCGGCTCGGGACCGATAGAGGGAGACGGTGCAGCCCGGCGCAGCGACCGCGCGGCGTACCCGCTCCCCGCTCGCGCGGGGCGAGGTGACGGCCGCCTTCGCGATCGCGACCGCGATCGCCGCGCTGTTCGCGTTCGACGCGTGGCACCACGGCGCGCTCGGTGCCGCGCGCAACGACGACTGGGCGTACTACCGGGTCGTCTTCACGTTCGCGGACACGGGGGTGTTCCGGCTCGACGGCTGGCCGCAGATGAGCTTCGTCGGACAGGCGGTCGGCGCGCTCCCCGTCGTCGCCGCGTTCGGCCACAGCATCGCAGCGCTCCAGGTGACGGTCGCGCTCGTCGGCGCGCTCGGCGTCGGCGCGTGCTACTGCATCCTGCGACGCTTCCTCTCCCCCGCCATGGCCTCGCTCGCGTGCGCCACGCTCGTCGTCGGTCCGGTGTTCGGCTCGCTGTCGGTGTCGTTCATGACCGACGTCCCTGCGCTCTCGTTGCAGGCGGTCACGCTGCTGATCGGCCTGAAGGCACTCGAACGGCCGCGCGTCTCGCTGCCGCTCCTGCTGTTCGCCGCCACGACCGGCGTGCTCGCGGTCTCGATCCGCGAATACGCGGCGGTCGCGATCGGTGCCGTGCTCGCGCTCGCGTTCGTCAAGGCGGTGCTCGCTCACGAGCGCGATACGGCTCGACGGGTGGTCGCCGTCGCCGTCACGGTTGCGGTGGTGGCGGGCGCGATCATGCTGTGGCGGCGGTCGTTGCCGCACGACGTACCGACCGCGCTCGACGGTTCGGCCGATCACCTCGGCGCCGCGCTCCGGTGGACACTTCCGCGTGCCGTGCTGACCCTCGCGGCGTTCGTCGCGCCGATGGCGTTCGTCGTCTCCCCGGCGCGGCTGGCGCGGCGCAGTTGGCGCGCCAGCCGTTCGTGCACCGTGGGTGCATGCGCAGCCGGCGCCGCCTTCATCGTGACGACGGGCGGTCAACCCTTCCTCGGGAATTACTTCACGCCCTACGGGAGCTACCCGATCGCGATTGCAGGCTCCGCTCCCCGCCTCGTCGCACCTGCGCCCTGGGCGCTCATCACGCTCGCCGCGGTGTACTCGCTCGTCGTCGCGCTCTGGACGACGACGGTGACGTGGACGGAGCGACGAGCGACCTCGCTCACAGCAGTCGCGTCGCTCCGGGCCGGGATCGAGCGCGACCCGGCGGGGCTGCTCGTCGTCGCCTTCTGCGCGTCCGTCGCGGTGCTGTCCGTCGGCGTGGTCGCGGTCACCAGCGCACCGTTCGCCGACCGCTACCTCGTCGTCCTCGTCCCGTTCGCGGGCGGGCTGTTCCTGCGCGCCGTCGACCGCTACGACCTCGCGCGGCGCAACTGGCGCCTCGTCGCCGGAGCAACGCTCGTCGCGTTCGCCTGCGTCGGTTTCGTGTTCGTCGACGCCGCGGCGACGGTGGACGGTGCCGCGTGGCACACGAGCCGACGGGTGGAAGCGCTGGGAGTTGCGCCGGAGGCGATCGACGGCGGGTTGGCCTGGTTCGGCTTCCACCAGTCCGTCGCCGCCGATCCGGGCTCGTCGCGACCCGCGACGACGTGGTGGGCGGCCCTCTTCCCCGACCAGCAGGTCTGCGCGACGGTCGAGTACGGCCCGACCCGCCGGCCGGCGCTGGTGCGATACCGGGCGCGGACCGTGTTCGGCCGCGCGATCGAGCTGGTCGGCGTCGCCGGGCCCGACCGCGGCACGTGCCCGCAGCGCTGATCGCGGCGCGGCGAGTCGCTCGACGACGGGCGCGCTGGCGCTCGGCGGACAATTGCGAACAGACTCGGCGTTCGGCGTCGGGGTCGACTCGGAGTCCATCCTGCCCGGACTTTGAGTCGGCCCCGTCCTTCTCGTGCGCGACGGGTGTCAGCCCCCGTACCGGATCAGCCGCTGCACGCGGCGCTGCGCCATGCGCCGGAGACCGGAATCGGGCTCGCCGTCGCCCGCGATCGCGAGTGCGGCCGCGACGTCGGGTCTTCGGCGCCCTACTTGACCGAGTGCGTTGATCGCGGCTGCGCGCACCGTGGTGTCTGGATGGTCGCGCAGGAGCTCGAACGCGCGCGGCACGAACGCGTCGTCGCCGGGTCGGCACTCGTTCTGCTTGCACGCGTCGCAAGCGAGCGCATGGAGGGCCCGGGCGCAGACCACCGGATCTTCGTCGTCGAGCGCGGCGATCAGGTCGGGGATGGCATCCTCGTCGACGAGATGATCGAGGAGGGCAACGCAGAACTGCCTCACGACCGGGTTCCGATCGCCGAGCCCGCGGCGGAGCGCGGGCAAGGCGGCCGGGCCGGCGGCCAGGAGGTGGCGCTTCGCGTGCTGCCGGGCGTGCGCGATGCCGAGCAGCCGTACCCACCCGTCGAAGTCGCTCCCCGCCGGAACCCGCGCCACGACCAGGACCCTATGCAGGCACGGATCGACCAGCGCAAGCGATTTCGAGCCCACCGGGCGGCGCGCTTGCCTCGATGCCGCGCGCGACCGATGATGCCGACGTGACCGGGGGGGCACCCAGCGAGTTCGTACCCGTGGCCATCGACGTCGGCGAGTTGACGCGCACGAACGCGCTCCTGTCGCACTCGGACTACACGGTGCCCGAGGCCATGCGCGAGATCGTGCGGCAGATCCCCGATCGCATCGCCATCGAGTCCGGCCCGCAACACGTGACCTTCGCTGAGCTCGAGGCTCGCGCGAACCAGATCGCGCACGCGCTGCTCGACCGCGGGCTCGACCAGGCGACGCCCGTTCTCGTCCTCTGCGACCACGGTGTCGCGCCGCCGATGGCGATCTGCGGCGTGCTGCACGCGGGCCTGATCGGCGCGCCGGTCGACGTCCGCGAACCGGCCGACCGGCTCCGTCGCATGTTCGTCGTGAGCGGTGCCCGGTGGGTGGTGACCGATCGCCCGCACGTCGACCTGGCGCGGTCGTTGAGCGACCAGGTGCTCGTGCTCGACGAGACGCAGTCATTCGGTACGGACACCCCGACAGTCGGGATCGCGCGCGACCACCCGGGCCTGATCCTGTTCACGTCGGGCTCGACGGGGGTGCCGAAGGGCGTGTTCGGAGCCCACCGTGCGATCGTGCCCAAGTCGATGCGGCACGGAGTCGGGATGGAGCCCCCGTCGCCCGACGAGCGGCTCGCGCTCACATCGTCGTGGGGCTTCACCGCCGCAGAGGGTCAGCTCTTCACCGGCTTGGTCAACGGCCTCGCGACGTGCACCTACGACCTGCGGACGAGGGGCGCGCGCGGGCTGCCGGAGTGGGTGCAGGCGTCGGGGATCACGTCGATGACGCTGATGCCGAGCGTCTTGCGCGTCCTCGCGCCCGACACGCCGCCACACACGATGGACTGCGTCCGGCGGGTGTCGTTCGGCGCGGAGACACTGTACGGACGCGACGTGCGCTCGGCGCGCCCGCTGTTCGGACCCGACACCGAGCTGAGCAACGGGTACGGCGCCACGGAAGTGGGCGGCGTCGCCTCCTACGAGATCCCGCGGGACCACGAGCTCGACGACGGTCCGGTGCCCATCGGCACCCCACCGGTCTCGGTGCAGGTGCACCTCCTCGACGACGACGACCGCCCGGTGCCGGAGGGGGAGCCCGGTCGCATCGTCGTCGTGCGGTACGGGCACACCGCGCTGGGTTACTGGAAGGACCCGGAGCTCACCGCCGCGCACTTCTTCGTGCTCCCCGACGGCCGGCGCGGCTTCCGCACGTCCGACAAGGGCCGCCTCCGCGCCGACGGCAACCTCGAGCACCTCGGGCGCCTCGACACGCGCGTCAAGGTGCGCGGCGCCATGGTGGCGACGAGCGAGGTGGAGATCGCGCTCATGGCGGTCGACGGCGTTGCCGACGCGGCCGTGGTCTCGGTGCGCGATGGCGACGGCGGCACCCGGCTCGTCGCGTACGTCGCCCCCGACGGGACGGCGCCGCTCAGCGCGTGGCGGCTGCGAAGGGAGGTCGCGACCCACGTACCCACCACGATGGTCCCGAGCGCGTTCGTCGCGCTCGACGCGCTCCCGCGGACCGTACGCCACAAGATCGACCGGGCCGCGCTGCCGCCGCCGCCCTCGCCCACGCGCCGACCCTACCGCGCACCGCGCGGCTACGCGGCCGACCTCGCGGCGATCTTCGCCGAGGTGCTGGGTGTCGCGAGGGTGGGGCTCGACGACGACTTCTTCGACCTCGGCGGCGACTCGCTCGGTGTCGTCGAGCTCATGGCCGCGATCGCCGAGCGCTTCTCCGTCGACCTGCCCACGTCGACCGTGCTCGACGCCCCGACCGTGGCCGAGTTGTCGCGGCGCCTGTCGCACCGGCGCCCGAGCAACGCGTCGCCGATCGTGGGGCTCCGCACCGACGCGCCCGGTCTCCCCCTGTTCTGCGTGACCGGCGGCGGAGCACCTGCGATCTCGCTGCGGTCGCTCGCCGATGCCATCGGGACCCGCAACGTGTACGCGATCCAGGCGCGCGGACTCGAGGAGCGGGCGCTCCCCGACCGCAGCATCGCGGCATCGGCTCGCCGCTACGTCGAGGCCCTGCGCGCGATCCAGCCGCACGGTCCGTATGCCGTCGGCGGCTACTCGTTCGGGGGGCTCGTCGCGTTCGAGATGGCGTGCCGGCTCCGTGCGGCGGGCGAGGCCGTTGCGCTGCTCGTGGTGATCGACACCGCCCCGCCGAGCACCGCCGCGGTCGGCGCCGGCCGGCAGCTCGCCGACCGGGCGCGCGCCCGCGCCGCTTCGCTGCGGCGCGACACGCCCGACGGCCGGCTCGCACGCGGTGTCGTGATCGGCGCACGCGCTGCTCGCTTCGCCGCGTCCTCGCTGTCCGCGCACGCGGAGCGCGGGTACTCGCTCGCCGGCGCCGGGCTCCTCCCCCGCCGCGGCTACGACCAGTACGAGCTCTTCCTGCGGCTCCACACCCGTCTGGCCCACGAGTACCGGGCGTCGGGTACGTTCGACGGCCCTGTGCTCGTGGTGCGCGCCGACGGCGCGGACGGCCCCGCGGCACCCGAACCCGGGCCGGCCGACCTCGGCTGGTCGGAGCTGGTCACCGGGCCGATCGTCGTCGGCGACGTCGCGGCCGAGCACCTCGATCTGCTCCGCGCGCCTGCGGTCGACAAGGTCGCCGGCCACGTCCGCGCCGCGCTCGCGCTCGCCGACGCCTGAACCGCGCCGCCTCACAGGGCCACGAGGGCGAGACCGGCCGCCGCCGCGAGCGCCGGGAGCAGGATGCTCCCGAGCGCGTTCTGCAGCGCGGCGACGTACGCGCGTTCCTCGGCGAGGCGGACGGTCTCGTACGCAAAGGTCGAGAAGGTCGTGAACGCACCGCAGAAGCCGGTGCCGAGCACCACCTTCGGATCGGTCGGAAACGCGTGGTACAGCACGAGGCCGGTGAGCACTCCCAGGACGAACGATCCGCTCACGTTGACCACGAACGTGCCGAGCGGGAACACACCGTCGACTCGATCCGACACGATGCCGTCGAGGAGGTAGCGGACCGGCGCGCCGAGGGCGCCCGCGATCGCGATGCCGGCGACGAGCATCAGTGGGGCGCGGGACGGCCGACGTACTTGATCACCTCGACGTCGTCGATGATGACGAGGCCCTCGGTGATCAGCTCGTCGAGCTGGGGCACGAAGGCGTCGATCCGCTCGGGCTCGTCGACGATCAGCACGATGATGGGGAGGTCGTTCGACAGGCTGAGGATGCGCGTCGTGTGCACGTGGTTCGACGCGCCGAAGCCCTCCACGCCCCGCACGACGGTCGCGCCCGCGAGCCCGGCCTGCTGGGCGCGGTGGACGATCTCGGTCGCGAGCGGCTTGTGGTCGAAGCGGTCCTCCTCGCCGATGAACACGGTCAACCGGCGGGCATGCCCCTCGAGCTTCACGGCGTCTCCCCTCTCCACGCGATCACGGTCATCGGTACTCGCCTCCGGGCAGCAACCGCGCCAGCACGATGCCCACGTAGGCGAGCGCGAGGCCCGCTACCACACTTGCCAACGTGTAGCCGACCCCGAGCGCGACGTGGCCGTCCTTCAGGAGGAGCACCGTCTCGACCGCGAGGGTCGAGAACGTCGTGTACGACCCGAGGAAGCCGACCGCGAAGAAGGGTCGGAGGTAGCGCGTCGGCGGGAGGCGCTCGATCACGAGGGTCAGGAAGAACCCGAGGACGAAGGCCCCCGAGAGGTTGGTCCAGAAGGTTGCCCACGGGAAGCCGTCGGGGGCCACCGCGACGAGCTGGGCGACGCCGTAGCGCGCCGGCGCCCCCAACGCGCCGCCGAGCGCGATCGCGAGCATCACGTCGGGTTCGAGCTGTTCCGGCAGCCGCGACCGGCGTGCGCCGCGCCCGGGCGCGAGCGGTGAGCCCGCAGTGTGGGTGCGATCCGCGGTGGTCGGATCCGGGTGACGGTCGACGGCCTCCTCCTCTCGACGCTCGACCCGCCCGGGGGACAGGTCATGGTCCTTCAGGTAGAGGCCATCAGCGCAGGGCGCGGTTGACGGCGAGCCTCATCGCCAGCCGTCAGGCTACCGGGTCGTGGCGCCGGCCCACCGGTCGCGGAGTGGCTTCGGGATCACCGATCGGTCGGCCGTGTCGATGGTCGCTCGCATGGTAAGAACCCCTCCGGCGATGGTCACCGAAGGTGCGTACGACGGCAAGGTCGCGTTCGTCACCGGCGCCGGGCACGGCATGGCGCGCGCGACGGCCCACATGCTCGCGGCCGGCGGCGCCGACCTCGGCCTCGTCGACGGCAACCTCGAGGAGCTCGCGCGGGTCGCCGGCGAGTGCCGCGACCTCGGGGCCAACGTCGTTGCCGA
>DASPTH010000081.1:0-13128 GCA_035623515.1 Acidimicrobiia bacterium
CATCGAGCCTGCGAGAAGGTTCAGGGTGTCGGGCAGCTGCACCTGGAACGCCCGGAGGCGCGTCTTCCGCCGCCGGTGGAGCAGCGCGACCGGCACGATGGCGGCGGCGCCGGTGAGGATGAGCGCGAGCCCGATCGGGAACAGCAGCACGCCGAGCACGAACACGACGAACACGCCTGTGAAGTAGAAGAAGAGTGCTTCCGGCGGACGCAAGGGCAGGTCGGCCTGTTCGAGCGCGTCCTCGGTGCGCGAGAGGAGGCCGGCGCGGTCGGCGAGCCGTCCGGTGATCCCGACCATTCTCCTGAGGACCGCGGTCTCCGCGAACACCTGATCGCTGCGTTGGTGCGGGTTGAACTCCTCGACTTCGGGTGCCGGCTCGGCCACCAAGTCACCGAGGCGGTCCTCGAGTCGCCCTCTCGGCGGCGGCGACATGAACAGCAACGCGATCATGAAGACGAGCACCGAGGCCGCCAACACCACCGCGAAGACGGTCTTCGACGGCGCCGAGAGCGCGACGACGGCGAGCGTTGTCATCGCATGCCGCCCGCGGTGATCGGCGACGCCGCGAAGAGCGACGGCTCCAGCGAGATGCCGTAGTCGGCGAGCCGTTCCGAGAAGGACGGCCGGATGCCCGTGCTCCGCAATTGGCCCCGGAACCGTCCCTCCTCGTCGATCCCTGCGGAGTAGTCGAACGTGTAGATGTCCTGGAGGACGACCACGTCGCCCTCCATCCCCATCACCTCGCTCACCTGGACCACGCGGCGGGATCCGTCGCGGAGTCGCTGCAGGTGCACGACGAGGTCGAGCGCCGAGGCCATCTGCTCGCGGATCACCCGGACCGGCAGGTCCATGCCCGCCATGAGCGTCATGGTCTCGATACGCGACAGCGTGTCGCGCGGCGAGTTCGAGTGGACCGTCGTGATCGAGCCGTCGTGGCCGGTGTTCATGGCCTGGAGCATGTCGAGGGCCTCACCACCTCGGACCTCGCCCACGACGATGCGGTCGGGTCGCATACGCAGCGCGTTGCGCACGAGGTCACGGATCCGCACCTCGCCCCGTCCTTCGATGTTGGGCGGCCGCGCCTCGAGCGGGAGGACGTGTTCCTGGTGCAGCTGGAGCTCCTTGGCGTCCTCGACGGTGACGATGCGCTCGTCGCCGGGGATGAAGCTCGAGAGCACGTTGAGCAGGGTCGTCTTCCCGGTGCCGGTACCGCCGCTGACGACGCAGTTGAGGCGTCCCCGCACGCAGAGGTTGACGAAGTGCGCGACCTGCGGGGTGAACGTGCCGAAGTTGATGAGGTCGTCGACCGTGTACGGGTCCTTGGAGAACTTCCGGATCGTCATGAACGGCCCGCCGATGGCGAGCGGGTGCACGATGACGTTCACGCGGGAGCCGTCGGGGAGGCGGGCGTCGACCATCGGGTTGGCCTCGTCGATGCGGCGCCCGACCTGGCTCACGATCTTGTCGATGATCCGTCGTACGTGGACCTCGTCGACGAAGTGGACGCCGGTCTTCTCGATCCTGCCCGAGCGCTCGATGTACACGTCGCTCGGGCCGTTCACCATGACTTCCGTGATGGTCGTGTCGCGCAGGAGCTGGTCGATCGGGCCGTAGCCGAGCACGTCGTCGGTCACCGACTGCACGAGCTGCTGGCGCTCGGCGGCGGTCAGCGCGAGCCGTTCCTGGCCGAGCGCACGGTAGAGCTGCTCGTCGACCTGGCGGCGGAGGTCGGCCTCGCTGACGCGCTGGTCGTAGAGCAGCGGGCCCAGCTCGTGGATGACGAACTGGTGCATCTTCTGGCGCATGTCCTCGAGCGCCTGCTCCCGCTGCGAGCTCCCCGGGCCCCGGTCGGCCCAACGGCCCGCCGCACCGGGCGGGCGCGGCGGAGCCGGGCGCGGCGGGCGACCGGGAGGTGCGCCGGCGACGGCCGCGGGGCCCTGGGGCTGCGGCGCCGCGGCGGGCTGGGGTGGTTGCGTCTGGGTCATGGGGGCGGGTCCTTACGTCGTCACTTGCCGCGTCGTCCCGATCCGGTCCTGGCCGCGGACCCGAGCAGCGCCTCCGCGATCCGGTCGAGGGCCCGGGAGACCGGCGCCTTGGGATCTTCGAGGAGCACCGGCACGCCCGCGTTCACCGACATCGGGACGGCGAGATCGTCGGGGACGGGGAAGTTGGCGCTCAACCCGAGCACGCGCTCGATCTCCTTCACGTCGAGCTTCACCTTGGCGTTCGCGTGGTTGAGGACCAGGCGGAGCTTCGATCCGGCGATGGCGTTGAGGTCGAGCGTCTGCATGCCGATCTTCAAGTTCTTGATGCTCGGGATGTCCATGCTCCCGACGAGCAGGACCTCGTCCGCGGCCTCGATCAGCGCGAGCACGTAGTCGTTGAACACCGACGGGAGGTCGACGACGACGTGACCGGCCATGGACTGCAACGCGCTGCAGATGTTCACCATCTCGCCCGGCAACATCGCGTCGGTCGGAATGGGCTCGATCGGCGCCGGCAGCACGAGGAGGCCGCTGTCGTGGCGGGCGGCCAGCGTCTGCACGAGCTCCATGTCGCCGTACTGGGCGGCGGCGGCGGCGTCGAGCACCGTGTGCTGGGGCGGGAGGCCGAGCATCACCGACACGTCGCCGAACTGCAGGTCACCGTCGACGAGCACGACCGGGTCGGTCGAACGCCGCGCCATGGCCACTGCGACGTTGATCGCGATGCACGTCTTGCCCACGCCACCCTTGGTCGAGAACACCACGACCAGTCGGCCCGGCTCCCCGGTCCGTGTCGCCGGCGCCTGGCTGCGGGAGACCGAACCGGCGAGGAGCTCACCGACGCGGTCCACCGACTGGTGGAGGCTCGCCTCGCCGCCGATGACCACGGCGTCGCGGGCGCCGGCGCGGAGCGCCTGCTGGAGCACCTCGGTGGACAGCTCGCTCGCTGCGAAGACCGCGCCGATCTCGGGGTGCGCGCCCGTGAGCCGGTGGACGTGCTGGAAGCCCATCGGGCTGACGAAGCTCGGGCCGAACACCACCACGACGGGTCGACCCGGATGGAGGTGCTGCAGCAGCTCCTCGATGGTCTCGAATTGGCCCGCCTCGGCGAGCTCGACCGCGAGCCGCGTCCGGAGCGAGTAGTCGGGCTCGATCACCGCGACGTCGAAACTGCTGGTTTCGGCGCCCGGTGGTGCGACGGTGGCGAAGGACTCCACCGCGTTACCGCGAGCCGGTCGCCGCCGTCGCGGTGCCCCCGCCGCCCGAACCGAGCCTCGGCGGCAAGAGCACCAGGTACATCTTGCTGTTGCCGTTGTTGGCGTCGATGACGCGCAGCGCGTCCTCGGACGTGACCTCGAAGGTCAGGAGCCCCGTGGGCTGCGTCTGCGCCGACGCCGTGTCCGACGACTGTGTGGACTGCTGCTGCTGCACGGTCAGCGAGCCGACCGCGAGCACCTTCACGTCCTGGAGCAGATACGTCGTGGTGGAGTTGCCGCTCTCGTCGACGCTGCTCGTTGCGATGTCGACGTGGTCGCCGGGCTGGATCTGGTTCGCGACACCACGTTCGGCGTCGACGTTCACCGAGACCGCCACGAGGTCCTGCCGCGCGATCGCGTTGGCGAACGCGCCGCCCGCGCCGTCGTCCGCCGAGACGAACGTCGTCGTCGTGATGAACTGCTTGGTGTCGATGCGGCCGGCGGCGATCTTGTTGGTGAGGTCGTTGATGTTGGTGACGATCGACGGTGGGATCGAGCTCTTCGCGACCTTCTCCCGCGCGATCAGGCCCGCCTGGATCGCTTCCTCACCGGTGGTCCCCTTCGCGATGTCGCTCGTCGCGACCAGCGCGTTCACGAAGTGGGCATTGTCTGCCGCGCGGTTGTCCGCGTTGGAGGCGTAGAGATACACCCCGATTCCCGCGACAGCCGCGAGCACGATGGCCGCGGCGGCCATCAGCGTCCGACGATTCGACACCGCGACTCCCCTCGAAGGTCCAGCTCCTCCAAGGGATGGTCGGCGTCAACGTCGCCGGTCTTGAGCCGGATGTCACCGAGCGCGGCGGGCCTCGGCCGGGGCCGGACGACCGGGGGGTCGCCCGACGACGGGGTTCAGCTCTGCTCGGGCTCCTCGGGGGCGCCGGCGTCGCCGGCAACCTCGCCCCCGCCGGCCTCGGTGCTCGCCTCGGTGCTCGCCTCGGGGCTGTCCTCGTAGGTGGGACCGATGTAGTTGCCCTGCTCGTCGTAGGCGTGCTCGCCGAAGTGCTCCCGGTACTCGGCCGCGACCTCGCCGCCCTCGGCGGCCTGCTTGATCGACAGCGAGATCCGCCGCCGGTCGAGGTCGATGTCGATGATCTTCACCCAGAGCTCCTCGCCCGGGGTGACGACCTGCTCGGGCGCCTCCACGTGGTGCACCGCCATCTCGGAGATGTGCACGAGCCCCTCGATGCCCTCGCCGACCTGGACGAACGCGCCGAACGGGACGAGCTTGGTGACCCGCCCGTAGACGAGCTCGCCCACCTCGTGCGAGCCGGCGAACTCCTGCCACGGGTCCTGCTGGGTGGCCTTGAGCGACAGCGAGATGCGCTCACGCGAGAGGTCGACGTCGAGCACCTGGACGGTGACCTCGTCCCCCACCTGCACGACCGAGCTCGGGTGGTCGACGTGCTTCCACGACAGCTCGGACACGTGCACGAGACCGTCCATGCCGCCGAGGTCGACGAACGCGCCGAAGTTGACCACCGACGACACGACGCCCTGGCGGATCTCGCCCGGCTTGAGGTTGGCGAGGAACTCGTCGCGCTGTTCGCGTTGGGTCTCCTCCAGGTACGCGCGGCGGGACAACACGACGTTGTTCCGGTTCTTGTCGAGCTCGATGATCTTGCACTCGATCTCGCGTCCGACGTAGGGCTGGAGATCACGGACGCGGCGGAGGTCGACCAGTGACGCGGGAAGGAAGCCGCGGAGGCCGATGTCGAGGATCAGACCACCTTTCACGACCTCGATGACCGGCCCCTTGACGATGCCGTCCTTCTCCTTGATCTCTTCGATCGTGCCCCACGCCCGCTCGTACTGGGCGCGCTTCTTCGAGAGGATGAGCCGACCGTCCTTGTCCTCCTTCTGGAGGACGAGCGCTTCGAGCTCGTCGTCGAGCGCCACGATCTCGTGCGGGTCGACGTCGTTGCGGATCGACAGCTCCCGTGACGGGATGACGCCCTCCGACTTGAAACCGATGTCGAGCAGCACCTCGTCGCTGTCGATCTTCACCACGCGACCGGTGACGATGTCGCCGTCGTCGAACTCCACGATGGTCTCGTCGACGGCGTCCGCGAAGGACTGCGTACCGAGGTCGTCGAGGACGACCAGCCCGTTGGGTTCGGCCGGCTCGGCCGTCTCCGCCGACGCCCCCTCGCCGGTCACGGCCTCGCTCGGTGCTTCCGGGGCCGGCACGTTGGCCGTGTCCCCGCTCTCGTCGGGGACGGAGGCGGCGGTCGCCTCCGTCGCGTCCTGCTGTGACAACGGTGCTCCTCGAAACGGATGATGCTCAGGTGATCGTGCGCGATGAGATTGCTTCTCGTCGAAGCCAACGCGCCAGGCTACAGGTCTCTCGGGCGTTTGGCGAACGTTGGCCGGCGCGCCAGGAGCAACAACTCCGGGTGGTCGAGGCGCGGGCGCTGCGTGCCGTACCGACCGGGCGCGACTCCGTGCACCGCGTCGACCCCCAGGCCCGCGGACGCGGCGAGCAGCTCGAGCTCCCGCGCCGTGAAGCACGTGGTCCAGAGGTCGAACTCGCGCTCGCGGCCGCCGGGATCGCGCACGACGGATCGCTCGTGGAGCACGCCCGTCGGCGGGTCGAAGGTCTCGCCCTCCTCGAGGAAGCGGACGGCGAACGCGGCCGAGCACGCGGTCAGGGCCAGGCGCCCTCCGGGTCGTAGCGCGGCGGCGATGCGCCTGAACACCGCCGGTTCGTCGCGGCCGCCGAGCAGGCCGAACCCGCCCTGGCAGAGGCAGATCGCGGCGTCGAACTCGGCGTCGTACGCGAGGTCGCGCAGGTCGAGCTCGACGAACGTGGCGGGCAGGTGGTGCTCCTCCGCCGCGCCGCGGGCGAGCTCGAGGAAGTCGGGCGACCGGTCGACGCCGACGACTTCCATCCCGCGGCGCGCCAGCGCGAGCGCGTGGCGCCCGGGCCCGCAGCCCGCGTCGAGGACGCGCGCCCCGGGTCGAAGGTCGAGCGCGCTGACGAGGAAGCCGACCTCCTGCTCCGTCCCCTTGGTGAACGCCATGACACGGCCGGTATCAGGAGCCCAGTAAGCCTTCCCGAGATGGGCAGCAATCGCGTCGAACCAGTCGTCAGACGGCGGCCCCTCGACAGCGGGGTTCGGCTCGACCATTCGGACCGACCCTACCGACAGTCGCTCGCGCGCGCGCCGCTCAGGCATCTCGGACAGGTGTGCCTCGCCGAAGGGTTCGAGTCGCGTGGGCTCGTCAACCCAACGGTCAGTTGACCTGACGTTCCTGAGCCGACCAGAAGGGAGCCCGCAACACCAACTTGTCCACCTTGCCGACCGTTGTCAAGGGCAGGGCATCGACGAAGTCGACGCTCTTCGGTGCGTAGACCGGTCCTTTGCGGCCGCGGACGAAGGCGGCGAGATCACTCGCGTCGATGCTCACGCCCGTACGAGCGACGATGACCGCATGCACGGCCTCGCCCCACTTGTCGTCAGGGATGCCGATGACTGCCGCGCTCGCCACCGCGGGGTGGGTCGCCAGCACGTCTTCGACCTCCCGGGCATAGACGTTGAACCCGCCGGAGATGATCATGTCCTTCTTGCGGTCGATGATGGAGAAGAACCCCTCGTCGTCTCGCTGCCCCAGGTCCCCGGTCCGCAACCATCCTTCGTGCAGCGCGGTCGCGGTCTCCACCGGGAGGTTCTTGTAGCCGAGCATCGTGGCGCGGCTCTTGACCGCGATTTCGCCGACCTCTCCGACGGGCAGCACGTTGCCGTCGTCGTCGATGACGGCGACTGACGCGCCGAGGACGGGGCGCCCACAGGACGCGAGCCGGTCGGGACGGGCGGGGTCGTGCTCATCGCGGCGCAGGGTGGTGGCGGTTCCGACGTTCTCGGTGAGCCCATAGAGCTGTTGGAACACCGGGCCGATCCGCTCCATGGCCTCCACGACGCGCGCCGGTGGCATCGGCGCGGCGCTGTAGAAGACCGTTTCCAGTGACGACAGGTCAAAGGCCTCAGGTCGTGCGTGGTCGAGGACGGCCTGGAGCATGGTCGGCACGATGAACGCGCAGTTGGCGCGCTCCGCCTCGATCGTTCGCAGCCACTGATCCGGGTCGAACGCCGCCAAGGTGATGACCGTCCCGCCGCGACACAGCGTGGGCAACACCGGCAGCACCGCGCCGTGGGTGATGGGGCTCGCCGCCAGGTAGCGCGGCCGTTCGGGAATGCCGCAGGATGCCAGGTAGGACAGCGTCTGGGCCACCAATGCCCGTTGCGGCAGCATCACGCCCTTCGGTCGGCCGGTCGTGCCACCGGTGTACGGGAACCACGCCACGTCTTCCTCGCCCGCGGGCCCCGCGCCCAGTGTTCGCGCAGAGACACTCGCCAGCGCGTCGCTACTCCCGTCCGCGCCCAGGACGATCAGGTGATCGAGCGTGGCCGCCAGGGAGTGGATGGCCTCCGCCCGATCGGCGAAGGCTTCGTCCGCTACCAGGACCGACGCCTCCGCGTCCTCGCAGATGAACACGTGGTCGTCTGTCGTGCCGAGCACCTGCAGCCCGGTGAAGGTCGCGCCGAGCAGGTACGCGGCTGCTTGCGCGAGCCAGGACTCCGGCCGATTCGGGCTGAGCATCGCCACACCCGAACCCGCGCCGACGCCGCGGGCGGTGTAGGCCGACAGCAACCGGCCCACGAGGTCCGAGCACTGCGCGTACGTGAGCCGCCGGTCCCCTGCGACGAACGCCTCCCGGCCCGGGTACCGGGACAGGACGTCCACGATCACCTCGCTCACCGTCACACCGGACGGAGCGGTCATGTCAGGGCCGAGAGAGCCATCGAGCCCTCGATGACCACGAAGAGGAACGTGACCCCCCTGACGGCCCATCCACTTCGACAGTCTCCCATGTCGCCGCCGGGCGCGCATCGAACGCGCAGACAGTTGATACGCGTCCGAAGGTGCTACGTCGCGATCAGGCGGCCGGCACGGAACGCTGACAGGACGGCATCGCGCACGGTCTCGGGAGAACCGGTTGCTTCGACCAAGTGCCGTTCGTCGAGGTCGATGTCAGCGAACCTCTCGTGCACTGCCGCGAACGGCTGAAACTCGAGCGGCCATCGGCCCTCACCGCGATTGCCGGCCCTCGCCCAGCATGTGTCGAGGTCGACCATGAGTACGACGTAATGGCAGGACAAGCCTCGTGCCGCGCAAGCTCCCGCCAGACCGGCGACCCCGTCCGGAAACAGATACCCGTCGACGATCGTCGTGTAGCCGTCCTCTGCGAAGCTCAGAGCGCTCACGGCGAATGCCGCGCCGACAGCCTCGTTTTGCTGTTCAGCTCCTGGCAGATTCGGGTCGACCCAGCCGCTCACGACCGAGGCCATGAAGTCATCGGTGTTCAGGTGGACGCTTCGATCGAACGCGGCGGCGATCAAGCGACTCACCGTCGACTTTCCCGCTCCGCCTGCGCCGGACACGATGATGACGGCTCCGTTCGCCGCCCCGCTGAGCTCCTTGCCGGCGCCGGATACATGGTCGGACATGGATTGCTCCTCTTCCGGCCGGTGACGAACACGTTCGCCTCTTTCCGCCAGCGGGCGCGTCGTCCGCGCTCGCCGACAGCATCGCGCAGGATCTCGTCGCACAGGCGGGGTGGTACAGACGTGGTTCTGGTCGGCAGGTGACGAAAGTCCCTGGGGGCGGGCACGAAGAACACTCATGCTCGTCCCGGAAACCGAAGGAAGAGGTTCTGCCCATCCGCACGTACGACGCTGCCGCCCGAACCGTTCCCACTCTCGAGATGACGTGCGGTCGTCGAGTGGTCGCATTGGTCGCGGTCTTCGTCGTGATCGCCGCCTGGCCGTTGGTGGCCGTGCAGAGGGTGGCGTTCGCCGCGACCGGATCGTCGGATCTCGCACAGCGGGTGATCGACGACGTGCAGGCCTTCTGGGCCGAGGAACTCCCCGCCGTCTACGGCCACCAGTACCAGTCGATCCCTCAGGAGCGCCTCCACCCCTACACCTCGTCGAACCCCCCGCCAGCGTGTGGGAGCACGGGTACCACTCCCTACAAGGACGTGGCCGGGAACGCGTTCTACTGCCCCGACGGTGACTTCGTCGCGTGGGACGCGGAGGGTTTGATCCCGAAGTTGCAGCAGCAATACGGCGATCTCGCGGTCGCGCTGGTGTTCGCCCACGAGTGGGGGCACGTGATCCAACAGCAGACGGGAACGTCCGCGAGCTCGACGATCCCGCTGGAGCTCCAGGCGGACTGCTTCGCCGGTGCGTGGACGAACCATGCGACGAAGACGAAGAGCGACACCTTCAACCTGAAGCCGGGCGAGCTCGACCAGGCCCTGAGCGGCTACTTGTACTTCCGCGATCCCACGGGCACGTCGCCCGCGCAGCAGGGGGCGCACGGTTCGGCGTTCGACCGGATCTCGGCATTCAACGACGGCTTCACCGGCGGCGCCAAACAGTGCAAGAACTACGAGACCAGCCCTCCCATCGTCACCGAGATCCCGTTCACCAGCAGCTCGGACCAAGCGCGCCAAGGTGACCTCCCCTTCGCCGACCTGCTCCCCCTCGTGCGCCGGGATCTCGACGACTACTGGAAGTCGGTGATGGGATCGACACCCGCGACGAAGCTGGTGAGCGGCGCGGCGAAGGCCAAGCGGTGCGCCGGCACCGACACCCGGCCGGTCGCCGCGTGCCCCGACGGCACGGTCGCCTACGACCCGAAGGCACTCGAAGCGCTGTACACCGAGCACGGCGACTACGCGGTTGCCACGTTGATGGCGGAAGCGTGGGCTGATGCCGCGAGGCTGCGCGGCAAGCTGCGCGTTGCGGCGGCGCCGAGCAGGCGCGCCGCGGAATGCATGGCCGGTGCCTGGGCCGGCAACCTGGTCGACGGAACGCGCAAGACCGACGCCACGCTCTCGCCGGGCGACCTCGACGAGGCAGTCTCGGCGCTGCTCGCCTATCCCGGAGCCAAGACGCCGGGCAACGACGGCTTCGTGCGCTTCCGCGCCTTCCGCGAGGGCTTCCTCGATGGCGCGCCGGCGTGCGGTCTGACCACCAAGCAGTGACGGCGCCTCCGCCCGCAGGGCGCATCGTCACATGAGCTTTGGCGGGCGTCCTGGCGATCATGAGCATCCGGCCCTGATCCACCGGGCTCAGCCCGCGGGTTCTCGGATCGGGTTGGCCGTCATGCCGGTATCGGCACGACGACGACGGGACACGGGGACCGTTCGACGCAACGCTGGCTGACCGACCCGAGCAGGAGCCCGGTGAAGCCGCCGCGGCCCCGAGTACCGACCACCAGCAACTCGGCGTTGCGAGACATCTCGACGAGCACCGCGGCCGGAGCCCCCTCGACCACGACCGGATGGACCGCGACCGGTCGCGGCTCCGGGAGCACCTCGGCCAACACCTGGTGCAGTGATTCCTGGGCCTTCTTCGTGGCGCTCTCGATGAACCGCGCCTGCGCGTCCGAGCCGACGTCGATCCACGCGAGGCCGAAGTCGTACGCCATGACCGCCTCGATCTCGGCCTCTCTCGCCATCGCCTCGTCGGCCGCCCAGAGCAACGCGGCGCGGCTTCCCGGTGAGCCGTCGACACCGACCACGATCCGCCTCGTGCTCATGGCTCGCAGTCTTCCATGCAACACGCCCGAAGGATCAGCCGCGCACCCGGTGCCACGTGTCGAGCCAACCGGAGTGCAGGACCGCGTAGCCGAGCACCAGACCCGTGAGCAGCGTCACGACGAGCGTCAGGCGACGAAGCGCCGCGCCGGGCACCGGCACGCCTTCACTGCCGCGCCAGTCGGCCACCGCGAGGCGCGGCGTGTCGAGGACGTGGCCGATCACGTGCACGGTCGTGACCGCGAACCAGCAGATGAAGCTCACCTTGTGCAGGTCGACGAGCCACCGGGCAGAGCGCCCCACGGCGAGCGCGACGATCCCGGTGCCGACGACCGCGATGGTCGTCACCACGACGAGTGGACCGACGATCCTCAAGATCATCGGCGGAGGCCCTTTCCGCACGTACGCGGGATCCCCGAGGTAGTACCGCGCGAAGCGGTACCCGACGCTCGCCAACTTGGTCACCGCGAACGCGGCGATGACCATCCCCACGAAGACGTGGACCGACAACAGGTCGTGGATGCGCAGGATGGTCACGCCCTCGACGGCGAGGAGCCCGAAGAGCGCGGCACCCGAGACACCCGTGAGCCTCGCATTGCCTTCGACGTTCTCGGTGGCGACGGGCGCCGCCGGTCGGCGTCCGACGATGGCACCGTCGGCCATTTGGGGTCCTTCCGGTCGCTCCGCGCACGGTACGACCCTCAGGGCCCCGATTTCCCTGCTCTCGCGAGACTCTTACCAAGGTCTTACCCAGAACTCCTACCGTTCCCCGTGACCGCGCCGACGACGAGGAGTGGCCGTGGCGCCAACGAGACCGCGAGACCGCGACGCGGGGATGCACAAGATCTCGCTGGTGACGCGGATCCTCGCCGGAGCAGGCGTCGCGTTCGCCGCGCTGTTCTCCGCGTTCCTCGCGCACCGCGCGGCCGGTTCCGGCGGCAACCCGAACCCGACGCCCGCGATTGCACCATCGTCGGCCGACCCCAGCGCGTCGAGCGGATCGTCCGCTGAGCCGGTCCCACCAACGGACCCGTACGCGAACGAGCCCATACCGCGAGCCCAGCCGCACACGCGCACCGGTGGTTCGTGACACGCGGGTGATCTCGTGAGCGGTCTCGTCGTCGCGAGCTCATCGACGATCTGGTACCTGTCACGCGCCACCGGCGTCGTGACGCTCGTGCTGCTCACCCTCAGCGTGCTGCTGGGAATCGTCACTTCCTACCGCTGGAGCAGTCCCGAGTGGCCGCGATTCGTGATCGAGTTCGTCCACCGCAACGTGTCGCTGCTCGTCGTCGCGTTCCTCGCGCTGCACGTCACCACCGTCGTCGCCGACGCCTACGCACCGATCGGCTGGAAGGACGCGGTCGTCCCGTTCGCGTCTCCGTACCGGCCCTTCTGGCTGGGGCTCGGCGCAGTCGGCTGCGATCTCGTGATCGCGCTGGTGGTGACCAGTCTGCTGCGTCACCGCCTCGGGTTCCGCACCTGGCGCGTCGTCCACTGGTTGGCGTACGTGTGCTGGCCCGTCGCGGTGCTACACGGGCTCGGCACGGGGACCGACACCAAGGTCGGCGTCGTACTGGTGATCACCGCGCTGTGCGTCGTCGCCGTGCTCGCCGCCGCGTTGCTGCGACTCGTCACCGCGCTGGCGGATCGCCCGGCGGCACGCACGGTCGGGCTCGCCGCATGGGGTCTCGCGCCGGTCGCCCTCGCGATCTGGATGGCGTCGGGCCCGCTCGCCTCGGGCTGGGCGCGCCGAGCCGGGACACCGGCGAGCGTCATTGCGAAGTCGCAAGCGAGCCAGAACGCGGCATCCGCTCCACCGAGCACGGGCTCCGCGACTTCACCCGCACCATCGACCGCGCCCTCGTCAGCGGGTGCCAACGGCGGCTTGCCCGCCGCCGGCTTCGACGCCACCGTCAACGGAAGCTCCCGCGAGAGCGGCGTCGACGCGCAGGGCCTCGTGACGGTGAGCCTCGTCGGCAGTCTCGACGGCGGTCCGGCCGGCAACGTCGACGTCGAGCTCCACGGCGAACCGCTGTCCGGTGGTGGCGTGCAACTCGAGCGCGGCACCGTGACCCTCACCGGCTCCTCGCCCGGGGACAGCTATTCGGGCAACGTCATCGGACTCCGCGGCAACGAGATCATCGCCGATGTCGCCAACGCACGCGGCGTACGCCTGCGGGTCGTCGTGGACGTGACGCAACTCGACGTCGGTTCCGGTGAGCTCGGCGCCAGGGTCTCGGCGTCCCCCGAGAGCGCAGCCGACCGCGGCGAGCGCAGC
>DASPTH010000088.1:0-2255 GCA_035623515.1 Acidimicrobiia bacterium
CACGAGGTCGGGCGGCACCGCGGCGACCGAGTCCTCGACCGACTGGTGGGTCATCGCCTGCGGCACCTCGATCAGCGACTCGACGCCGCCGAGCGACTCGGCGAGCGTGAACAGACGGGTCCGGGCCGCGATCGCCGAGGCGTCAGGGTGGCGGAAGCTGACCATTCCGCTGAACCCCGGCCAGTGCACCTCGCTCACTCCGGGCGCGGCGCGCAGCATCTCAGCGACGGCAGCGGCGCTGCGGGCGTGGGCGTCCATCCGCAGGTGAAGCGTGCGCAGCCCTCGGTGAACGAGGAAGCAGTCGAACGGTCCCGGGACGGCGCCGACCGCGTTCTGGACGAACCGCAGCTGCTCGTACCAATCATCAGAGCGCGTGACCGCGACCCCCCCGACGACGTCGGAGTGGCCACCGAGGTACTTGGTCGTCGAGTGCACGACGAAGTCGGCGCCGAGCTCGAGCGGGCGCTGGTTCGCCGGCGTGGCGAACGTGTTGTCGACGGCGACGAGGGCGTCGCGCCGGCACGCGATCACGGCCTCGATGTCGATCACGTGCAGAAACGGGTTCGTCGGGCTCTCGACCCAGATCATCCGCGTGTCCTCACGCACGGCCCGCTCGACCGCGGCCAGGTCTGTCTGGTCGACGAGGTCGTATTCGAGGCCCCACCGGCGCATCACCTTGTCGACGAGCCTGTACGTCCCGCCATACAGATCGGCGGGGAGAACGACGTGCGAACCGGGTTCGCACACGATCGTGATCAGTGCGTGCTCGGCGGCGAGACCGGACGCAAACGTCACCGCGCGACCGTCCTCGAGTTCGCCGAGGGCCTGCTCGAGCGCCCCCCTGGTCGGGTTCGCCGACCGCGAATAGTCGTAGTCTTCGACGAACTCGCCGGGCCGGCGCTGGGCGTAGGTCGAGGTCTGGTGGATCGGCGGAATGACCGAGCCGTAGCTGGGATCCGGGGTCAGGCCGGCGTGGACCGCGCGGGTCGCGAACGCGTCTCGCCGGTCGTCGGCGGATTCGGTCACGAAGCCAATGCTTCCAGCAAATCCGTCCGCGTGACGAGCCCCTCGGCACGACCGTCACGGGTGACCAGCAACGCCTGCTGGTCGCCGACGAGCAGCTCGACGGCATCGCGGACCGGGTCCTCGGTCGACACCGCCGGGAACGGCGCCTCCATGACCTCGACGATCTCGGCATCCAGGATCGCCGGGTTCTCCGCGGCGCGCTTGAGCAGCCCGCGCTCGCCGATCGCGCCGACGACCGTCGCCGGATCGTGCGCGCTGACGACCGGAAGTTGCGAGACGCGGTGCTCGTGCAGGAGCGCGACGGCGTCGCGGACCTTGAAATGGGTCTGGACCGTGACCAGCGGCGGGATCTCACCGGCTTCGCGCTTGCGGGCGAGCACGTCGCCGACGAGCAGCTTGGAGTCGCGCTCGAGGAAGCCGTATTGGCGCATCCACGCGTCTGAGTAGATCTTCGACAGGTACGAGCGACCGCCGTCGGGGAGGATGACCACGATCAGTGCGTCGGAGTCGTCGATGTCTGCGGCTGTTTGGAGCGCGGCGTGCAGCGCGAGTCCGCCCGATCCGCCGGCGAGGATGCCCTCGAGTTGCGCCAGACGGCGCGTGGTCATGAACGCGTCGCGATCGGACACCGTGACCCACCGGTCGATGATCGAGGGGTCGAACGTCTCGGGCCAGAAGTCTTCGCCGACGCCCTCGACCAGGTACGGGCGAACGTTCTCGGGCCCGCCCGAGTAGATCGATCCCTCGGGGTCGGCGCCGATCACGACGAGGTCCGGGTTGCGCTCGCGCAGGTAACGGGCTGTGCCGGTGACCGTGCCGCCCGTGCCCACGCCGGCGACCAGGTGCGTGATCTGCCCGGCGGTCTGCTCCCAGATCTCGGGCCCGGTCGACTCGTAGTGGGCCTGCGGATTGGCCGGATTGCAGTACTGGTTGGGCTGGAACGCGCCCGGGATCTCGGACGTGAGCCGGTCGGCAACCCTGTAGTAGGACTGCGGCGAGTCCGGCGGGACGTCCGTAGGGGCAAGCACGACGTCGGCGCCGTAGGCGCGGAGCAGATCGATCTTCTCGCGTGACATCTTGTCCGGCATCACCGCGATCACGCGGTACCCCTTAAGCCGGGCCGCGATCGCAAGACCGGTGCCGGTGTTTCCGGAGGTCGGCTCGACGATCGTGCCGCCCGGCCTGAGCCGGCCGTCGCGCTCGGCGGCCTCAATCAGCGCCACCGCGAC